>NZ_JBTMXB010000016.1:0-105001 GCF_054489405.1 Mesorhizobium sp. A623
GCCCGACGAAGTCTATGCTATGGCGGAAATGACGGAGCAGTTGGCGGCGTAGAAACAACCCGATCCACCTTAGCCAAGCCGCCCGCCAAACTGTCTCAGCAGGCGGGTCCACCTCACTTTCCGCTGGAGATGGCCAAGCGCCCCAAGGCGGAGATCGAGCGCAAAGTGGCGGAGGCGGCAAAAATCCTGCACCTCGAAGCCTATTTGAACCGCAAGCCGCGCGAACTCTCCGGGGCAGCGCCAGCGCGTCGCCATCGGCCGCGCCATCGTGCGCCAGCCCGATATATTCCTGTTCGACGAACCGCTGTCGAACCTCGATGCCGAACTGCGCGTGCAGATGCGCATAGAAATCGCGCGCCTGCATCAGCAACTCGGCACGACGATGATCTATGTGACGCACGACTAGGTCGAAGCCAGGCCAGGTGACGCTCGTCGAATGCCTCGGAAACGTCACCTATTTTCATGCGGTGCTCGCCGACGGTTCGATGATAACCGTCCAAAGCCAAGGGAACGCCAGACCTGCGGTCGGCGAAACGAGCATCATCGGCCTGAATGCCGCCCGCGTATTCTTGTTTGACGCAGCCGGCATGCGGCTATGAAGACACAATCAAATTTCGGGCCTGCTCTTCCAATGTTTGCGGCGACTTGCGTTTCGTAATTTCGGGAAAGCCAATGGTTGGCTTGCCGGTGTGCTGCTTCCTATTGGTGAATACAACCGGCTTCCCAAGCTGAACGCGCGGGTTCTTTTCCCGCTGGCGTGTCGTCCCCTCGAATGTCGAGCGAAGGCTTTATCGCTTGTTAACCATACTGGCCTGATAGTGCGGCTACGCACTTTTGGAACGGCACGATGTCTGCGCCGTCAAGACACAGGTAGTCGACATGACTTTCGCAACACGCATGACAACGCTGGCTGTCGCGCTGGTGATGAGCGCCCCCGTTCTTGCCGCCGACCTCTATGTCGAGGAAGCACCGCCGCCGGTCGTCCAGCCTGCCCCCTATTCGGGATGGTACATACGGGGCGACGTCGGCTACGTGTTCAAGTCGCGCAACGAGGGAGACTGGGATTTCTACAACCAGTTTCCGGGCGTGGAAGGGATCGATGGCACCTTCCGCTACGACCATCTCGATTTCGGCGGCGCTGCAAGCCTCGGCGGCGGTGTTGGCTACCGCTTCAACGATTATCTCCGCGCCGACGCAACGCTCGACTTTTTCCACGCCAAGATTTCGGGCGGCACGGATTGCCCCTACATGATCAAGACGGACCCGCAGCATGCGTTGCCGATGGGCGCCGATTGCCATTATGAAAACCAGGCTTCCGCCAATGTGTGGGCGCCGATGCTCAACGCCTATGTCGATCTGCCGGCGTGGGGAGCGATCACGCCCTATGTGGGCCTCGGCATCGGCGCGGCCTTCGTGGACTATGGCAAGCTTAGCGTGCAGGAAGTCTGCGCGCTCTGCCAGCCGGGCTACACGCCCTACACGGCAACCAATGAGGGGCTGAGCAGTTGGCGGCTTGCCGGCTCGGCCATGGCCGGCCTGTCTTATCGTCTTTCCGACCATTTCCTGCTCGACGCCGGCTACAAATATACGCGGGTCGGAAGCGGCAAGGCATTCGCCTATGACGCCGCAGACAAGGCGTTCGGAGCCAAGGGCGAGCAGATCCGCGACAACGGCTTCGACTTCCATGCCCTGCGCCTCGGCGTCCGCTACGAACTCAACTAAGTCGGAAGCGGGCAGCTACCCCACCTGGCGCAAGATGGAATCATACAGCATCTTGGCCGCAGGCGAGAGTACGCGGTTGCGGACCGTAATCAGGCTGTAGGGCCGGACCTCGATGTCGAATTCCGTCGGGATGATGTCGATCGCGCCGGCCAGTCCTTCGGGACTCTGGATGAACTTCGCCACCTGAATGGACACCGGTGCAATGGCGTCGGACTGCGCCACCATGACCAGCGTCAGCAACAGCGAGCTTGTGTTCAAAATCCGTTCCGGCAAGGCGATGTTGCGGTTGAGGAAATTCGCCTCCATCGCCTGGCGCAGCGGCGATCCACCCGACTGGAAGACCCAATCGTAAGCGCCGGTCTGTTCAAGCCGCACGGCCGCGCCCCGGCTTGTGAGGGGATGGCCGCGCCGGACGATCAGGCAGGCCTTCTCGATGCCGATCACGCGCGATTCGAACAGGCGCGGATTGAGATCGTCGGGAATGCGGGCGATGATGAAATCGTGGCGGCTGGCGACCAGTTCGCGCGCCAGCACGTTGGATGTCTCGACCTGCATGGTGATTTCGATGCGCGGATAGAGGCGGCGGATTTCCCGGATCGCCGGCACGGCCAGTTCGATTGCCGGGGCCGTCACCGCGCCCAGGAACACCGAACCGCCCTTGCCCGCCTTGAGTTCTGAAATATCGCGGCCCGCCTCGCGCATTTCGAGCAGGATCGAGCGCGCCCGCCGCGCCAGCGCCTTGCCATAGGGCGTCAGCGCGACGCCGCGCGGCAGCCGTTCGGCCAGCTTCACGTCGAGGATGGCTTCCATTTCCGCAATGATGCGCGACGCCGCCGGCTGCGAGATGTTCATCACCTGGGCAGCCGCGCTGACGCGGCCATGGTCGTCCAGCGCCACGATCATGCGCATGTGGCGCAGGCTCAGGCCGCTGCGCAGCAGGGTTTCGCCACCGCCCGAAAATCTGTCGAGCTTGGCGGTAGCCCCATCCTGGTTTCGAAAAGCAGCCATACCGATCTCCCCTCCAAACGTCAGTGGTAAGCCTGTATCCCCGGCCTATCCATATCATTTCCGATATACCAATCATCGTAGATCGCATTTGACAGTTATGGCAATGCAACACAAATTTCGCGTGCCTTGCGCAGCACCGGTCGATGGCGAAGACTATCGCATCGATTGAAATTACTGACGCACGGCCGGGAGGATACCGAATATCGACACAATGGCGGGGCGCGTCGGCGCGCTGCCTGAATTGCGCAGCCGTCAGGCGCGTCGCCTCGCGCAACAACCAGGGAGACAGTGAACGTGAAAATCATCCGGACGTTAATCGCCGCATTGACGGTAGGCCTCGCGGCCACGACCTATTCGGTACAGGCACAAGCCCAGGACAAGGGTACCGTGGGCATCGCCATGCCGACCAAGTCTTCGTTGCGCTGGATCAGTGACGGCAACGAACTGGTCAAGGCGCTGGAAGCGAAGGGTTACAAGACCGATCTCCAGTTTGCCGAAGACGACATCCCCAACCAGCTCGCCCAGATCGAGAACATGGTGACCAAGGATGCCAAGGTGCTGATCATCGCTTCGATCGACGGCACCACCCTGTCGGCCGTGCTGCAGCAGGCGCACGACAAGGGCGTCAAGGTCATCGCCTATGACCGCCTCATCCGCGACAGCCCGAATGTCGACTACTACACCACTTTCGACAATTTCCAGGTCGGCGTGCTGCAGGCCAATTCGATCCTCAAGGGTCTTGGCTACCCGGAAAAGAAGGGGCCGTTCAACCTCGAACTGTTCGGCGGCTCGCCGGACGACAACAACGCCTTCTTCTTCTACGACGGCGCGATGAGCGTCTTCCAGCCACTGATCGACAAGGGCGATTTCGTCGTCAAGTCGGGCCAGATGGGCATGGACAAGGTCGGCACGCTGCGCTGGGACGGCGCGGTTGCGCAGGCGCGCATGGACAATCTGCTTTCGGCCAACTACTCGGACGGCAGCCGCGTCGATGCGGTTCTGGCGCCCTATGACGGCCTGTCGCGCGGCATCATCTCGTCGCTGCGCGGCGTCGGTTACGGCACCGCCGACCAGCCATGGCCGATCATTTCCGGCCAGGACGCGGAAGTCCCCTCGATCAAGGCGATCATAGCGGGCGAACAGTATTCGACCGTCTACAAGGACACCCGCGAGCTTGCCAAGGTGACGGCCGGCCTCGTCGACGAAGTCATGCAGGGCAAGGAGCCTTCGCAGGTCAACGACACCAAGACCTACAACAACGGCGTCAAGGTGGTGCCGTCGGTGCTTCTGACCCCGTATGAAGTCGACAAGTCCAACTACAAGGAAAAAGTGGTCGACTCGGGCTACGTCAAGGCCGAAGACCTGCAGTAAGCAACCCTCTGGAGGGGTTTCGCCCTTGGCGGAACCCCTTTCAATCCCGCTTCCCTTCTGTATCATCTGCCGAGTTCGATCCGGCCGGTTTCGCGCACCATTTGGGTGAAGTCGGGACGCTCTGGCAAAAATGGGTTTCCGCAATGGAAAAGACCATTCTGGAGATGCGCGGCATCACCAAGACCTTTCCCGGCGTCAAGGCTCTTCAGGACGTCAACCTGGATGTCCGGGAGGGTGAGATACACGCCATCGTCGGCGAGAACGGCGCCGGCAAATCCACGCTGATGAAGGTGCTCTCGGGCGTCTATCCGCACGGCGCCTATTCCGGCGACATTCGCTTTCTCGGCCAGGAATGCCGGTTCGGCGGCATCCATGACAGCGAGAAGGTCGGCATCGTCATCATCCACCAGGAACTGGCGCTGGTGCCGTTGCTGTCGATTGCCGAAAACATCTTCCTCGGCAACGAGCAGGCGCATAACGGCATAATCGACTGGAACCTGGTGCGCTCGCGTGCATCCAAGCTTCTCGCCCGCGTCGGCCTCAAGGAAGACCCCGACACGCTCATCACCAATATCGGCGTCGGCAAGCAGCAACTGGTCGAGATCGCCAAGGCGCTGTCGAAAGAGGTCAAGCTCTTGATCCTCGACGAGCCGACCGCCTCCTTGAGCGAAAAGGACAGCGACGCGCTGTTGTCGCTGCTGGTCGACTTCAAGCAGAAGGGCATCGCCTCGATCCTGATTTCCCACAAGCTGAACGAGATCGACAAGGTCGCCGACCGCATCACCATCCTGCGCGACGGCAAGACCATCGAGACGCTCGATCCGCACGACATCAGCGAAGCGCGTATCATTACCTCGATGGTCGGCCGCTCGCTCGACGACCGTTTTCCGGCGCGTACGCCAAACATCGGCGAGACCATCTTCGAGGTGAAGAACTGGGTCGTCCATCATCCGCAACATTGCGACCGCCAGGTGGTGAAGGGCGTCAACCTTTCCGTTCGCAAGGGCGAAGTCGTCGGCATCGCCGGCCTGATGGGGGCCGGCCGCACCGAATTCGCCATGAGCGTCTTCGGCAGGAGCTACGGCCAGGGCATCAGCGGCGACGTGTTCCTGCACGGCAAGAAAATCGATACGTCGAGCGTCGACCGCGCCGTTGCCCACGGCATCGCCTATGCGACCGAGGACCGCAAGACTTTCGGCCTCAACCTCATCGACCATATCAAGCACAACATCACCATCGCCAATTTGAAAGCCGTATCCTCTGCCGGCGTGCTTGACGAAATGCGCGAACTCAACGCCGCCAACGACTATCGCAAGAAGACCAATATCCGCTCGTCCAGCGTCTACCAGATCACCGGCAACCTTTCCGGCGGCAACCAGCAGAAGGTGGTGCTGTCGAAGTGGCTGTTTTCCAGCCCCGACATGCTGATCCTCGACGAGCCGACGCGCGGCATCGATGTCGGCGCGAAATACGAGATCTACACCATCATCAACCGGCTGGCGGACGAGGGCAAAGGCGTCCTCGTCATCTCGTCCGAAATGCCCGAACTGCTCGGCATCTGCGACCGCATCTACGTCATGAACGAGGGCCGCATCGTCGGCGAGATGGCGGCCAAGGAAGCGTCGCAGGAAAAGATCATGCGGGCAATCGTCCACGCGGAAGCAAAGGCAGCATCATGAGCACCGACACCCTTCCGAACGCCGAACGCAATGCGCGCGCTTCCGCCATGAGCGCGCTCAAGGAAAATCTGCGCGACTATGGGCTGGTGATCGCGCTTATCCTGATCATGCTGTTCTTCCAGTATTTCACCAATGGCGTCTTGTTCAAGCCGGTGAACCTCACCAACATCGTGCTGCAGAACAGCTACATCATCATCATGGCGCTCGGCATGCTTCTGGTCATCGTCGCCGGGCATATCGACCTTTCGGTCGGTTCGGTGTCCGGCTTCGTCGGCGCCATCGCTGCCGTCTTGATGGTGCAATACCACATGAACCCGTTCCTGGCCGGGCTGATCTGCCTGATCGCCGGCGGCGTCATCGGCGCCAGCCAGGGCTACTGGATCGCCTATCTGAAGATACCCTCCTTCATCGTCACGCTGGCCGGCATGCTGGTGTTCAAGGGGCTGGCGCTGTGGCTTCTGGGCGGCATGTCGGTCGGGCCGTTCCCGCGCGAATTCCAGTTGCTTTCAGCCGGCTTCATCCCGGACGTCATCGGCCCAATCACGCTCGGCGCCACCAAGCTGCATGCAACGACGCTGGTGATCGGCATCGCGATCGTCGCCGCCATGCTCAATTTCGCGCTGAAGAGCCGACGCAACCGCGAGAGCCATGGCTACGAGGCCGAGCCGTTCGCTCTGTTCGTTGTCAAGAACGTCATCCTCTCGGGGGTGATCCTGTTCCTCACCACCATGATGGCGTCTTATCGCGGCCTGCCCAACGTGCTGATCGTCATGGGCATCCTGATCGCGCTGTTCGTGTTCCTGACCAAGCGCATGACCATCGGCCGGCGCATCTACGCCATGGGCGGCAACGTCAAGGCGGCCGCCCTGTCCGGCATCAAGACCGAGCGGCTGACCTTCTACGTGTTCATCATCATGGGCGTGCTGTCGGCCCTTGCCGGCCTGATCTTCGCCGCGCGCCTCAATACGGCGACGCCGAAGGCCGGCCTCGGCTTCGAACTCGACGTGATCGCGGCCGTGTTCATCGGCGGCGCCTCGATGGCCGGCGGCGCCGGTCAGGTCGCGGGCGCTGTCATCGGTGCGTTCATCATGGGCGTGATGAACAACGGCATGTCGATCATGGGCGTCAACATCGACTGGCAACAGGTCATCAAGGGGCTGGTGCTGCTCGGTGCGGTCGTCTTCGACGTCTACAACAAGAACAAGAACTGAGCCGGGAGCCACCGGACCCATAACCCCGAACGGAGCAAGGGCGCTCCACATGAACAGCCGGTCATGGCGCGAGCTTCGCGCGCCGTGCAGGGCAACGATTGCCGCGCGACCTGCGACTATGGAGAGAAAGAGCTGCCATGCTGATTTCCCAAATCCTCGACGAGAGTGAAACGATCCGGGTAGCCGCGCGCGAAGGCGGCAAGGCGCGCATCGTCAACGGCGCGCGCAGCGTCTATTCGCTGGCGCTGGAAGCGGCGCGCACAGGCCTTGGCCTTGCGGCGCTGATAGAGCGCAAGGGCCTGGGCGAGACCGTCGACCTCGAAAGCGCGTACAAGAAGGGCCGGGTGCTCTCGCCGATCAACCATCCGGACCCGGCACACCTGCACCTCACCGGCACCGGGCTGACCCACCTTGGATCGGCGGCGACGCGCGACAGCATGCACAAGAAGCTCAGCGCGGAGGGCGAGGAGCAACTGACGGATTCCATGAAGATGTTCCGCATGGGGCTCGAAGGCGGCAAGCCTCAGGGCGGAATACCCGGCGTGCAGCCGGAGTGGTTCTACAAGGGCAACGGCACCATGGCGGTGGCGCCGGGCGCGCCGCTGGTCTCGCCGGCCTTTGCCGCCGACGCCGGCGAAGAACCCGAGATTGCCGGCATCTACATCATCGGCGACGACGGCCAACCCTTCCGCGTCGGCTTCACGCTCTCCAACGAATTTTCCGATCACGTCACCGAACGGGTGAACTACCTTTACCTGGCCCATTCCAAGCTGCGCAACGCGTCCTTCGGGCCGGAAATCCTTGTCGGCAACCTGCCTGCCGACATTCGCGGTTCATCGCGCATTATCCGCGACGGCGAGGTGTTTTGGGAAAAGCCCTTCCTGTCGGGCGAGACGAACATGTCCCACTCGATCGCCAATCTCGAATACCATCACTTCAAATATTCGGCCTTCCGCCAGCCGGGCGACGTGCATGTGCATATGTTCGGCACCGCAACGCTGTCCTTCGCCGACGGCATCACCACCAGAGCCGACGACATGTTCGAGATCGAGGCAAAGGCGTTCGGCCTGCCGCTGCGCAATTCGATCGAGATCGAGGCGCCGACGAATGTCGCAGTGAAGGTGCTTTAGCTGGCGGCCCGAAAGTGCTTTGACAGCTTCAGGCCCTGCGCCTGATAGTTGGAGCCTAGATCGGTGCCATAGAGCGCCTTCGGTCGGACCAGCATGTGCTCGTAGACCAGCCGGCCGACGATCTGGCCGTGGTCGAGGATGAACGGCACTTCGTGGCTGCGCACTTCCAGCACGGCGCGGCTGCCGGTGCCGCCGGCGGCCGAATGGCCGAAACCGGGATCGAAGAAGCCGGCATAGTGGACGCGAAATTCGCCGACCAGCGGATCGAAAGGCGTCATCTCGGCGGCGTAGAGCGGCGGCACATGCACTGCTTCGCGGCTGACGAGAATGTAGAATTCGTCGGGGTCGAGCACCAGTTCGCCATCGCGGCGCTTGTAGAGCGGCTCCCAGAAATCGACGACGTCGTGGGCCGCGCGCTTGTCGACGTCGACAAGGCCGGTGTAGTGCTTGCCGCGATAGCCGACCAGCCCGTTCTCGTCGCCGGCTAGATCGATAGACAGCGCGATGCCGCCGCCCGAAATGTTCGGCGGCTCGGTGGCGACCAGCATTTCAGTGCGGTGCAGTTCATTCAACTCGGCTTCCGACAGCAGCGCGTTACCGGTGCGAAACCGGATTTGCGACAGCCGCGAACCGGCGCGGGCGACGATGGGAAACGTGCGCGGGCTGACTTCCAGATAGAGCGGGCCATGATAGCCGGCGGCTATCTTGTCGAACTCGTGGCCGTGGTCGGTCATGACGCGGGTGAAGATGTCGAGGCGGCCAGTCGAGCTTTTCGGATTGGCCGAAGCGGAAATCTCCGCCGGCAGCGCCAGGCTTTCCATCAGCGGCACGATATAGACGCAGCCGGTTTCCAGCACCGATCCCTCGCTCAGATTGATCTCGTGCAGCTTGAGCCGGTCGAGCTTGTCGGCGACGGTATGATTAGGGCCGGGCAGGAAGGAGGCACGCACGCGCCAGGCTTTTTTGCCCAGCCGCAAGTCGAGGCTTGCCGGCTGAATCTGGTCGCCGTCAAGCGGACGCTCGCTCTTAAGCGCGCCCGATTGAAACAGCGCCGCAATGTCTTGGTCGGGAAGAATGCCTGTCTTGCGCAAAGGTCCACTCCGCAGTCTGGCCCAGATGTCATAGTTCCCCCAAATTTCTTAATAAGCGGGGCGGTTGACGCAAGCAAAAGCGAGGAATAAAGGGCGTTATCCCGTGGTGATTTGGCCGGTCGGCTTGCAGCCACGTTAAACAAGTCGCTAAGGGACCGTCGGCCGCGAGGCAGCATGGACCGGTGGCGATTTCCGCGACCGGTTTTTTTGTTTTTAAGGCACGCCCATGACCATCGAAAATAAGCGTAACTGGAAGCCGGCCACCCAACTCGTGCATTCGGGCACGCTTCGCTCGCAGTTCGGCGAAATGTCCGAAGCGATTTTCCTCACCCAAGGCTATGTCTATCCGACCGCCGAGGCCGCCGAAGCGCGCTTCAAGGGCGAGGAACCCGGCTTCATCTATTCGCGCTACGCCAACCCGACCGTGGATATGTTCGAAAAGCGCATGTGCGCGCTGGAAGGGGCCGAAGACGCCCGCGCCACCGCGTCCGGCATGGCAGCAGTTGCGGCAGCGGTCCTGTGCGGCCTGAATGCCGGCGATCACATTCTGGCGGCGCGCGCGGTCTTCGGCTCCTGCCGCTGGATCGTCGAAACGCTGGCGCCGAAATACGGCATCGAAGCGACACTGGTCGACGGCAAGGACATCGCCAACTGGGAACAGGCGGTTCGGCCCAACACGAAGCTGTTCTTCCTGGAAAGCCCGACCAACCCGACGCTGGAAGTCGTCGATATCGCAGCCGTCGCTTCGCTGGCGCGATCGATCGGCGCGCGGCTGGTGGTCGATAATGTGTTCGCTACGCCCTTGCAGCAGAAGCCGCTGGAACTTGGCGCGCATGTCGTCGTCTATTCGGCAACCAAGCACATTGACGGGCAAGGCCGCTGCCTTGGCGGCATCATCCTGTCCGACAAGGACTGGATCGACGAGAACCTGCACAATTATTTCCGCCATACCGGCCCGAGCCTGTCGCCGTTCAACGCATGGACGCTGCTGAAGGGGCTGGAGACGTTGCCGATCCGCGTCGCGCACCAGACGCAAAGCGCCGGCAGAATCGCGGATTTCCTCGCCGAGCGGCCGGAAATCGCGCGCGTCATCTATCCGGGGCGCGCCGACCATCCGCAGGCGGAGATCGTCAAGAAGCAGATGGCCGGCGGTTCGACGCTGATCTGCCTCGACATCAAGGGCGGCAAGCAGGCCGCCTTCGCCTTCCAGAACGCACTCGACATCGTGCTGATTTCCAACAATCTCGGCGACGCCAAAAGCCTGATTACGCATCCGGCAACGACGACGCACAAAAACCTGACCGACGAGGCGCGCGCCGAACTCGGCATCGGCGACGGCACGCTGCGGTTCTCCATCGGATTGGAAGACGTCGACGATCTGCTGGAGGACATCGACCAGGCGCTTGCCAGAGCATGACCCTGAAAAGCGGAAACCGGTTTTCGGACAAGATCATGCTCGAACAAGAAAACGGAAAACGATGATCGCTTTGGCGAAAAGAGCAAAGGTGTGAGCCGCCGAAACCTGTACAGCGCGACGACCCGTGGCATCGAGGTACAGGTCGAGCCGTTCTATCTGGAGGATCGTTCCGATCCCTCGGAGGGCCACTATGTCTGGGGTTATCGGGTTACCATCGACAACCAATCGGACAGCCCCGTGCAGTTGCTGTCGCGCTACTGGCGCATCACCGACGGCACGGGCCGGGTCGAGGAAGTAAGGGGCGAAGGCGTCGTCGGCGAACAGCCCGAATTGAACCCCGGCGACAGCTATCAATATTCGTCCGGCTGCCCGCTAGCCACCCCGTCCGGCATCATGGTCGGGCGCTATACGATGCACGACGGCAAAGGCGAGACGTTCGACATCGACATCCCCGCCTTCTCGCTCGACCTGCCGGACTCGAAAAGAACGGTGAACTGAGCTTCTCCCCCGGTGCCGGGGGAGAAGAGAATTTACTTCGCGTCGAATTCCGACGGATCGAATTCATACTCCGTCGAACAGAATTCGCACGCCACCTCGATCTTACCGTCGCGCGTGCTTTCCTTGATTTCCTCGGCGGAAAATCCCTGGAGGATGCCCTGGATCTTGTCCCTCGAGCAGGAGCACTGGTCGGCGACGCGGACGCCATCGAAGGCGCGCACGCCATGCTCGTGGAACAGGCGATAGAGCAATCGCTCCGTACCGACGGTCGGGTCGATCAGTTCGGTCGGCTCGACCGTCGCAAGCAGCGCCTGCACTTCCAGCCAGGCGTTATCCGCATGAACGGAGGTTTCATCGCCATCGCCACCGGGCAGGTCCGGTAGCCGCATCCGCTCCGTCGATTCCGGCAGGAACTGCACCAGCATGCCGCCCGCGCGCCACTGTTCGCGCGCGCCCGGCACCACCAGCTTCGCCACCGACAGTTTCAGGTCGGTCGGTATCTGTTCCGACTGGCGGAAATAGGTGCGCGCCGCCGCTTCCAGCGTCACGCCGTCGAGCGAGACGATGCCCTGATAGCGCTGCGTGTGCTCGCCCTGGTCGACAGTCAGCGCCAGAACGCCGTTGCCGAGCAGCGTCTGCTGCGAACTTTCGCCAACCGCCATCAACGCTTCCAGCCTATCCGCATCGTAGCGGGCATAGGCGCGCAGCGCATGCGGCGTGGAAAAATCCGCGACAAGCATGTCGACCGGCCCGTCGGTACGGGTCTGCAGGATGAACTTGCCCTGGAATTTCAACGATGTGCCGAGCAGGACGGCCAGCACGCAGGCCTCCGCCAAAAGGCGGGCAACCGGCTCGGGATAGTCGTGGCGCGAAAGGATTCCGTCGAGCATTTCGCCCAACTGCACGGCGCGGCCGCGCGCATCGAGCGAATCGACCTCGAACGGTACGACATGGTCGTCGCCGGCATAGCCGAATTCGCCGAGTTTGGGTCCGTGTTCAGTCACTTGAATGGCTTCCAGCATGGCACGTCTCCGGCCGCCAGCCCGGCTGTTCTTGCAACAGCACGGCTCCATCGGCCCATTTTTGCGGTGATGGGCCGCAGATAGGCACCGTGCGGCCGCGATTCAAGCGCGAAGGCACCACGCAAGCACGGCCTTTTGCGCGTGGAGGCGGTTTTCCGCCTCGTCGAACACTACCGATTGCGGGCCGTCCATGACCTCGTCGGTCACTTCCTCACCCCTATGCGCCGGCAGGCAGTGCATGAACAGCGCATCCGGATTGGCTTTCGCCATCAGCGCCGCATTGACCTGATAGGGCAGGAAGACGTTGTTGCCGCGCGCCCGATGCTCCTGGCCCATCGACACCCAGCTGTCGGTGACGACGCAGTCCGCCCCGTCGACCGCTTCCTCGGCCGAGCGGAAAAAGCGAACCACGCCGCCATTCGCTTGGGACCAGTCGACGAACTTCTGTTCCGGCTCGCTGCCATTGGGTACGGCGATGTTCAGGTTGAACCGCAGTCGGGCCGAAGCTTCCAGCAGCGAATGCAGCACATTATTACCGTCGCCGGTCCAGGCAAAGGTCTTGCCGGCAACCGGGCCGCGATGCTCCTCGAAAGTCAGCACGTCAGCCATGATCTGGCAGGGATGCGTATCGTCGGTCAGGCCGTTGATGACAGGAACGGTAGCGTTTTCGGTCAGTTCGACCATCCGGTCGTGCGACGTGGTGCGGATCATGATCGCATCGACATAACGCGACAGGACCTTGGCCGTGTCGGCGATGGTTTCGGAACGGCCAAGCTGCATTTCCGTACCCGTCAGCATGATCGTCTCGCCGCCGAGCTGGCGCATGCCGACGTCGAAGGAAACGCGCGTGCGCGTCGAAGGCTTGTCGAAGACCATCGCCAGCACCTTGCCCTCGAGCGGCTTCGACCGCTCGCCAGCCTTGAGACGGGTTTTGCGCGCAACCGCATCGTTCAACATGGCGCGCAGATCGCTTTCCGAAACGGTGGAAAGATCGGTAAAATGGCGAAGGGTCATCAAGGAATTCCGTTACTTGGCGGCGACGGCGGCGCGTTCGGCCATGCTGGCGGCGTGTTCGGCCATGCTCGCGGCGCCGGCGCGGATACGGGCCAGCGCCTCGTGGATTTCCGCATCGGTGACGGTGAGCGGCGGCAGCAGGCGGATGACGTTGTCGCCGGCCGGAACGGCCAGCAGATGCTGGCTGCGCAACGCCGTGTTCACGTCCTTGTTCGGCAGGACGCATTTCAGGCCGAGCATCAAGCCGGAACCCCGAATACCTTCGATGACGCTCGGGAATTCATCGGCCACGGCGGCCAGACCCTGCTTCATCAACAGCGCCTTGCGCTGCACTTCTTCGAGAAAGCCGTCTTCCAGCACCACGTCGAGCACGGCATTGCCGACGGCCATGGCCAACGGATTGCCGCCGAAAGTGGTGCCGTGGACGCCGGCGGTCATGCCGCTTGCGGCTTCCTCGGTGGCAAGGCAGGCACCCATGGGAAAGCCGCCGCCAATGCCCTTGGCGATAGCCATCAGGTCCGGGGTCACGCACGCCCATTCATGCGCGAACAGTTTGCCGGTGCGGCCGACGCCGCATTGCACTTCGTCGAAGATCAGCAACAGGCCGTGCTCGTCGCACAATTCGCGAAGCCGCTTCAATGTCGGCGTCGGAACGGCGCGAAGGCCGCCCTCGCCCTGCACCGGCTCGATCAGGATGGCGGCGGTCTCCGGCGTGATCGCCTTTACGACGGCCTCGATGTCGTCGAACGGAACCTGGTCGAAACCGTCGACCTTAGGCCCGTACCCTTCGAGGTATTTTTCCTGACCGCCGGCGGCGATGGTCGCCAGCGTGCGGCCATGGAAAGCGCCTTCGAAGGTGATGGTGCGGAAACGCTCCGGATGGCCCGACACGTAATGATAGCGGCGCGCCGTCTTGATCGCGCATTCAAGCGCCTCGGCGCCCGAATTGGTGAAAAACACCTTATCGGCAAAGGTCGCATCGACAAGCCGCTCGGCCAGACGGGTCTGTTCCGGAATTTCGTAAAGATTGGAGACATGCCACAGCTTGGCCGCCTGCGCGGTCAAGGCGGCGACCAGATGCGGATGGGCGTGTCCAAGCGAATTCACCGCGATGCCGGCGGCGAAATCGAGGTATCGCTCGCCATCCGTGGTGACCAGCCAGCACCCTTCACCATGGTCGAATGCCAAAGGCGCCCGAGCAAAGGTCTCGAAAATCGGCGAACCGCTCATTATATCCGTCTCCGGAACCGAAAAATCAAAAAGCCGCCCACGCGGCGGCCTTTGCGGCTTATCTCGTTTTTCGGCCTCCAAGTCAACGAAAAGGTCGGAAAGCCCGGCCTTGCGGCGATCTCGTCCAACAGCGAACCGGCAAGTTGGGGAAAACCGAAAAAACCGATTCGTGTTGCCGTTGGGACTCTTGTCACAGAGTCCACCCATAAGGTAGTTGTAGTCGAGAAATAACTAGATTTCGTGCGGCGGACCCCATCACTAGGTATATGTGGTGCCTGCCCGGTGAAAACCGGGTCGAGAAAGGATTCATGCCCCCGTACGCTTAACAGGAGTGCAGTCGCATGAACTGGACTGACGAACGCGTAGAACTTTTGACAAAGCTGTGGGCCGAAGGCCTCAGCGCCAGTCAGATTGCGGCTCAGTTGGGCGGCGTCAGCCGCAATGCGGTGATCGGCAAGGTACATCGGTTGAAGCTTTCGGGCCGCGGCCGCACAACCGCCGCGCCCACGCGCCAGAAGAAGCCGGCGCAGCAGGGTGCGGGCGCTACCAAATCGGTTTCACGCGCAGCCAGCACCGCGCGCCATGTGACCACTTCGGTCGGCGCGACCGCGCTGCAGACGCAGTTCGACGCCGAACCCATGGCACGCAGCTTCATCCGGCCGGTGGCGGAGAACGTCGTCGTTCCGATTTCCCGGCATTTGACCCTGGTCGAGCTTACCGAGCGGACATGCAAATGGCCGAATGGCGACCCGCTTTCAGAGGACTTCCATTTCTGCGGCAACGACGCCGCCGAAACCGGACCCTATTGCAACTATCATGCCCGCCTGGCGTTCCAGCCGGCCTCGGAGCGTCGCCGCAGCAGGTAAGGGAATAGAACGGATCCTGCGCCGCACGGTGCAAGTCCTTGTTCTACTCGCTATTCGCTATCTCGCTCCCTTCACAACCAGCCATTCTTGCGGAACCGCCAGTAGAGAAAACAGCAGATCGCGGCGATCGATGCCAGGACGACGGGATAGCCATAGGTCATCTTGAGTTCCGGCATGTCGGTGAAGTTCATGCCGTAGATGCCGGCGAAGGCGGTCGGCACCGCCAGGATGGCGGCCCATGAAGCGAGCTTCTTGGTGGTCGCCGTTTCCTGGCTTTGACCAACCAGCAGGCTCGCCTCGAAGGCGAAGGCCAGCACCTCGCGCAAACTATCGATCTTTTCCTGCACGGTGCGGATGTGATCGGTGACGTCGCGAAACAGCGGGTGCATGGCGGTGTGGATCTGCGGCAGGTCGGGACTGGTCAGCCGCCGGCACACTTCCACCAGCGGCAGCGCCGCATTGCGTAGCCGCAGCAGGTCGCGGCGCAGCATGTAGAGCCGCTCGATATCGGCCGGAGACATGGGCTTCAGCAGCACCTTGTCTTCGATGGCCTCCACCTCGTCCTCGATCTGCTCAAGCACCGGCATGTAGTTGTCGACGATGAAATCGAGGATGGCGTAGAGGACGAAATCCTCGCCCTTGACAAGCGAATGCGGGCACGATTCCCAATGCTGGCGCACGGCGGTGTAGGAGGTCGAGGGGCCATGCCGGACGCTGATTATATAACCGGCGCCGACAAAAAGATGCGTCTCGCCGAAGGTGACGCGGCCATCGATCAGTTGCGCGGTGCGGGCGACGATGAACAGCGCATCGCCATATTGCTCGATCTTGGGCCGCTGATGCGGATTTTCGGCATCCTCGATGGCCAGGTCGTGCAAATTGAACTGGGCCTGCACCCGCAAAAGCAGGTTCCGATCCGGCTCCAGCAGGCCGATCCAGACGACATGGCCCTCTTTTTTCGTCCATTCGCCGGCTTCCTCGATCGGAATGTCGGCGACGCGCTTGCCGCCGGCATAGACGCTCGATGCGATGATGCCGTTGGCGGGAACCGCTGCTGTGACGTTACGGGCGTATTCCATCGCAACCTCCAGAAGCGGGACGAATACCGCTCAATCCGGCAAGCAGGCGCTTCATTGTATCGCTTCCGGGCCGGCCATGAAAGCCAGTCTAGGAAAGGTGCGGTTTCGGCGGCAGGATGACCCGGTCCGTCTTGTCGCCCTTGGGCCGCTCCGCCGGCATCTGCTCGCCGGTGACGATATAGTAGATCGTCTCGGCGACATTGGTGGCATGGTCGCCGATGCGTTCGACATTCTTGGCGCAAAACAGCAGATGCGTGCAGGGCGTGATGTTGCGCGGGTCTTCCATCATGTAGGTCAAAAGCTCGCGAAACAGCGAGGTGTACATCGCGTCGATCTGGTCGTCGCGGTCGCGCACGAGGCCGATCTTCTCGATGGATCGCGACGCATAAATATCCAGCACTTCCTTCAACTGCGCCAATGCCATGCCGGCCAGCGCATCGATGCCGCGAAAGAGGCTGGTCTGCTGGCGGCCCTCACCCACCGCGACCATCCGCTTGGCGATGCTCTTGGCGAGGTCACCGACCCGTTCGAGATCGGCCGAGATGCGGATCGCGCCGATGATCTCGCGCAAATCCGTCGCCATTGGCTGGCGGCGCGCGATGATGATGACCGCCTTGTCGTCTATCTCGCGCTGCGCTTCGTCGAGAACCACGTCGTCGGCGATGACCTTCTGGGCGAGGCTGGAATCGGCATTGACGAGCGCTGCAATCGCCTGCTCGACCATGCGCTCGGCATGCCCCCCCATCGCGGCGATGCGCTTGGCAAGGTATTTGAGTTCGCCTTCATAGGCGCTTGCCGTGTGCGCGAACTGCATGAACGAAAGCCCCCCGGTATTTTGATCTGTTCCAAATCACCGGTCTACGCTAACCGCATGACAGAAAAAAGAAACAGCCTTGGCCGCTCTGACACTTCGATCGAGCATCGGAATAATCCGAAAATCGTCAGCCGGCGCCTCGTTTGACCGGCAGGTGCACGGTAAAGGCGGCGCCCTTGCCGATTTCGGAGGTCACCGAAAGCCGCCCCCTGTGCCGGGTAAGGATGTGCTTGACGATGGCAAGGCCCAAGCCGGTTCCCTTGCGCGGGCGTCCGGTGTCGGCATCGATCCGGTAAAAGCGCTCGGTGATCCGGGGAATATGCTCTTCCGCGATACCCGGCCCGAAATCGCGGACGGTGACATCCACGGTCGGTTCCGGGCCATCATTGCTTTGCGCCAGCCAGACCTCGACGCGGCCGCCCGCCTCGCCATATTTGCAGGCATTTTCCAGCAGGTTTTCGAAAACCTGGAAAAGCTCGTCGCGATTTCCCGGAACGTACGGCCCATTCCCGGGAAAATGCCGTTCGACGATAACGGCGTTGTCCTTGGCCAGCGGTGCCAGCGAATCGATGACGTCGGTCAGGACGACTGAAAGATCGACTTCCTTTCCCGGCGTCAGATAGGGCTTCATTTCCAGCCGCGACAGCGAGAGCAGATCGTCGATCAGCCGCGCCATACGCCCAGTCTGCTCCTGCATGATGGCGAGAAATTTCTCGCGCGCGGCGGGATCGTTGCGGGCGGGGCCACGCAGCGCCTCGATAAAGCCGGTGATCGAGGCCAGCGGGGTGCGCAATTCGTGGCTGGCATTGGCGATGAAGTCGGCGCGCATCCGATCGATCCGCCGCGTCTCGCTCTGGTCCTTGAAGGCCACGATATAAAGCCCCGTGGCGCGCCCCACTGCGGACGCGCTTACCTTGTAGCTGCGCTCGACCGGCAGCTTTTCGACATATTCGACCGCATCCGCCACAGGTTGCCCCGAGAGCACGGCATCGAACAAAGCCTGCATCTCGGGCGCGCGAAAGCGCAAGGGCAGCGCCATCCCGGGAACAATCCCGCCAAAAGCGGCGAACGCGGCGGCATTGGCATGCACAAGCGACGCGTTGCCGTCGAAGACGATCAGCGGGTCGGTAACGGCGGCGGCCAGATATTCGCCGGAAAGAGCCTGAAGCCCAGCGGCTTCAACCGTGGCACGGTTACCGCTTTTCGGGTCGGCCAAGGCGCTGGCGGCAAGCCCCCTGCCCTCTCCCCGGTCATGCTGGCCCCGGATACGCTGGCCCAAGGCGTCAACCCAGCGACGGAGGCCTTGGCGCAGGAACACATTCATTGCGCGCACATTTTCAGGGGCACGCACATTTTCAGGGGCAGAATTAAACCGGACCTGCGCATGAACCCATCGCCAACTTCCCGCTGGACCGTCAGCGAGCCCCCAAATAGCATGCCATCCGCAACTGGAAAGGTTCGCATCAATGAAAAAATCCAAGCAAGGCTCTTTGGCCGCCGCACCCCTGAAAATCAAGGTCGCCGGCAAGGAACGGGTGTTCGATATCGACGACCCGAAGCTGCCTGACTGGATCGAAGATAACAAGCTCACCACTGGCGACTATCCGTATGACAAGAAGATGAAGGGGAAGGAATACGACCAGACGCTGGAGGCGCTGCAGATCGAACTCGTCAAGGCGCTGGCGTGGGTGCAATCGGCCGGGAAAAGGGTGCTGGTCCTATTCGAAGGGCGTGACGCGGCCGGCAAGGGCGGCACCATCTCGGCGCTCCGCGAATACATGAACCCGCGCACGGCGCGCAACGTGGCGCTGACAAAGCCCACCGAAGTGGAAAGCGGACAGTGGTATTTCCAGCGCTATGTGACCCATTTTCCGACGGTCGGCGAGTTCGTCACCTTCGACCGCTCATGGTACAATCGCGCCGGCGTCGAGCCGGTAATGGGTTTTTGTACGCCGAAACAGCATGAGCAATTCCTGGAGGAAGCACCGCATTTCGAGCGGATGATCCACAATGACGGCATCCATTTCTTCAAATTCTGGCTGGATATCGGTCAGGAAACGCAGCTCGACCGCTTTCACGACCGCAGGCACAGCCCGCTGAAAAGCTGGAAGTTCTCTCCCATCGACATTGCCGGCCTGAGCAAATGGGACGCGTACACCAAGGCTCGCGGTACGATGGTCGAGCGCACGCACACGGCCGTCGCTCCGTGGCTCATCGTGCGCGCCAACGACAAGCGGCGCGCCCGGCTCGCCGTCATGCGGCGCATCCTCTTGTCGCTGCCCTATGACGGGCGCGATCTGGAAGCCATCGGCAAGGAAGACCTGAAGATCATCGGCGAAGGCCCCAGCTTCCTCGATGAATAGCCGGCCGGCTTGCCGCTGTAGCGCCTGACCGTGCGACAGGCTCATGCGGTGTCTTTTCCCAGTGATGGGGCTTGCGCCACAGATACCAGAGCGCCCGCCACCCGGCCCATGACAGCAAGACCCAATAGGCCGGCGTAAACAGAACGATCTTCCAGAACCCGCGCTTTTCGCCTGCGGTCAGCGTTTGCCAGCCGAGCATCAGGAACGAGAGGTAGCCGCAGGTTATGTTGACGATGTCCATCGCAAACAGCATCGAGCGATACGTTCCGAGGTCATAGCCCATCGCCAGTTGGACGACGAGCACGCCGAACGTGGCCAAAAGCACGGGGTGGAGAAGCGCCGAAGCCAGCATCCCGGCGAAAAGGACTTGCGCGACCAGAAAGGATTTCACGCCCAGATCCGTCCCCAGGCGGGCGGGATCGCGCATATGGACAAGCCATGTCTGCGCCCATCCCTTGAACCAGCGCGTCCTTTGCGGAAGCCAGACTTCGAACCGCTTCGGCGCCGCTTCGCAGGTCGGGCGTGAGATGACTTCGGTATGGTAGCCCAAGCGCGCCAGGCGCATGCCCAAATCCGCATCCTCGGTGACGTTGAACGGGTCCCAGCCGCCTGCTTCGAACAGAACCGCGCGTCGAAAATGGTTCGAAGTACCGCCGAGCGGCAACATCAGCCGACGCTGCGAAAGCCAGGGCAGCAAGCCGCGAAAGAGCCCGGCATATTCGAAAGCGAACATGCGGGCCATCAGGGTGTCGCTTCGATTGGAAATTTCAAGCGGCGCCTGAACCGCGGCCAGATCGGGGCCGCGATCGCGGAAACGATGCCACGCTTCGAGCAGTTGCAGGGGGTGCGGCTGGTCCTCGGCATCGTACAGGGCGACGAATTCTCCGCCGGCCATCTGCAAGGCATAGGCCAGCGCCTTGGGTTTCGTGCGGGGGCCTTCCGGCGGAACCTCGACGATTTCGATGTGGGAGGGCAAACCGCTTGCGCGGATGGCGTCAAGGGTAGCGGCGTCGTCGGCCTCGCAAACAAGCTTGATCTCCAGCCTGTCGCGCGGCCACACCAGTCGATCGAGCGCGTCCAGAAGATCCGGCACGATGGCCGCTTCCTGATAGAGCGCGACCAGAACCGAATAGACGGGCATTTCCCCTTCCGGCAGTGGCGGCAGCGGCTGCGGCGGCTGCAATGGACGCACCGATGCCACCGCCGCGAATCTGAGGACCACGCAGGCCAGAAAGAAGATCGTTGCCAGAACGTGCAGAGCGGCTAGAACTTCGTTCCAGTGCAGCAGCAGGCCTACCGGCAATGCGGTGATCACAACGCCTGCCATCGTTCCCTGCCAGGCGTTGGCGACGATGCGGGCAGAAAAGGACGGATACCGTTCGAACAGGCCAAGGATGGCTTCACGCTCCAGAACGGGTTGCGACCTTGCCAGAACGGCGGCGCGCAGAACCTGCGGATCGACGATCTTGAGATGCCTGGCCAATGCCGGATGGTCCGCGATCCGCCGACGCATGTCGCCTAGCCGCAAGCGCTCGAACGTTATCAGGAAGGCTATGCCGCCGTCCTTCTCCAGCAGCTTGACGGGAATTTGCCCGTTGCGGCCCCGCAACAGCACGGAGGCATGTTCGTCGCTGACAATAATCCGGGCTGGATCGATGGCTTCCACGACACCGAGGTCGAGGTCGGCTCCAATGGCCCGAAGCATGTCCACGCGGCTGATGACGCCCGACGCCAGCAGCGCGGACTGAAAATCACCGGCTCCGGTGCGAACGCTGATGGCGGCTTCGACAGCCGTTTGCCAAGGCACCGAAAGCCGCACCAGGACCTGCCGCCATTCGGCCAGCTCCGGGAAGAAGACCTCGGCAAGAGGCAAACCCTGATCGGGCCGACGCTCGCAATCCCTTGCGTCGAATGGTTCGCCAGTCGCGGACGGCGCGTTTTCCCCGCCGTCGAATCCAAACGGTCGCATCCCCGTTGCCCCCGCATCCGCACGATAGCAAGCTGTTCCGCGCCTTTCTGCGCAGACCGGTTGTTTCTCCAGCTAGATTTTTCTCGCCCGCGTCCCTTCGCGGTGGCCCCATTTACCGAAGAGCCGATTTGCCCAACCGCACCCCTGCCGCCGATGAGCGGCCTCATTTCGCCGAAAGTCTTCGGCGCCCCACCGGTGAGCATAACCGCAATTGAATTCATTGAAACCGAAATCCGTTGTGCCGGCTCCCGTTTCATACCAAAAGCCTAGGCCAGGACCTAACCGAGAGGAGTTTCAGCCTTGCAATCGTCATTGCCGGCATTTCGTTGGATGGGCCCGGTGCTGACGACCGTGCTGGCGGTGCTGCTGGCGGGAGCAGCCACGATGGGCGCGGCGGCCGTTGCGGCAGAGCCGCAGGTTCCCGTTTTCTGGGATGCCAAGGAAAGGCTGCCAAAGCCGGACCTTTCCGCCTTGACGAGGCTGCGCTTCCTGACGACCATCGATTTCCCGCCATTCAATTTTCTCGACCGCGAGGGCCGGCTTTCCGGCTTTCATATCGATCTCGCCCGCGCCATCTGCGCCAGGCTGGACCTTGCCGACAAATGCCAAATCCAGGCGCTGCCGTGGGCGGAACTGGATGGCGCCCTGCAAAAAGGCGAAGGGGAGGCGATCCTGGCCGGCATCGCCGCGACGCCGGAAACCCGTGCGAAATACGCCTTTTCCCGCCCCTATCTGCAATTTCCCGCCCGCTTCGTGATGCCCAAAGCCAATGCGGTCGCGGAGCCCATCTTTGCCAAGCTGAAGGGCAAACGTGTCGGCGTCGTCGCCGGTTCGGCGCATGAGCGCATGCTTCATGATAATTTCGGGGGTCTCGCCTTCGTTCCATTTCCCAAACCGGAAGATCTGTATGTGGCGCTGCGGGCGGGCAGCATCGGCGCCGCATTCGGCGACGGGATGCGGCTTGCCTTCTGGCTGGCCGGGCCGGACGCTGCCGGATGCTGCCGCTTCGCCGGAGGGCCCTATCTCGCACCCGAATATCTGGGAACGGGGTTGGCGATCGCCGTCAGGCCGGACGACCCGACGCTGGCCGCGGCCTTTGACTACGCACTGCAGGAAATTTCCCAGGACGGCACGTTCGCCGAACTTTACCTGCGCTATTTCCCCGTCAGTTTCTTCTGACGTTCAGACCCGGAGCGGGCCATTCAGCGCAGTGAAGAGGCGGGCAATCGTTGACGCTCCAGTCTCCGACGCATAGAGCATCCCCGTAACGGCACCAAAGGCCGACGCACTTTCTAGAACCTTGACGCCAGGATTATCGAAATGGCCGGAACCACCCCGCTCGATCTCAACCCGGAAATGCTGGCTGCCGCTGCGGAAAGCAAAGCCTGGCCGTTCGAGGAAGCCAAAAAGATCGTCGCGCGCTACGCCAAGACGGGCTTTCCGGAAACGGTGCTGTTCGAGACCGGCTACGGCCCGTCCGGCCTGCCGCATATCGGCACTTTCGGCGAGGTCGCCCGCACCACCATGGTGCGCCATGCCTTCCGCATTCTCACCGGCGACAAGGTCAAGACGCGCCTGTTGTGCTTCTCCGACGATCTCGACGGCATGCGCAAGATTCCCGACAACGTGCCGGATCGCGCGGCACTCGAGCCTTATCTGCACATGCCGCTGACCTCGGTGCCCAATCCGTTCGGCGGCGATTACGAGAGCTTCGGGCATCACAACAACGCGATGCTGCGCCGCTTCCTCGACACATTCGGTTTCGACTACGAATTCGCCAGCGCCACGGACTACTACAAGTCGGGCCGCTTCGATGACGTGCTTTTGCGCGCCGCCGAGAAGTACGACGCCATCATGGCGGTGATGCTGCCGACGCTCGGGCCGGAGCGTCAGGCGACCTACAGCCCGTTCCTGCCGATCTCGCCGAAGAGCGGGCGCGTGCTCTACGTGCCGATGAAGCATGTCGACGCCAAGGCCGGCACGATCACCTTCGACGACGAAGGCACCGAAACCACGCTGCCCGTCACCGGCGGCAAGGTGAAGCTGCAGTGGAAGCCGGATTTTGGCATGCGCTGGGCCGCCCTTGGCGTCGATTTCGAGATGTTCGGCAAGGACCACCAGACCAATGCCGTCATCTATGACAAGATCTGCGTTATCCTGGGCGGAAGGGCACCGGAGCATTTCGTCTATGAACTGTTCCTGGACGACAAGGGCCAAAAAATTTCCAAGTCGAAGGGCAACGGCCTGAGCATCGACGACTGGCTGACCTATGCCCCGACCGAAAGCCTCGGCCTTTACATGTTTCAGAAGCCGCGCGTGGCCAAAAAACTCTATTTCGACGTCATTCCGCGCGCCGTCGATGAATATTACACCTTCCTGTCGGCCTATCAGCGGCAGGACTGGAAGAACCGTCTCGGCAATCCCGTCTGGCACATGCACAGCGGCAACCCGCCGGCAATCGACCTGGCCGTGCCGTTTTCACTGCTGCTCAATCTGGTCAGCGCCTCGAACGCGCAGGACAAGGCCGTGCTATGGGGCTTCATCTCGCGCTATGCGCCGGGCGTCACGCCGGAAAAGAACCCGGAACTCGACCGGCTGGCCGGTTACGCCATCCGCTATTTCGACGATTTCGTGAAGCCGGCGAAGGTTTTTCGCGCGGCCGACGAGGTCGAACGCGACGCGCTGGCGAAACTGTCGGACGCGCTGGCGGCGCTGCCTGCCAACGCGGACGGCGAAACGATCCAGAACGCCACGCTCAACGTCGCACGCAAGATCGAACGCTACCAGGATCATTCCAAGCAGGCGCCTGAGGGCGGGCCGGGCGTGTCCGTCGCCTTCTTCCAGATGATTTATCAGGTGCTGATTGGCCAGGAACGGGGCCCGCGTTTCGGCTCGTTCGCCGCCCTTTACGGCATTGGCGAAACGCGCGCGCTCATTGAAAAGGCGCTGGCTGGCCAATTGGTGGCGTAGCCGCCTCACCAGACAGGTCGAGGATGGAAGTTCGGCCTTCCGGCGGAGCCTCGACCGGTGCGGGGGCCGGCGGCAGGCCGGAAAGATCGGGCGCTTCGCCAAAGATGCCCTTCATTGCCGCCTTCGCCTTTTCGCCGACTTCGACATAGGGGCCGTCCTCGGCGGGGCGCGCCCAACCGTTCGAAACCAGCCACGTCCCGATATCCTGCTTGCCAATACTGCATGGCGAGACGACGGATTTTCCGGCGGGGTCCGGTGGCAGCGTGCAGACCGGCGCACGGCCGCGCAGGAACGCACGAAAGGCGCCGCGTGCGCGCAAGCCACAGGCCCAACGCCGGCCGTGCTCGTCGGTGCAGGTTTCATCCTGAGCTATCATGTCGATGCCGGCGATGGTTACGGAGCGGTCCTTGGTCTCGATCACCCCGGCGGCGGAAGCAATCGACTGAAACAGCGTGGTGCCTTTGGGGCCGTCTGCCGCATTTTGTGCATCAGACGCTCGCGGCTCTGGTGGCTTGGGCGGCATGGCCAGCGACAGATTGCTCAAGGGTGCGCGAGGCTCGATCCGCTCGAGCTGACCCGCATCGAATTGCCGCGGCGCGACGATCTCGGGATCGATTGCCCTGGACCTGACGGGGACTTTTTCGACGCGCTTTTCCGGAATGGTCGCCGTGCTCGGTTCCACTGGTGAGGGAGCGGTCACCTC
Organism: Mesorhizobium sp. A623; assembly: GCF_054489405.1. Classification (NCBI taxonomy): domain Bacteria; kingdom Pseudomonadati; phylum Pseudomonadota; class Alphaproteobacteria; order Hyphomicrobiales; family Phyllobacteriaceae; genus Mesorhizobium; species Mesorhizobium sp. A623. The sequence continues at coordinate 25,158 of NZ_JBTMXB010000016.1, forward strand.
ATCGACAACAACCGCCTCTTGCTGCCGCAGCACGGCGTGGCCGCCGATTGCGACCGAGGCGACCATCACCAGAAGCGCGAGAGCGGCAATGGCCTCATTGCGAAACGGCATCCGCTTTCCTATTGGCTTGCCCAGACAATACGCGCCACCCAATCGACATCGGCCGTGGCAATGTCGCGGTTGGGGTGGTCGGGGTTGAGCGACACCAGTGAAACGGATTTAGACGTCTGGCGTTCCAGCACCTTGGCCATGACCTCGCCGGCATTGGTCTTGACCACGACGCGGTCGCCCTTGCGCACCGTCGCCCCCGGCTCGACAATCAGGACGTCGCCATTGCGGTAGAGCGGCAGCATGGAATCACCCTGCACCTTCAGCGCATAGGAACTGGCGGTGGATTGCGCCGGCAGTTCGATCAGGTCCCAGCCATGGCCGACCGGAAAGCCGGCATCGTCGAAGAAACCGCCGGCACCTGCCTGCGCGAAGCCGACGAGCGGCACGGTCGGCTTCTGCACAGGCAGCGCGTCCATGTCGGTCCGGTTGATGAGCAGCGCCATGAAATCGTCCAGCGAAGCGCCGGTCGCCTCGATGATCTTGGCGAGCGATTCCGTCGACGGCCAGCGCGGGCGTCCGTCGGACGCCAGCCGCTTGGACTTATTGAAGGCCGTCGAATCCAGCCCCGCGCGCTTTGCAAGACCGGAAGCCGATAGCGAGTAGCGCTCGGCCAGAGCATCGATGGCTGCCCATACGCGATCATGCGAGAGCATGGCGAGCCCTCCTTCAAAACAGGAAAAAATACCTCGCTTCAGGTACTAAACCGCGGATCGGCCGCTGTCGAGCCGAAACCGCGCGTTGGACAAGGCCTATCCCCGAGCCGCGAGATAGGCCGGCAGGTCGGCGATCGAATCGAGCAGGACGTCCGCCATCTCGGCCAGCGCCTGGCGCGTGCCGGTTCCCGAAAGCACGCCGATGGCCAGGCCGCAGCCGCCGGCGCGCGCCATTTCGAGGTCGTGGCGATTGTCCCCCACCATGGCGATCTCGGTCGAGCGCAGGCCGGTCAGGTCGGAAAATGCCTGCACCGTGTCCGGCGCCGGCTTGGGGTTGGCCACGGCATCGTAGCCATAGGCAGCGTCGAACATCTGCGCCATGCCGAGCGCCAGAAGCGTCTTTTCCGCGCCGCTGGTGGAATCGTTGGTGGCAACGCCCAGCCGGAAGCCTGAGCCGTGCAAACTTGCAATGGCGTCCTTGCTGCCGGGCAGCGGCACCGCCTGCAATGCGCCCTGCTCGGCGGTAAAGGTGTCGAAATGGATGATCATCGCCCGCCTGCGGTCGGCATCGGCGGCGGGATACCAAAGCGACACGATGTCGGCATTGGTGCCGGCGGCAAACGCCGAATCGCCCTTGAAGCAATGCGCGTCGAAATCGTAGCCGGCAGCCTGCATCAGCCTGTCGGCTTCGTCGCGGTTGCCGCCTGCGGCGTCGAGCGCCATCAGATCGCCGATGGCAAACCACGTCGCCTGGAAATCGACCAGCGTGCCGTCCTTGTCGAACAGAATTCCCTTGATGCCCGCCAAGCCGTTTACTCCGATCCGCGCAGATGGTGGATATGTGCCACCAGGCCGGCGGTGGAGGCATCTCTCTTCGCGGCACTCTCCTTGCCTTCTACGACAGGCAGAAGACTGGTCGCCAGTTCCTTGCCGAGTTCCACGCCCCACTGGTCGAAGGAATTGATGTCGTAAAGTGTCCCCTCGACAAAGACCCGGTGTTCGTAAAGCGCGATCAACCGTCCGAGCGTGCGCGGATCGAGCTTGCGGTACAGGATCGTCATCGACGGGCGATTGCCGGAAAAGACGCGGTGCGGCGCAACCTTGTCCACCTCTTGCGGCTTCATGCCCTTGGCCAGCATCTGCGCCCGCGCTTCCTCCAGCGTACGGCCCTTCATCAAGGCTTCCGATTGCGCCAGAACGTTGGCAAGCAGCAGGTCGTGGTGATGCTTCAGTTGCGGCTCATGCCCTACGGCGGCCGCGAGGAATTCTATCGGGATAATGTCGGTGCCCTGGTGCAGCAGTTGGAAGAAAGCGTGCTGGCCGTTGGTGCCGGGCTCGCCCCACACCAGCGGGCCGGTCGGCGTCGTCACCGCCGTGCTTTCAAGGGTAACGCTTTTACCGTTCGATTCCATGTCGAGCTGCTGCAGGTAAGCCGGCAGCCGCGACAGGCGCTGATCGTAGGGGATGACCGCGCGGGCCGGATACTGGCACACTACCCGGTGCCACCAGCCGACCAAGCCAAGCAGCATCGGCAGGTTCTTCGCCAGAGGCGTGGTGCGGAAATGCTCGTCCATTTCGTGCGCGCCACCAAGAAAGGCGCGAAAGTTCGAAGGACCGACCGCGATCATCACCGACAGCCCGATCGCACCCCAGACGGAATAGCGCCCGCCAACCCAGTCCCAGAAGCCGAAAACCCGATCCTTTTCGATGCCGAATTTAGCGACCAGGTCGAGCGCGGTGGAAACGGCGGCGAAGTGCTTGCTGACCGCTGCCTCTCCAAGCGCCTTTGCGACCCATTTGCGCGCGGTCGCCGCATTGGTCATCGTCTCGACCGTGGTGAACGTCTTGGACGCGATGATGAACAGCGTCGTCTCGGCGGAAAGGCCCTTCAGCGTATCGTGGATATGGGCGCTGTCGATGTTGGAAACATAATGCGTGCGCGGGCCGTCGTGATAGGGCGCCAGCGCCAGCGTCGCCATGGCCGGACCAAGATCGGAGCCGCCGATGCCGATATTGACGATGTCGGTTATCTTTTTCCCGGAAGCGCCGGGTGCCTTGCCGGAGCGGATCGCGTCGGAGAATGTCCCCATCGTAGCCAGCACGGATAAAACTTCCGCCTGAACGTCCTGGCCGTCGACGGTAAGCCCCTTGCCGTCGAGATTGCGCAGGGCCGTATGCAGCACGGCGCGGTCTTCCGTCACGTTAATGTGTTTTCCCGAAAACATGGCCGCGCGCCGTCCCTCGACATCGGCAGCCTTGGCCAGATCTTCCAGCAATTCCATGGTGCGGGCATCGACCGCGCATTTCGACCAGTCGAGCAGCAGGTCGCCGTCTGACGCCGAAAACCGCGAAAATCGCCCGGAATCGGCATCGAATACGCCGCGCATATTCCACGCTCCCGCCGAATGCTGGTCGCGCAACGCGCCTAGTGTCTTTTGAAAGGGCGATTGTGCCACTGTTCATCTCCTCGATAGCTGTGTCGGCACCATATCAGACCTGCCGTTCGCGCAAGAGGGCATTGCGGGTGGAACGGTGGAAAATTTCAATCGGTTCAAACCGGCTTCCCGGCAGGATTGGGCCAGCATCGATCACTGGCATACATCCTAGCAATAAGAAAAATTCATTGGTGCAACGCCTTGTGCCAGGGCTAGGTTCGACTGGTCCACGAAATGGATTCGACTGGCCCTAGTTGAAATCGACCGGCCCTGAGGAACACGTCCATGTCACAGCGAAACGATACGGCCATATGGTCCGGCCTGTTCCGGATTTCGGCGGAGTCCGGTCAGACCTTGCAGGCGCAGATCCGGCAGGCGATCGTCGCGGCCATTCTCGACCGGCAGATCGCCGCTTCGATGCCCTTGCCGTCCTGCCGTATCCTGGCGGAAAAGCTCGGCGTCGCGCGCGGCACCGTGGTGCTGGCGTTCCAGCAACTGGTCGATCAGGGGTTTCTGGTCGCGCGCGAGCGGCGCGGCCACTTCGTCAACCCCGAAGTTCTGGCGACACCGGCCAAGCCGCACCAGAAGGCGCCGGACCAGGCCAACGAGATCGACTGGAAGGCGCGCCGACAGATCGCGGCCAGCGACATGCCGCCGCCCAACAAGAACGAGAACTGGATCAAGTCTTCCTATCCGTTCGTCTATGGCCAGTTCGACCCGACGCTGTTTCCGACCGCCGAGTGGCGCGAATGCAACCGCATGGCGCTGGCGGTTCTGGAAATCCGCAACTGGGCGTCCGACATGGTGGACCGCGACGACCCGCTGCTGATCGAGCAGATCCAGGCGCGCCTGTTGCCGCGCCGCGGCATCTTCGCCAATCCCGACGAGATCATCGTGACGCTCGGCGCACAGCACGCGCTCTACATGCTGGCGACGCTCTTGATGACCAAGGGCTCGAAGGTGGCGATGGAAGACCCCGGCTATCCCGATGCGCGCTCCATCTTCCGGCTGGCCGGCGCGGAAATCCAGCCGGTGCCGGTGGACCAGTCCGGCATCGTGACGAGCGCCATTTCAACCGATCCCGGTTTCGTCTTCGTTACACCGAGCCACCATTGCCCGACCATGGCGCCGCTTTCGGAGGAGCGACGGCAGGACTTGCTGGCGCGCGCCAACCGCCACAACAAGATCATCATCGAGGACGGTTACGACAGCCAGCTTCTGGACGAGGCTCCGCAGCAGGCTCTCAAGAGCACCGACCGCTCGGGCCGCGTTGTCTATGTCGGCTCGATGTCCAAGACGCTCGCGCCGGGGCTTCGGCTTGGCTATATTGTGGCTTCCGCCGATCTCATCACCGAATTGCGGGCGCTGCGCCGCTTCATGCTGCGCCATCCGCCGGCCAACAACCAGCGCGCCGTCGCCCTGTTCCTGTCGCTCGGCCACCACGAAGCCCTGGTGAGGCGGCTGTCTTCGGCCTTCGACGAGCGCCGCAAACGTCTGGTCCAGGCGATTTCGGCCTTCCTGCCGGAGTGGCATGCCAACAGTTCCGCCGGCGGAACCTCGCTGTGGCTGGAAGGACCGCGCGGCACCAACGCCCGCGCGCTGGCCGAAATCGCCGCCACGCGCGGTGTGCTGATCGAACCGGGAGACCGCTTCTTCGACCAGGACAACGCCCCCTCGCGGTTCATGCGGCTGGGTATTTCGTCGATCGCACTCCAGCACATCGAGCCGGGCATCCGCGAACTGGCGACGGCGGCGGGACGCCGTCCGGCGGCAGCCTGACGGTATTCGAGTAATCTTGTCGGCCGGCCTGCGGGCTGGCCCATGCAGCAAATTGCGCTGGGCCTTAGGCCGCCAGACCGGGAGCGCCATAGTCGAAGCAGGAAAAGTATCGGGCCGGAGCATGGCATTCCGGCACGCCGCTTCGACCGGGAGTGTCCATGTCGTTAGCAAACAAGCCGGTTTCGTCGCAACGGCCGCATAAATCGGCCACCCCCTGCCGGCAGCCTGCCGAACTGAATTTCCGCTCGGGCGGCGCGCCCTACAGTCCCCTGAAGCACCAGGACCTCGAGCGCATCCATGAGGCGGCGCTTGGCTTGCTCGAAACGGTGGGGTTCGCCAATCCCATACCGTCTTGCATTGCTGTGCTGAACGCAGCCGGCGCGGTCATGGGAGAGGACGGCCGCATCCGCTTTCCACGCGCGCTGATCACACGGACCATCGCGAAAGCGGGACGGCATTTTACGCTGCACGGCCAGGCACCGCGTCACGACATGGCCATCCAGGGCGGCAACATCTATTTCGGCACCGCCGGCCTTGCCGTCCATCTGGTCGATGCGGAGAAGGGCTGCTACCGGCAATCGCTGCTGCAAGACATCTACGACGCCGCCCGCATCGTCGATGGGCTGGACCACATCCATTTCTTTCAGCGCCCGATGGTGGCGCGCGACATTTCCGATCCGCTCGAACTGGACATCAACACGCTCTATGCCTGCGCGATGGGCACGTCGAAGCATATCGGCACGTCGTTTACCGTGCGCGAAAACGTGCGGCCGGCGCTCGATATGCTCCATGCGCTGGCCGGCGGCGAGGAAGCGTTTCGCGCACGGCCGTTCGTGTCGAGTTCAACGCCGTTTGTCGTTTCGCCGATGAAATTCGCGGAGGACGCCTGCGGCGTGCTGGAAGAATGCGTCAAGGGCGGCATCCCGATATTGCTGCTTTCCACCGGCCAGGCAGGCACGACGGCGCCGGCGCCGATCCTCGGAGCGGTGGTGCAGGCGGTGGCCGAAGTTCTGGCGGGGCTGGCCTATGTCAACGCGCTGAAACCCGGCCATCCGGCGATGCTCGGCGCATGGCCGTTCGTGTCCGATCCGCGCAACGGTGCGATGTCCGGCGGCTCGGCGGAGCAGGCGCTGCTGACGGCTGCCTGTTCGCAAATGGCGCAATTCTATGATCTTCCCGGCGCTTCGGCGGCGGGGATGACCGATTCGAAGCTACCCGATATCCAGTCGGGTTACGAAAAAGGCATCTCCAATGTGATGGCCGGCCTGTCGGGCCTGAACCTCGTCTATGAAGCGGCCGGCATGCATGCTTCGCTGCTCGGCTTTTGCCTCGAAAGCCTCATCATCGACAACGACATGCTGGGCCATTGCCTTCGCTGTGCGCGCGGCATCGATACGGGCGAGGCCGCGTTGGCGGTCGACACCATCGCCCATGTCTGCCTCGACGGGCCGGGGCACTATCTGGGCCAAGAGAAAGCCGCCGGCCAGGCGCCGGACGATTGTTTCTACCCGGCCATCAGCGACCGCCTGTCGCCGAAGGAATGGAACGACAGCGGCAGGCCGGACATGCTGCAAAAGGCGATCGCCGAGAAGAAACGCATCCTCGCCGAGCGCTTTCCCCGGCATGTGACCAAGGCGATTGACGACCGGCTGCGCGCCCGTTTCGGCGACCTGATCAAATTGCCGCGCAGCGCCATGGGCGGACGGTCTTAAAGACCATCACGGCCCTGTTGCAAATCGACGTCAAAACCCTAGTTTGGCTGCGATGACGCCTCCCGATATCAGCAAGCTCATAGTTCGCACGTCGATGAGGGACCGCGCAGCCTTCGATCTTCTCTATCGGCACACGAGCGCGAAACTTTTCGGCGTATGCTTGCGTGTCTTGAACGATCGGGCCGATGCCGAGGAGGCGCTTCAGGAGGTTTTCGTCAAGGTATGGACCAAGGCGGATCGTTTCGCGGTGTCGGATCTCAGCCCGATTTCGTGGCTTGTGGCGGTTGCCCGCAATCACTCGATCGACCGGATAAGGACGCGACGGCTGCCTGCGACAGACATTGACGCGGCGCTTGATGTCGCCGACCCGGCGCTGAGTCCGGAAGCGGCGGCGGTAGCCGTCGATGAGAACGAGCGCATCCATCATTGCCTCGACGAGCTTGAGCAAGACCGGGCAGCGGCTGTCCGCGGTGCCTATCTTACGGGCGAAAGCTATGCCGAACTGGCGGCTCGCCATGGCGTGCCGCTGAACACGATGCGAACCTGGCTGCGGCGCAGCCTGTTGAAATTGCGGGAATGCCTGGAAAGATGACATCGGCACAAGCAAACGAACCGGAACGTGAAGGCGACGATCTGCTCGCCGCCGAATACGTTCTAGGCGTGCTCTCCGTGCAGGAGCGCCAATCGGCGGCGCAGCGCGTCGAAACCGATGCCGCGTTCGCGCGTCTTGTCGATTCCTGGGAGGTGCGGCTTTCGCCGCTGGCGGCCGGCTATGGCGAAGTCGAGGTACCCGCTTCGGTGAGAACCGCTCTCGACCGGCGGCTGTTCGCCTCGACTGAGGCCGCCGCCACGACACGACACGGCATTTGGTCGAGCCTCGCCTTCTGGCGGGGAATGGCGGTCGCCGCCTGCGCGGCGCTTGCGCTTTATATCGCAGTGCCCCTCGTCACTTCGCCCGGACAGCAACCGCAGGCGCGGCTTGTCGCTTCGCTTGCGGCCGACGGCAGCGATGTCAAATACCTCGCCATCTACGACGCCGCGCAGCACGCCATCGACCTTTCGCATGTGGCGGGCACGCGCGCGGCGGGCAAGGATTTCGAACTGTGGATGATCGAGGGCAAGAACCTTCCAGTCTCGATGGGCGTCATCCCGGCCGGTCCGACAGCACAGGTTCCTGTGCCACCGGCGGCACGGGAGAAGCTCGCGCAGGGCGCGGTGCTTGCCGTCAGTCTGGAACCTGCCGGCGGCTCGCCGACCGGCCAGCCGACGGGTCCGGTCGTCGCCGCGGGCGATCTGAAAAATATCTGACACCTTCGATTTTTTCTCGACCCTTCTGAAACTCCCCGGAATTCTCTCCGTATCTCCTTGTGCCCCAGACAAGCTGGGAAACAAAACTCAAGGAGTTTGACACCATGCGTAAGTTTACCACCGCTCTGTTTGCCGGCGTCGTTGCCTTTTCCGCGCTTGGCACCGTTGCCTATGCCGAGAACCCGCATGTCGGCGGCGCCGCCATGTTCACCGACAAGAACATCGTTGAAAACGCGATGAACTCGAAGGACCACACCACTCTGGTCGCAGCGGTGAAGGCAGCAGGTCTTGTCGATACGCTGCAAGGCAAGGGTCCGTTCACCGTTTTCGCACCGACCAATGAAGCCTTCGCGGCCCTCCCCGAGGGCACCGTCGACACGCTGCTGAAGCCCGAGAACAAAGACAAGCTCGTCAAGATCCTGACCTGCCATGTCATCGCCGCCAAGGCGATGGCGTCGGATGTCATGCAGATGGTCAAGGACGATGGCGGCATGCACAAGGTCAAGACCGTCGGCGGCTGCGAACTGACGCTGAAGGATGAAGGCGGCAAGGTCACCGTCACCGACGAGAACGGCAACGTCGCCAATGTGACGATCGCCGATGTCGAGCAGTCGAATGGCGTCATTCATGTCATCGACAAGGTTCTCCTGCCGAAGATGTGACAGGCTCCATGATCGGTTGCGGGATTACGTCCCTCTCCCTGCAACCGATCCGAGCGCCCCGCGCCGTTCATTCCGAGTATCGATCCGGCGCGGGGTGGCTTTTTGCAAAAATTACCTCACCCGCAATTGATTTCCGCGTGACAGAGGCGTCTGTCAAAAAGGCTGCCGGAGGTATGTGAATATGAACCGTCGTGATCTTCTCTTGAGCGGGGCCGCAGGCGTGGCGTTCGTGGCGGGCGCTTCTGCGCTGGTGCGCATGGGAAACCCCGAGCCGGCCCGCGCCGCCGAAGCTTTTGCCGTCACCAAGACCGACGCCGAATGGCGAGCGGCGCTTTCCGATGCCGCCTACACCGTGTTGCGCAAGGAAGGCACCGAATATCCCGGCTCCAGCCCGCTCCTGCAGGAACATCGCCAGGGCACCTTCGCCTGTGCCGGCTGCGACCTGCCGGTCTATTCGTCCGAGACGAAATTCGAATCCGGCACCGGCTGGCCGAGCTTCTGGAAGGCGCTGCCGGACGGCATTGCCACCCACGAGGATACAACGTTGGGAATGGTGCGCGTCGAATGCCATTGCAGCCGCTGCGGCGGGCATCTCGGCCACATCTTCGACGATGGGCCAAAGCCGACCGGCAAACGCCACTGCATCAACGGCGTGGCGCTGAGCTTCAAGCCGACGACGGCCTGAGAGTATCGTCTATCAGCCGCCGTTTGCCGCGAGTACGATGGCGGCGCGCAGATCGTCCAGGCCTTCCATCTTTTCCGAAGATGTCGCGAGCACGAAGGGAAACGCGGCCGGGCGCTTCTTGATCTTTTCCAGCGTTTCCTCGATCAGCCGCGGCACCCCGGCGACCTTGATCTTGTCGGTCTTGGTCAGCACGATCTGATAGGATACGGCAGCCTTGTCGAGCAGCGAAAGCACCTCCTCGTCCTTGGCCTTGATGCCATGGCGGGAATCGATCAGCACATAGACGCGCTTCAGCGTGACGCGGCCCTTGAGATAGTCGAAGACGAGCTTCGTCCATGAATCGACCTTGTCCTTCGGCGCCGCGGCGTAGCCGTAGCCGGGCATGTCGACCATGGCCATCGGCGGCAGGTCGGCGCCCTCGCCCGAAAACCCGTCCGGCACGAAGTAGTTGAGTTCCTGCGTACGGCCCGGCGTGTTGGATGTGCGCGCCAGTCCCTTCTGGTTGACCAGGGCGTTGATCAGCGACGACTTGCCGACATTGGAGCGCCCGGCAAAGGCGATCTCCGGCGGACCTTCCGGCGGCAGGAACTTCATCGACGGCACGCCGCGAATGAAGACCCAGGCGCGCGGGAAAAGCTCGACGCCGATTTCGGATTTGTACAGGGGGGTCAAAGCGCCGCCTCCAGACGGGAAATGTCGCTGCCGCGAATGGCATCGAGGTTACGGCTGATCTTTTCAACGGGCCAATCCCACCATGCAACGGCCAGCAGGCGCTGCACGGTTTCGTCATCGAAGCGGGTCTTTACCGGTTGGGCGGGATTGCCGGCAACGATGGAATAGGGCGCGACGTCATGCGCCACCACGGCCTTGGCAGCTATGATAGCGCCGTGGCCGATCTTTATGCCGGGCAGGATGATGGCCTCCATGCCGATCCACACATCGCTGCCGACGATCGTGTCGCCCCGGTTTTCTTTCTCCCAGGTGGAGATTTCGAATCCTTCTTCCCAGCCATGCTCGAAAATGTTGAACGGATAGGTCGAAAAACCGGACATCGCGTGATTTGCGCCATTCATGATGAAACGCGCGCCCTCGGCAATGGCGCAGAATCGGCCGATGACCAACCTGTCGCCAATGAAGGGATAGTGATGCAGCACGCATTTTTCAGCGAACTTCTCAGGGCCGTCCGGGTCGTCGTAATAGGTAAATTCGCCGATCTCGATATTTTCCGCCATGACCAGCGGCTTCAGGAAGCCGACGCGCTTATGCAGCGGCATCGGATGCTTGATATCGGGATTGGGTCCGGTCATCTCACGTCCGTCCGCTTGTCGGCGCCGCAAAAGTAGCGCGATCCGCCTGCGAGTACCATTCGAAACCGCATTCAGCAAAAACCCCGGACAGGCCGGGGCTTTTGTTAAGGTCAGGTGGCGCGCCGGCTACTTGACCGGTTCCGGTTTCTTCTTGAACAGCCCCACCAAATTGTCCCACAATTCGACCTTCACGCCCTGCCGCTTCATGATGATGCCCTGCTGGATAATCGAGAGCGTGTTGTTCCATGCCCAGTAGATGACCAGCCCTGCCGGGAAGCCCGCCATCATGAAGGTGAAGACGACCGGCATCCAGGTGAAGATCATCGCCTGCGTCGGGTCCGGCGGAGTCGGGTTCATGCGCATCTGCAGGAACATGGTGATACCCATGATGAGCGGCCAGACGCCGATCATCAGGAAGGCCGGAGCCGCGAACGGCAGCAGGCCGAACAGGTTGAACAGCGATGTCGGGTCGGGCGCAGCCAGGTCGTGAATCCAGCCGAAGAACGGCGCGTGCCGCATCTCGATGGTGATGTAGAGCACCTTATACAGCGCGAAGAACACCGGAATCTGCACCAGCATCGGCCAACAGCCCGCGACCGGATTGATCTTCTCGGTCTTGTAGAGCTGCATCATCGCCTTTTGCTGGGCCATCTTGTCGTCCGCGTATTTCTCGCGGATTTCGGCCATCTTGGGCTGGACCTTCTTCATGTTCGCCATCGACGAATAGGACTTGTTGGCGAGCGGGAAGAACACGGCCTTCACCAGGACGGTGGTGGCGATGATCGCCAGGCCGAAATTGCCGAAGAATTTGTACAGCGTGTCGATCAGCCAGAACATCGGCTTGGTGATGAAATGGAACCAGCCCCAATCGATCAGCAGATCGAAGCGGCGGATGTCGCGGTCCTTTTCATAGGCGTTGATCTTGGCGACTTCCTTGGCCCCGGCGAACACCAGCGATTCGACCGTGGCGGACTGGCCGCCGGCAATCGTCATCGGATCGGACAAATAGTCCGACTGATAGCGATGGCGGCCGTCTTCGAAATAGGCGAAGCGCGGCTGGAACGGCTGCTTGGCCGACGGCACCAGCGTGACCGCCCAGTATTTGTCGGTGATGCCCAGCCAGCCGTCGGTGGACTTGCCCGGGGTAAATTGCTTGTCCTTTTCGACCGCCGAGTATTTGTGCTCCTGCAATCCCTCTTCACCGGTCACGCCGATGAGGCCCTCATGCAGCACATAGGTGCTCTGGTCGTGCGGCTTGCCGAAACGGGTAACGCGTCCGTAATTCGACAGCACGACCGCATCGGTTCCCGGATTCTGTACCGTGTCGGAAATCGTGAACATGTAGTTTTCATCGACGCTGAAGATGCGCTTGAAAACCAGGCCCTTGTCGTTGGTATAGGTCAGGGTGACGGGGGTGGTGGGGGTCAGCGTCGAGTTACCGTCCACGGTCCACACCGTTTCGGGGCCGGGCACCGTGCCGGTCTTGTCGTTGCCGACGAAACCGATTTCGGCAAAGTAGCCGCTGGGCAGGGAAGCCGGGTTCAGCAATTCGATTTCGGGCGAGTCCTTGTCGACGGTCAGCCGGTAGTGCTTCAGGCTAAGATCGTCGAGGCGAGCGCCGGTCAGGTTGATGGAGCCCTCGAGGCTAGGCGTCTCGATCTTGATGCGCGCCGCCGCAGCCAGCGCCTGCTCGCGCCCGGCCGGCGTCGACCCGTCGGTGCCCACCGCATTGGGGATCGCCCCCTGCGACGTGGCTTCCGTTGCCGCGCCCGGCGTGGCTGTATCCCCAGCCTTGCTGTCTTCGACGCGCGACGCCTCGACCTTGGCGGTCTCGCGCTGCGCCTCGATGCGCGGGTTCATGTAGAACACCTGCCACACGGTCAGGATCAGCACCGACAGCGCGATCGTGATAAAGAAATTGCGGTTATTTTGCATCGAGCTTCGGGCCTATCGTGTTGCGCGAATTCGGCGGGAGAGTTCGGCTGCCAGTGAACCGAACGGAGCGGAAAGCACGTCTTCGCGCCCGACGATGACATAGTCCCTGCCCGGCGCCATGTCATCAGCGGCATGCGTGCGGACGGCCTCTTTGAGCCGCCGCCTGATACGGTTGCGGACAACCGCATTGCCGACCTTCTTGGTCACGGTATAGCCAACGCGCGCCAACCCGCCGTCGCCCCTGTCCAGGACTTCAACGAGAAAAAGCCGTCCCCGGCGCTTTTCGCCACGCCTGACGGCAAGAAATTCTGCACGCTTCAGTAACCGTCCGGGACTTTGCCCCATTGGCTTTCCCGTAGCCGGCAACGGGTCTTGCGCCTCAGGCGCTTAGCCGCGCGCGGCCGCGATTGCGACGGGCAGCAACGACGGCACGGCCGCTCTTGGTGGCCATGCGCGCGCGAAAGCCGTGACGGCGCTTGCGGACGAGTTTGGAAGGCTGATAGGTACGCTTCATTTGTTTAATACCGCGGAGTGCGGCCCTTCTTGAATCTGCTACTTATGCAACAGGAGCTTTGCCGGGCGTAGCTGGCGCGACCGAAACCGCGCCGGGTTGTACGGCCCGAGCGTGAGCGGGCTTATAGAAAGAAGGCTTTTGGAAGTCAATCCGACCGGACCGCTCGGCAGACGCCCATATTGTCGCCCGGCATCCCCGGCCTATCTCAAGGAACCGGCAGGAAATTTGCAGAATGACTTCTCGCCGGATAGCATGATCGGATATGGCATCGGCCGCGAATGAGCGACATCAATCCCGTAAATCACAGTTCGGTTACTGAACCGCAAGCTGCCCGCTCGGTGCCCTTGGCGCGTAGCTTGTCGGCCAAGCTTTTGCTGTTCACCATCGTCTTCGGTCTTTTGGCCGAAATCCTCATTTTTCTCCCCTCGATCGCCAGTTACCGCGTGACCTGGCTGAAGGAGCGCCTTGCGACCGCGGCGGCGGTTTCGATCGTTCTGCTGCAAAGCGACACAAAGAGCCTGTCTCAGGCGGCGCAAAACGATGTGCTGATGGCCATCGGCGCCAAGGCGATCGCGCTGCGCGACGGCGGCGTCTCCCGCTTGCTTGCCGTCGCGGAAATGCCGCCGCAGGTGGATGAGCATATCGACATCGCCCATATCGGCATGGCGGATGAGATGACGGGCGCACTCAGCACACTCGTATTCGGCGGCGACCGGATGCTGCGCGTGTTCGGCCCCGTCGGCGACAATGGCAAGGAATTCGAGCTGGTCATGCCGGACCATCGGCTGCGCAGCGCCATGCTGAGCTATTCGCGCACGGTCGCCGTCATTTCCTTGCTGATTTCGCTGTTTACCGCGGCCCTTGTCTACGTAACCATCGACCGCATCATGATCCGGCCGATGCAGGCGATCAGCCGGTCGATGCTGTCCTTTTCGCAGGCGCCGGACGATCCTTCCCGGATAATCCGCCCTGCCCTGCGGGCGGACGAGATCGGCGTCGTCGAGCGCGAGCTTTCCCTGATGCAGCAGCGCGTGCACAGGATGCTGGCGGACCAGAAGCATCTGGCCGACCTTGGCCTGGCGGTATCCAAGATCAATCACGACATGCGCAACATCCTGGCGTCGGCGCAACTGATGTCGGACCGCCTTGGCCAGGTGAAGGATCCGACCGTCCAGGCTTACGCGCCAAGGCTCTTGAAGGCCCTCGACCGGGCCGTTGCCTATTCGGAAGGCGTGCTGGCCTACGGGCGCACGCAAGAGGCGCCGCCGACGCGCCGCAGGCTTCGGCTGCGCCAGTTGGTCGAGGAGGTGCAAAGCCTGCTGGATATGGAAGGCGGCATCGAATTCGAAAACGCCGTCCCCGTCGGCTTCGAGATGGACGCCGACGCCGAGCAACTGTTCCGGGTGCTGACCAATCTGTTCCGCAATGCCGTGCAGGCGATGGCCGGCGACACCGACAGCACCGTCGTGCGCAGGCTGACGGTGTCGGTCGAACGACACGGCAGCGTCAGCCGCATCCTTGTCACCGATACTGGCCCCGGCCTGCCGGCAAAGGCGCGCGAAAACCTGTTTGCGGCATTTCGCGGCGCGGCCCGCAGCGGTGGCACCGGCCTTGGCCTGGCCATCGCCCAGGAACTGGTGCGCGCCCATGGCGGCACATTGGAACTGATGGAAAGCATCGGCGGGCGCACCACATTTGCGGTATCCATTCCCGACCAACCGGCCCAACTTGCCCGGCTCCGTGGAAATTTGCGCCGACCCGCCTGACGATTGGACCGCAATAACCGCAGTTGGCCACACACGCGGTTTTCGAGCGGAAAACTTTTGGCAAGATCGACTTGCTTTTCAGGAATTCAATCGCTAGTGAACAGCCGTTCGCTGCCGTTCGTTCTGGAACGGCATGCGAGGTCGTGTCCTGCACGGCCTGTTGCGCGCCCGTAGCTCAGCTGGATAGAGCACCAGACTACGAATCTGGGGGTCGGAGGTTCGAATCCTTCCGGGCGCGCCAATTTTGATAATGAAATCAATACGTTAACACTGCTGCGAGGCTTACGGCGAAAAGCCTCTTCGGTTAAGCTACTAAGGCGCTACTACCGGGAGAGGCAAATGGCTAACACGATCACAGATTTCGGCGATTGGCTCGATGGAGGCAACGTTCCGCTATCGGGCGCCGACCGCGGCTATGTCATGGAAGCCGGGCACATCGTCCACCATGGCGAGGCCAAGGCCCTCATCAACGACCCGGAAGTGCGCCGCGCCTATCTTGGGCTATAGAGCGCGATCGTAAGGGGCTTCTTCTGCCGCACCGCGAAACCGGCGGCGAGGGTTTTTCGGGATCGAGAAGTCGCGATTCTACGATTTCCTGTCTCGAGCCATATCCTCGATGCCATGAGCCGGTCTCCGGCTATTTCCCCGGACGCCGTCGCTGGCGAACAGGTGCGCAGGGTCAGGACGGCTTTACGCTTTATTGAAGCCGGTCCGCATACTATCCGCCTTCAGTTCGGTCCCAGGGTCTGTTCCCATGTCCTCCACCAGTGCCGTAATGGCTTCGAAGCTTCCGCAAACGGGCTGGCGGCAAGATTTTGGCTTTGCCGTGCTGGCCATGCTGGTCGCGCTTGCCGTCGAGGCGGTCGGCGGCTTCAAGACATTGAGCAGCGCCAGCGACAATGACAGCCTGTTCAGGCTGGTCGAGGTTCGCGACTGGCTGGCCGGGCAAGGCTGGTTCGACCTGCATCAATACAGGATGGGGCCTGAAGGCGGCTTCATCATGCACTGGTCGCGGCTGGTCGACGCGCCCATCGCCGCCATCGTCCTGGCCGTATCCGCCTTGACCGGTAGCATGGCAGCAGCCGAAACCACCGCCAGAATTGCGTGGCCGGCCCTCACATTCTGCCTCAGCGTGTTCTTCATCGCCCGCTCGGCACGCCGTTTCGCAGGAGAAGGCGCTGTCCTGCCCGCTGTCGTAACAGGGGCGGCGGCACTGCATTTCCTCGGCATTTTTTCGCCGGGTTCGCTCGATCATCATAACATCCAGCTCACATTGACGCTGGCCAGCGTGTCCTTCCTGCTGGCGGCGCCAACGCGCAAGGGCGCGGCCCTGCTTTCGGGCGTCTGTGCGGGCCTGACGCTTGCAGTCGGGATGGAAACCGCCCCCTATGTCGCGGCCATCGGGTTGTGCGCGGCGGGCCTATTCGTCTTCGGTGCGGACGAAGAAAGAGCCGTCGCCAGGGATTACGGCCTCGGCTTTGCAGGCATCTCGGCGCTGGTATTCGCAGCAACCATTCCGGCCTCCGAATGGGGTCAGGCCCGATGCGACGCCTTCTCGATGACCCAGTTTGCCGTCGCAGCCATTGCCGGGGGAGGCCTTGCCGCCGTGGCGTCGAGCGAACTCCTGCGCGGCAGTTTCCAACGAAGACTGGCAGCAACGGCAGCACTTGGGGCCGGGCTGGTCTTCGTGGTCCTGCACTGGTTTCCCGAATGTCTCGCGGCCCCCTATGCGGGGCTTGATCCCCGCCTGCACGAATACTGGCTGGACCACATTTCCGAGGCCCAGTCGCTGTTCGAACTCATCGCGCACAAAGATCCTTCCGTGGTCGGGCGCTATATCACGCCTGCGATAGCACTTGCCTTGATGGCGCTCAGCCTGCGCCAGCGGGCTTGGCGCAGGGCCGACTGCGTGGTGGCGGCCGTTCTGGCCGCCGCGTTCGTCGCCAGCATCTGGCAGGTCCGCGGTTCGACGTTTTCCATCGCTTTCGCCACCCTGCCGCTTGCGGCCTGGATCGCCGTCTGGCGCGAGCGGGCCCAGACCACGCCCACCAAAATTGTTTCGCTCAAGATGATCGCGGTGTGGCTCGTATCGCTGAACGCGGTGTGGGCGGGCATGGCGGCAGCGGCGGCCACCGCGTTTGACGAAAAGGCGGCGCAAGCGGGCAAAGGCGCGACGGCAGACTGCGATGTCGCAAAAGACTTCCTGCCGCTTGCCGCCCAGCCCGATACCACCGTGCTGGCGACGTCCAACCTCGGCTCGCCGATCCTGTTCTATTCGCGCCATCGCGCCTTGGCCGGCCCCTACCACCGCAACGGAAAAGGCAATCTCATCGCGCTCAACGCGCTCATGGGAACACCGGCCGAAGCCAGGGCGCTGGTCGATGCCAACCATGTCGGCCTTGTCGCCATTTGCCCGCAAAACGCCGAGAACCAGCTTCTCGTCGATGGCGCCCCGAACGGGCTTCTTGCCCAGATGCTGCGCGGCACCGTGCCCGAGTGGCTGGAGCCCGTCTCGGGGACACCCGGCAAGCCACTGGAGCTTTATCGCGTTATTTCAGACAAATGAGCAGCCACCGATACGTTTCCTAAATGGTTTTCTGCCAATTTCCGGATCGAATGATTTAAAAAACACAGGAAGACCGATGCAAACATCGTTTGGCACCGGGGAAACGACCAGGGCGGGCACAGACCTGGCGTTTACCGATGCCCTTACCGGGCTTGGCAATCAGCGCCGATTTGTCGACAAGGTCGAACGGCTGATCGGCGAGCGGGCCGAGGATCCGGCGCCGTTTGCCGTCGGCATCATCGACCTCGACGGATTCAAGCCGATCAACGACCTGTTCGGCCAAAAGGCGGGGGACGACATCCTTGCCCAGGTGGCCATGCGGCTCAGCGCATCGATGGATGCCAATTCGACCGTATGCAGGATAGGCGCTGACGAATTCGCCTTTCTTTATCCGCTCGTCTTCAGCGAAGAGGCCGCGACCGCGAAGGCGCGCATGCTGATCGAGATCCTGTCGGCGCCCTACGATGTCGGCGAACGCACCGCGCGGCTGTCGGCCTCGGCCGGCTGCTCGCTGTTCTATTCCGGCGACGAGACGACGGAAATCCTGCTCAATAAGGCCGAAACCGCGCTCTATCACGCCAAGCGGTCGGGACGCAGCCAGGTGTTCGTCTATACCCACGAAATGGAGGAAGCGGCCAAGCGCGTCACCCGTATCGAACAGGCGCTGCGCCGGGCGGTATCGGCGGGCGAGGTCGAGCCGTATTTCCAGCCTATCGTCGACCTCAAGAGCCGGCGAACCATGGGTTTCGAAACACTGGCGCGCTGGACCGACCGCGACCTCGGCCAGGTTTCTCCGGTCGTGTTCATTCCGATCGCCGAAGAGCGGGGCATCATCGGGCCGATGTCGCAGTTACTGCTGCGCAAGGCGACGGAATCGGCGCGCAACTGGCCAAAGGAACTGTTCCTGTCCTTCAACCTGTCGCCGTCGCAACTGGTCGACCAGAACACCGGCCTGCATATCCTGTCCATCCTCGACCGGAGCGGGTTCGATCCGCGCCGACTGGAGGTCGAGATCACCGAATCGGGCCTGATGAACGACCCGGCATCGGCGGAGAAGATCATGGACGATTTGCGCCGCGTCGGAATCCGCGTGTCGCTCGACGATTTCGGAACCGGCCAGTCGTCGCTTGGGCGCTTGCGCGAATTCCACTTCGACAAGCTGAAGATCGACCGGGCCTTCGTGTCGTCCATCCTCGAAGACCGGCCCTCGGAGCATATAATCCGCGCCATCCTGGCGATGTGCGACGGGCTGGGCATGGATGTCGTGGCCGAAGGGATCGAGCACGAGGAGCAGGCCGAACGGCTCATTCAGTTCGGCTGCGCCGGCGGGCAGGGTTTCCTGTTCGGCAAGCCGGTGGACGCGAACGCGACGCTCGCTTATCTGCGCAACGCCTATCATGACAAGAATCGCGCCAAGGCCGTTTGAAGGCCTCGCAAAGTGTGATTTCCGGGTAACCGTAGCCACAGCATCGCGCGCGACAAAGTCGCCTGATCGGTGTTTTCGCGCTTGCCCGCACCATGGCCGCCGCTAGGATGCGCCGCGCGAAATGAGAGACACAAGCATGATGCCATCGGCACGTTTCACCGACCTTGAAGGCGCTTCCGTGCTGATTACAGGCGGCGGGTCCGGCATCGGCGCGAAACTGACGGAAGGCTTTGTCCGCCAGGGCGCGAAGGTCGCCTTCATCGACATTGCCGAGCAGCAGAGCCTGGCATTATGCGACGAGATTGCCGCGGCAACCGGCAGCCGGCCGCTGCCCATCACGGCCGATCTGCGCGATGTCGCCGCCTTGCGCGCGGCGGTTCAACAGGCAGTGGCCGCGCATGGACCGGTGACGGTGCTGGTCAACAACGCGGCGCGCGACGACCGCCACGCGGCCGAAGACCTGACGCCGGAAGCCTGGGACGCCAACCACGCGATCAATTTGCGGCCGCATTTCTTCACCGCACAAGCGGTCGTGGGCGGCATGAAGAAAGCCGGCCACGGGTCGATCGTCAATTTCACCTCGACCTCCTACATGCTCAATCTGGGCGACATGCCCGCCTACACCACGGCGAAAGCTGGCATTGTCGGCCTGACCAAAGGGCTTGCCGGCCGCTACGGCAAGGATGGAATCCGGGTCAACGCCATCGCGCCGGGATGGGTCGTCACCGAGCGCCAGCGCGACCTGTGGGTTACGCAAGAAAGCCTCGACCGGCACATTTCCCGCCAGGCGATCCCGAAGATGATGGTGGCCGAAGACATGGTCGGGCCGTGTCTCTTCCTCGCCTCCAACGCCTCGTCCATGCTGACGGCACAGACCCTTATCGTCGATGGAGGCATGCTGTGACGAACCGGCCGGCGATCGCCGCCGTCGACTGGGGCACCACCCGACTGCGGCTATGGCTGCTCGATGCTTCCGGCAACGTTCTGGCCGAGCGGCGCGGCGATGACGGGCTGATCACGGCAAAGGCAACCGGTTTCTACACCGTTCTCGAAGGCCATCTCACCGCCATGGCGGCACCGGCAACGCTGCCGGTCATCGTCTGCGGCATGGCCGGTTCGCGGCAGGGCTGGATCGAAGCGCCCTATGTCGATACGCCGGCGCCGATCGATGCCATCCTGAAGGGGGCCGTGCGCTTGCCGGGCCAAGCGCGGGACATTCGCATCGTACCGGGCCTTGCCCAGCGGCTGGCCGACGCGCCCGACGTGATGCGCGGCGAGGAGACGCAGCTTGCCGGCGCCGGTCTGCCTCCAAAGGGCCGGCATCTCGCCTGCATGCCCGGCACCCATTCGAAATGGGTCGAGGTCGAGGACGGCGCGGTCATCGGCTTCGGCACCTGGCCGACCGGCGAATTGTTCTCGCTGCTGGCCACGCATTCGATCCTGCGCCATTCGCTGGGAGAAAGCGCGGCCCCGGTCAGCCCCACAAATGAAGTCTTCCCGCGTTCCTGCGGGGCAGCCCTGGCCGAGGGTGGCGACGTCACGGCCAGCCTGTTTGCGATCCGTGCCGCCAGCCTGTTGCAGGGTCTGGAGCCCGGCGATGCGGCGGCGCGCCTGTCGGGTCTTTTGATCGGCGGCGAAATCGCTTCGGCCAAGCGCCGCTATGGAGCAGTGCAGGGGCCGATCACGCTGGTTGCCTCGGGAGCGCTCGGCGCACTCTATCTCGCCGCTTTCGACCTCGCCGGGCTGGCGGTCCGGCAGGTCGATGCTGAAAACGCCGTGCGGATCGGCCTGTTTGCCGCCGCCCGCCACAATGGCATGGTTCAGGAAACGCCCGCATGACCCAGACCGCTCCCTTTCCAAAGCTTCGACGCGGCCTTGTCGCGATCCTGCGCGGGCTGAAGCCTGACGAAGCCGTGGCCATGGGCCAGGCGATCTTCGAGGCCGGCATCGAGGCGATCGAGGTGCCGCTCAATTCGCCGGACCCTTTTTCCTCAATTGCCAAACTCGTCGAGGCGCTGCCTGAAACGGCGCTGATCGGCGCCGGTACAGTGCTGACCGCTGCCGATGTCGACGCCCTCCACCATGCCGGCGGCCGCCTGTTGGTCAGCCCCAATATCGATGCCGACGTGATGTGCCGGGCCGCGACGCATGGCATGGTGACGATGCCCGGCGTTTTTTCTCCCACGGAAGCTTTTCAGGCGATCCGCCTCGGCGCGTCGGCGCTGAAATTCTTTCCCGCCAGCGTGCTTGGCGCGTCTGGCATCGCGGCCATGCGCGCCGTGCTGCCTGCCGACACGCTGGTCGGGGCCGTCGGCGGCGTTTCCGACAAGGATTTCGCCGGTTACAAGGCGGCCGGCGTGTCGGTGTTCGGCCTCGGTTCCAGCCTGTTCAAGCCGGGCATGAGCGTGGACGAGGTGGCAGACCGCGCCCGCACTGCTGCAAGCGCCTGGAACAGCGCGTTCAAGGCCGCATGATGGCATCCGTGAAACCGCATCTGGCGCTGGTCTATGAACCGGAACGCGCCTGTTTCGACCGGCTGCTCGCCGACGGTCACGCAGCCGAGCGTGCCGCCGAGATTTCCTCCTATCTGGCGCAGTCGAGCGATCTTTTTCCCGAATTCGATGTACTGGCGGCAGCCTGCCGGGAACGCGGAGTGACTTTCGTACCGGTTGAACTGGACGATGCCGCAAAGGCGCTCGCCGGCTTCGACCCTCAAGCAACACTGGTGTGGACGCTGACCGACGGCATCGCCTATTTTCGTGGCGGCGCGGCCCCGGCGCTGGCCCGGCTGAACGGCTTGCGAACCATCGGCAGCGACGATTCCCTGTTTGCACTGTGCCAGGACAAGTTCCGCTCAGGTGCTGTGCTCGGCGCGCTTGGCCTGCCGGTCCCGCGCGGCGGGCTTGCCCGTGGCGGGAAATGGCTGGTGGAGCCGCCCGCCTCGCCCGATGGCTGGTTCGTCAAGCCGAACCGGCTCGGCGCCAAGATCGGTATCTGGCCGGATTCGCGCTGCGAAAACCTCGCCCACGCGCTGGAAATCAGCCGCCGCATCTTTGCCCTCTACCGCGACGACACCATCGTGCAACCCTATGTCGCTGGGCGCAATGTGCGCGCCAGCTTTCTCGGCTTGACGCCGCAGACCGGCGCGGAAGCGCTGGGCGTCGCTTTCGTCGATTCCGGGGCCGACTTCCAGACCATGGAAGACAGTCTTGCCCTCTATGGCGCAACCGGCGAACAGGCGAAGATGGACGGCAAATACGCCGAACCCGAACTTTTGGCCGTGGCAGCCAGCCAACCGGCGGCGGACGCCGAAATCCGCGGCATCGCCGAAACGCTGATGCGGACGCTTGGCCTGCGCGACGTCTTTTCCCTCGATTTCCGCGTCGAGCCCGACGACACCGTCCACCTGATCGAATTCGAAGTCTGCCCCGGCCTGCCCTGCTTCGATTTTCGGGCTTATTGCCGGACGCAATGGAATATGACGCTGGCCGATGCCATGGCAGAGGCTGCCGCAAACCGCTTCATACCCCGTTGCGGGGCCTGAAACCTGCCGCTATGGTTAGGATAAACCGGCTCGTCCTGATGCCGGCAAAAACAACAACAACCACAGGGAACGTCTGAAATGATGATGGAAAAGATCGCCTTGCGCCCGCGCTTCTGGCTCGCCGGTGTCGCCCTATCCGCGCTTCTGGTTGCCGGTGTCCCGATTGTCACCTATGCCGCGACCCCGGCCGACACGTTGGTCGAAGGCTTTGCCATCGACGACATCATCTCGATGGATCCGGCGGAAGCGTTCGAGCTTTCCACGGCGGAGGTGACCGGCAACACCTATGACCTCCTGGTGCGCCTCGACCTCAGCGACACCTCCAAGGTCAAGGGCGACCTGGCCGAAAGCTGGAGCATTTCCGACGACGGCCTGACCTACACGTTCAAGCTGCGGCCCGGCCTGAAATTCGCTTCCGGCAACCCTTTGACCGCCGCCGACGTGGCCTGGTCGTTCGAGCGCGTCGTCAAGCTCGACAAGAGCCCGGCCTTCATCCTCACTCAGTTCGGGCTGACCGCCGACAACGTCGCGGAAAAGGCCAAGGCCACCGACGACACAACCTTTGTCTTCACCGTCGACAAGTCCTATGCGCCAAGCTTCGTGCTCAACTGCCTGTCGGCGACGGTCGGTTCCGTGGTCGACAAGAAGCTGATGTCCGAGCATCTCAAGACGATGACGCCGAGCGACGACTACAAATACGACAATGACTTCGGCAATGAATGGCTGAAAACCCATTCTGCCGGCTCGGGTGTCTTCACGCTGCGCGAATGGCGCGCCAACGAAGCCGTCGTCATGGACCGCAACGACAATTATTACGGCGAAAAGGCCAAGCTCGCCCGCGTCATCTATCGCCACATGAAGGAAAGTTCCGGCCAGCGGCTGGCACTGGAAGCCGGCGACATCGATGTCGCCCGCAACCTCGAGCCGAACGATCTCGAGGCGGTCACCAAGAACAGCGAGATCGTCACCACCAGCGCGCCGAAAGGCACGGTCTATTACATCAGCCTCAACCAGAAGAACGAGACGCTGGCCAAGCCGGAAGTGCGCCAGGCCTTCAAGTACCTGGTCAACTACGAAGCCATCGGCTCGACGCTGATCAAGGGCATCGGCGAAATCCACCAGACCTTCCTGCCCAAGGGCGTGCTTGGCGAACTGGACGAGAACCCCTTCAAGCTCGACGTCGCCAAGGCCAAGGAACTGCTGGAAAAAGCCGGCCTCAAGGACGGGTTTTCCGTCACCATGGACGTGCGCAGCAGCCAGCCGGTAACCGGCATCGCCGAATCCATCCAGCAGACGGCCGGACAGGCGGGCATCAAGATCGAGATCATTCCGGGAGACGGCAAGCAGACGCTGACCAAGTACCGCGCCCGCAACCACGACATCTATATCGGCCAGTGGGGGCAGGATTATTTCGACCCGAATTCCAACGCCCAGACCTTCGCCTCAAATCCCGACAATGCCGACACCGGCAAGGTGGCGACACTCGCATGGCGCAATGCCTGGGACATTCCCGAACTGAGCAAGCAGACCGAAGCCGCCCTGCTGGAAAAGGACTCGGCCAAGCGCGCCGACATGTACAAGGACCTGCAACAGAAGGTTCTCGACACCAGCCCCTTCGTCATCATCTACCAGCAGACCGAGGTGGCCGCTACTCGCAACAATCTCAAGGGCTTCAAGCTTGGCCCGAGCTTCGACACCAACTTCGTTGGGCCGATCTCGAAGGAATGATCGTTCGGAGAGCGGCGCGTGAGCGCGGTTGATTCCGAGACGGCGGCGCCCGGTGGCGCCGCCCGCAGCCTGGCGATTGCATCGGCGATCGGGCGTTTCCTGCTGATTGCGGTAACGACCTATCTCGGCCTTCTGGCGGTAACCTTCTTCATCGGACGGATCATTCCGATCGACCCGGTGCTGGCGGTGCTGGGCGACCGCGCCAACGCCAATGTCATCGAGCGGACGCGGCGGGAAATGGGTCTCGACCTGCCGCTAATCGAGCAATTCTACATCTATGTGAAGAGCGCCCTGAACGGGGATTTCGGCATTTCGGTCCTGACCACCCATCCGGTCATGGAAGACATCCGCCGGGTGTTTCCCGCCACCATCGAGTTGGCGACCGTCGGTACGCTGATCGGCACGCTGCTCGGGGTTCCGCTCGGCGTGCTGGCCGCCGTCAAGCGCGGCAGCCTCATCGACCAGATCGTGCGCGTCATCGGCCTAATCGGCTATTCGGTGCCGATCTTCTGGCTTGGCCTTCTGGGCCTGGTGCTGTTTTACGCCAAGCTGCAATGGGTGGCCTTTCCCGGCCGCCTCGACATCGTCTACCAATACACCTTCACGCCGATCACTGGTTTCTACCTGCTGGACGCGGCATGGCAGGGCCAGTGGGACGTGTTTGGCGACGCCTTCCGCCACATCATCTTGCCGGCGCTGCTGCTCGGCTATTTCTCGCTGGCCTATATCAGCCGCATGACGCGGTCCTTCATGCTGAACGAACTGGCGCAGGAATATATCGTCGCGGCCCGCGCCAAGGGATTGTCGGAAACGCGCATCATCTGGGCGCATGCGCTGCGCAACGCCGCCGTGCCGCTGATCACCGTCATCGCGCTTTCCTATGCGGGATTGCTGGAAGGCTCGGTGCTGACCGAGACGGTGTTTTCCTGGCCGGGGATCGGCCTCTACATCACCAATTCGCTGCAAAATGCCGACATGAACGCCGTGCTCGGCGGCACGATCGTCATCGGTTCCGTCTTCATCGCCATCAATCTTTTCTCGGACCTGCTCTACCAGGTGCTCGACCCAAGGACGAAGGCGCAATGACGATGGCCCGATATCGCCTCTGGACAGCCCCCCTCAACCCCACTGAGGCGCACGCATGAGCGCTTCCGAAGCCGCCCTTTTGTCCCGCCGCGACTGGCTCTTGTCGGAACGCCCCGCATCGCGCATGCAGGCGCGGCTCGGGCGTGCCTATGTGGCATGGCTGCGCTTTTCGGCCAACCGGCTGGCGCTGCTCGGCCTTTTCATCATCCTCGCGCTGATCCTGGGCGCCGCCCTGGCCGATGTGCTGGCGCCCTACTCCGCCACCATCGGCGATCTCGCCGGCGCGCGCCTGCTGCCGCCCGGCGCCGACCACTGGTTCGGCACCGACGATCTTGGCCGCGACATCTATTCGCGCATTCTCTACGGCTCGCGCTGGACGCTTTATGTCGTGGTGCTCGTCGCCATCATCGCTGCCCCTATCGGCCTTTTGGTCGGCACGGTCGCTGGCTATGCCGGCGGCTGGCTCGACACGATACTGATGCGCATCACCGACATTTTCCTCGCCTTTCCAAAACTGATCCTGGCGCTGGCCTTCGTCGCGGCCCTCGGGCCCGGCATCGAAAACGCGGTTCTAGCCATCGCCATCACCTCATGGCCGCCCTATGCCCGCATCGCGCGCGCCGAAACGCTGACGGTGCGTAACTCCGACTACATCAAGGCAGTGCAATTGATGGGCGCGTCGCCGTTCCGCATCGTCTTGCGCCACATCATGCCGCTGTGCATTTCCTCGCTGATCGTGCGGGTGACGCTCGACATGGCCGGTATCATCCTGACCGCCGCCGGCCTCGGCTTCCTTGGCCTCGGCGCGCAGCCGCCGCTGCCGGAATGGGGCGCGATGATCGCGTCGGGCCGCCGCTTCGTGCTCGACCAATGGTGGGTCGCCGGCGCGCCGGGCTTCGCCATCCTCATCGTCAGCCTCGGCTTCAACCTGCTCGGCGACGGCTTGCGCGACGCGCTTGATCCCCGCAGTGGTGACCAATGAGCGACACGCTGCTCGAAGTCGACGATCTGCGCGTCACTTTTCCAACGCGCACGGGCGCCGTTGAGGCGGTGCGCGGCGTTTCCTTCTCGCTCGGCCGCGAGCGGCTTGGCATCGTCGGCGAATCCGGCTCCGGAAAATCCCAGACCGGCCGGGCGATCATGCAACTGACGCCACCGCAGGCCATCGTCAGCGCCAAAAAACTCGCCTTCGACGGCATCGACCTGCTTGCCGCCACCAATGCCGAACGCCGTGCGCTGCGCGGCAAGCGCATCGCCATGATCCTGCAGGACCCGAAATATTCGCTCGATCCGGTCATGACTATTGGCCGCCAGATCGTCGAGACGCTGCGCACGCATGAAAAGGTGGGCAAGGCCGAGGCGCGCGATCGCGCGCTGGCCATGCTGGAAGCGGTGCAGATCCGCGAGCCTGGCCGTGTCTTCGACCTGCATCCGCACGAGGTTTCAGGCGGCATGGGCCAGCGCGCCATGATCGCGATGATGCTGGTCGCCGGACCGGAAATGATGATTGCCGACGAGCCGACCTCGGCGCTCGACGTCACCGTACAGCTCGACGTGCTCGGCATCCTCGACAAGCTGGTCAGCGAACGCGGCATGGGGCTAATCTTCATCTCGCACGATTTGCGGCTCGTCTCCTCCTTCTGCGACCGCGTCATCGTCATGTATGCGGGCAAGGTGGTGGAGCAGTTGAAAGCTTCGGAACTCTCCAACGCCCAGCACCCCTATACGCGCGGCCTGCTCAACTGCATGCCCAAGATCGGCGACGACCGCCACCCGCTGCCGGTGCTGGAGCGCAAGCCGGAGTGGGCGGAATGACCCCGGCCCTCGCCGTCCACGATCTGGAAGTGGTCTATGACCGCTTTCGCGCACTCAGGGGCGTGAGCCTAGAGGTGAAGGCGGGCGAATCCTTCGGGCTGGTCGGCGAATCCGGTTCCGGCAAATCGACCTTGCTGCGGGCTATCGCAGGGCTGGCGCCAGTCGCTTCCGGCACCATCACCGTCGACGGCAAGAAGCTAGGCAAGCGGCGCGACAAGGAATTTTACCGCAAGGTGCAGATGGTCTTTCAGGACCCCTACGGCTCGCTGCATCCGCGCCAGACCATCGACCGGCTGTTGCAGGAGCCGCTTGCCATCCACGGCATTGCCGACGGCGAAAAGCGTATCAGCCGAGCGCTGGATGAAGTCGGCTTGGGCTCCGGCTTCCGCTTCCGCTATTCGCACCAGCTTTCCGGCGGCCAGCGCCAACGCGTGGCAATCGCCCGCGCGCTGATCCTCGAGCCGTCGATCCTGCTGCTCGACGAGCCGACCTCGGCGCTGGACGCCTCGGTGCAGGCGGAAGTGCTGAACCTGCTCGAAGAGGTGCGCCGCGCGCGCGGCCTGACTTTCCTGATGGTCAGCCACGACCTCGCCATCGTCACCCATATGTGCGACCGCCTGATGGTGATGCAGAACGGCGAAGGCGTCGAAAACCTCGAGGCCGCAGCCCTTGCCGAACACCGCGTGACCAAGGCCTACACGCGCAACCTTTTGACCGCCAGCGCAGGCTTCGTGCGCGACGCCTGATTGCTCGACAGCGCCCCGCGCAGGCCCAATCGCTCGGTTGCGGTGAGGGCTTGAGCAAATGCCGGAATAAGCCGACAAGGGGATGAGCACACTGCCCGTCCAGACAATTTTCGCCCGAAGAGGTAAAGATGAAAAACGCCGCCATATCCGAACGCAAGAACCAGTCGATTTCGCGCGGCGTCGGCATGACCACGCAAATCTACGCCGACCGCGCCGAAAATTCGGAAATCTGGGATGTCGAAGGCAACCGCTACATCGACTTTTCCTCCGGCATCGCGGTCGTCAATACCGGCCACCGCCATCCGAAGGTGATCGCGGCGGTCAAGGCGCAGCTCGACCGCTTTACCCACACCTGCCACCAAGTCGTTCCCTACGAAAACTATGTGCATTTGGCCGAACGGCTGAACGCCATGTTGCCCGGCAAGTTCGAGAAGAAGACGATCTTCGTCACCACGGGCGCGGAAGCGGTGGAAAACGCCATCAAAATCGCGCGCGCCGCCACCGGCCGTTCGGCCGTCATCGCCTTTGCCGGCGGCTTCCATGGCCGCACCTTCATGGGCATGGCGCTGACCGGCAAGGTCGTGCCCTACAAGGTCGGCTTCGGCGCCATGCCGGGCGACGTGTTCCACGCGCCGTTCCCGGTGCCGCTGCACGGCGTGACGGTGGCCGATTCGCTGGCGGCGCTGGACAAGCTGTTCAAGGCCGACGTCGATCCGGGCCGCGTCGCCGCCATCATCATCGAGCCGGTACAGGGCGAAGGCGGCTTCTACGAAGCGCCGCGCGAGTTCATCTCGGCGCTGCGCAAAATCTGCGACCAGCACGGCATCCTGCTCATCGCCGACGAGGTGCAGACCGGCTTTGCCCGCACCGGCAAGATGTTCGCCATGGAGCACCACGATGTCGCCGCCGACATCACCACCATGGCCAAGAGCCTGGCCGGCGGTTTTCCGCTTTCGGCGGTGACCGGCCGCGCCGAACTGATGGACGCGCCGGGACCGGGCGGCCTCGGCGGCACCTATGCCGGCAATCCGCTGGGCGTGGCGGCGGCGCATGCCGTGCTCGACGTGATCGAGGAGGAAAAGCTGTGCGACCGCGCCAACATGCTAGGCAACCGGTTGAAACAGCGGCTGGATTCGCTGCGGGCGGACGTGCCCGAGATCGTCGATATTCGCGGCCTCGGCTTCATGAACGCGGTCGAGTTCAACGACGTGAAAAAGGGATTGCCCTCGGCCGAATTCGCCAATGCGGTCCGGCTGAAGGCGCTGGAAAAGGGCCTGATCCTGCTCACCTGCGGTGTCTATGGCAATGTCATCCGCTTCCTGGCCCCAATCACCATCCAGGACAGCGTAATGACCGAAGCGCTGGATATTCTGGAGGCGTCGATCCGCGAAGCGCGGGCCTGAAGGCCCCGCCACCGAGACCCGTGCTTCTTCGTTGCCACGCCCTGCATTCGCAGTCTGGCCATTTCAAAGAGCAGACCTCTTGTCCAAGAGGTCGGAAAAACGGGCGGCCGCACGGACGCTCGTTTTAGTTAGATATGCGCCCTTGCGGCCGCCCGTCCGGCTTTGTCTCCGAATCGTCCGCCGGGATCGCCCGTAGCCGGGAACGGCAAAAGTGCCTTTCCAGACGACGGCCCAGCGCTGAACGCTGAATTGAGCCGGCAACCCCGAAGGGCAGGCCGACCTTTGATGAAGCCGCCATCCATGCGAACTTTCCAGGTCCGTCCTCACAGCCACGTTAGCCGCGAAGGCGGAAGCCGGTTCCTCCCCACACAATCACCGTCGCGACCGGCGTTCCCATGGGAGAAACTGCCGGCGATTATGCGGGGAGGAAAAAGGGTGTGGATATAATTTTTCGAGGTAGCGCCACCCTGTTGGAGGGAACGCCTTCAGCTTCCCACCTCGGCCCCCGCTTCTTTTTCGAGCCGGTAGCGGAAGTTGCAGTGGCTGGCGCCTTCCATCAGCGTTTGCGTGCGTTCCAGCTTGATGTTCGGATTGTAGCCGGCGCAGAAGACGCCGTCGCGGTTGCAGGACAACAGATGCCCGATATGGCCCAGCCCCATTTCGCGATAGGTTTCCGGATAGCGGCAGCGAAGGACGTTGTAATCGAACTCGGTATCCGTCGCCTTCACGATTTCGATAACCAGCGCGTCGTCCTGCGTCCACAATGCCTGCAATTCCTGAAAGGTCCGCAGGTTGGTGCCGCCCGGCGTCTTGTCGGCAAAGCTTTTGCCGGCAGCTATGGCCGCCTTGCGGATAGCCTGATCCAGGATGGATTGCGCCATTTCCTCGCAGATACGGGCGCGCATTTCCTCGTAGATCGGCGCGATGATGCCGGCTTCAATCCTGCGCCGCGCGAGAATGCCTATCTCGCCGGCAAAAGCCGCATTGGTTTCCTTTTCCGCGCCGTCGCCTGTACCTGCCACCGAATTTTCCTTTCTTCGCAGCGTACGCCCCCGACTGCTGGTCATCCAGACAAAGTTGCGCAAACGCCCTATTCGCCGTAGGGCACCCAGATGTTTTTCACCTGATTTGCCCGGCGCAGATAGTCCTTGCCTTGGCCCTGTCGCGTGTCCATCCAGTCGCGCTGACGGCCATGGTTGACCCATGTCACCTTGAGATTTCCGCTGGATGCTTTCTCCACCATGGCGCTGCCCTCCTTCGAGCCGACATACCAAAGTGCTGCGACCTCGTCGTGCTCGGCCAGCGTTTTTGCCAGCACATCCCGCTCGCCGGTGACGATGTTGACGACGCCCGCCGGCACGTCGGAGGTGTCGAGCACTTGATAGAAATTGGCGGCAAGCAGCGGGTGCCGTGCCGACGGAATGGCGACGACGCGGTTGCCCATGGAAATAGTCGGCAGCACCAGCGAGACGAAGGACAAAAGCGGCTGCTCGTCCGGGCAGACGATGCCCATCACCCCCCATGGCTCATTCATCGCCAGCGTCACATGGCGCGACTTGGTGGAATGCACCGCGCCGTCATATTTGTCGGACTGCGCCGCGTAGTAGAAAATTCGGCGTACCGTCACCGCGAATTCGTCAGCCGCTGCCTTTGCTGACACGCCGGTGCTTTCCACCAGTAGCGCTTCGAATTCCGCCTGCCGGGCGGAAAGGTTCTCGCCCAGATAATAGAGCACCTGCGCCCGGTTATGCGCGGTCACGCCGCTCCACGAACCGGCCTTGGCGGCTGCCTCCACCGCGTTGCGGATGTCCTTGCGGCTGCCGATGCCGGTCTGTCCTATGATCTTTCCGCCCTTGCCTGTGACGGAGTAGCTGGTGCCGCCGTCGGGCCGCGCCTGTTTGCCGCCGACATAGTTCTTTGCTGTGCGGTCGATGGCGCCGGATGCCGCACTGCCGTCACCGCCCGGAGCCGCCGAGGGCTTGAACACCTGTTCTACCTTGGCCTTCGGAAGCCGCTTTTCCCAATCCGCTACCAGATATTCGGTGAGGCCTTCGCGGCCGCCCTCGCGCCCGAAACCGCTTTCGCGATAGCCGCCGAAGCCGGCGCCCGCATCGAGCAAGTTGGTCGAGTTGATCCAGACGACACCGGCCTTGATCCTCGCCGCCATGTCGAGCGCGAGATTGATGTTTTCCGACCAGACCGAGGCGGCGAGGCCGTAGCGCGTGTTGTTGGCAAGCTGGATCGCCTCGTCGGGCGTGCGGAACGTGGTGGCGGTGGCGACCGGGCCGAAAATCTCGACTTCGCATACCGTCGATGCCGGCTCGACCTCGGTAAAGAAGCCGGGCGCGAAGAAATTACCCTTGGGAGGAAGCGTGACCGCCGCCTGCCACAGCGTGCCGCCTTCGGCCTTGCCTTGCTCCACCAGCGCGGTGACGCGCTGCAACTGGCTGGCCGAGACGAGCGCGCCGACATCCATGGTCTTGTCGAGCGGGTCACCGACGCGCAGCGTTTCCATGCGCTTGCGCAGTTTTGCGTAGAACCGTTCGGCGATGCCTTCCTGCACCAGAATGCGTGAACCGGCGCAGCAGACCTCGCCCTGGTTGAACCAGATGGCGTCGACGACGCCTTCAACCGCGCCGTCGATGTCGGCGTCCTCGAAGACCAGGAAGGGCGACTTGCCGCCGAGTTCCAGCGACAGTTTCTTTTCCGATCCGGCCAGTTGTTCGCGGATGATGCGGCCAACCTCGGTCGAGCCGGTAAAGGCTATCTTGTCGACGCCTTCATGGCCGCAAAGGGCAGAACCCGTCGCGCCGTCGCCGTTAACGATGTTGACGACGCCGGCCGGCAGGCCGACCTCGCGGCAGACTTCCGCAAAGGCGATGGCGGTCAGCGGCGTCAGTTCGGCCGGCTTCAGCACCACCGTGTTGCCGGCGGCAAGTGCCGGCGCGATCTTCCAGGCCAGCATGAGCAGCGGGAAATTCCACGGAATGACCTGCCCGCAGACGCCGACCGGCGAAAACCCCTCGAATTCGGTTTCCACCATCTCGGCCCAACCGGCATGGTGGTAGAAATGGCGGGCAGCCAGCGGAATATCGATGTCGCGGCTTTCGCGGATCGGCTTGCCATTGTCCATCGTTTCCAGCACCGCGAAGAAGCGTTCGCGCTTCTGGATGTGGCGGGCAATCGCATAGAGGTATTTGGCGCGTTCATGACCGGGCAGCTTCGACCATTTGCCGAAAGCGGTGCGCGCGGCCTTGACGGCGGCATCGACATCTTGGGCGGTGCCCTGCGCGACCGTGCCGAGTACGACCTCATTGGCCGGGTTGATGACGCGAAAGGTTTCGCGGCCTTCGACGCTTGTGAATTTGCCGCCGATGAAATGGCCAAAGCCTTGGGGCTTAGCGTCCAGCCACTTCTGGACCTCGGTGTTGCTCTCGGGGGCGGGGCCGTAATCCATGGTGCGAAGAATGTCCTTGATTTGTCCCATCGATGCCTCAGGCAAGCGCGTGGCGCGAGGATGCCGCATAGCGGCCCGTCACGTAATGTTCGAGCTGGCGCTCGATATCGGCGAGCATCGAGCTGGCCCCGAGCCGGAACAGGCTTGGTTGCAGCCAGGGCAGGCCAAGCTCTTCCTTCATCAGGATCAGCCAGTTCAGGGCGTCCTTGGCGGTTTTCATGCCGCCGGCGGGTTTGAAGCCGACGGTCTGGCCCGACAGTTCGCCATAATCGCGCAGCGCGCGCAGCATGACGAGGCCGACCGGCAGCGTCGCGTTGACCTCTTCCTTGCCGGTCGATGTCTTGATGAAATCCGCGCCCGCCTGCATCGCGACCATGGCGGCGCAGTAGACATTGCGCAGCGTGTTGAGGTCGCCTGTTCCAAGGATGGTTTTCAGGTGCGCCTCGCCGCAGGCTTCGCGCATGCTGGCGATTTCGTCATAAAGCGCTGCCCAGTTCTGCGTCAGCACATGCTCGCGGGTGATGACGATGTCGATTTCGCTGGCACCTTCGCCCACCGCATAACGGATTTCCGCCAGACGTTGCGGCAGCGGCGTCAAGCCGGCGGGAAAGCCGGTGGCGACGGAAGCGACGGGAATACCCGAGCCTTCAAGTGCTTTCACCGCATGCGGCACCATGGTCGGATAAACGCAGATCGCGCCGGTGGTGATGTTGGCGTCAGCGAGGCCCAGCGCCGCCAAAATGTCGTCGCGGATCGGTCGGCGCGCCTTGGCGCACAGGCGGCGCACCCGGCCGGCCGTGTCGTCGCCGGCCAGCGTGGTCAGGTCGATGCAGGTAATCGCTTTGACCAGCCACGCGGCCTGATATTCCTTCTTGACGGTGCGGCGGGTGGTCAGCGTCGTAGCGCGGCGCTCGGTCGCCGAGCGGTTGACCGCGACGTCCTCGAACCAGTCCGGCAAAAGTTTCGTGCCGGCGTTGCGCTTGTGGTCAAAGCGGCCTTCCGGCTTGCCGGCCGCAATAGAAATGTCCATCGCCGGCCCTTTCCGTCCAAGACTGCGATGCAGGTTGGAAACTTTACATTCGCTACAACTATGTTGCGCGATCGTCGCGATGACAAGGGCAATGGTGGCTGGTGCAATAGTCGCTGCATGGCCGGCCGCCTGTGCGCCACCGCCGATATAGGGCTCTGGCCTTGTGTCGGAAGCAGCCTATGCGCGAGCCAGCGCCGCCATCCGTTCGATCACCGGCTGAAGTTTTTCCGGCGTCACCGGCTTGGCAACCACCGCATCGACGATCGCCGACAGGGTCGGGCATTCCGGCATGCCGGCATGGGTGGAAAGCAGGATCACCGCCGGCAACGCTTTTCCAAAAATGCGTCTTGCTGCGGCGATGGCCGGCACCAGATCGTCGCACTCCTTGTTGTCGACGCCCCCATCGAGAATGACGACGCCCGGAATGGTCGATCGCAGCGCCCGGATTGCGCTGTCAGGTGTCTCAACCATCGGCTTGAGGCCCGCGCGCTCCGCGATCTTTGCCAGGACCACCCGGTTGACGGGAGATTTGGCAGCGATCAAAATTTGCGAGAAATCCAAGACAGAGGCTAGGTTGTTCTGGTTCATGCTTTTCCACACCACCCGAGTGATTGCATAGACCTGCAAACGGCAACCTGTCACGGCATTTTTCAATGATAGGTTGTACCTTCGACAGAAGGCGCGGTTCGCTGGCGCCTGTCAAGCAGCATTCTGGCAGCATTCTGGTTTCTCATGGAAAGCACGCCTTTGGGGCGTTCGAACAGGCAATTTTGCCTGCTCTAAAATAAAGAATACCCGAGCGACCGCCCGGGTATTCTTTAGTTTCGATTTTGACTGAACTGGCTCAGTCGGTGCTTTT
Organism: Mesorhizobium sp. A623; assembly: GCF_054489405.1. Classification (NCBI taxonomy): domain Bacteria; kingdom Pseudomonadati; phylum Pseudomonadota; class Alphaproteobacteria; order Hyphomicrobiales; family Phyllobacteriaceae; genus Mesorhizobium; species Mesorhizobium sp. A623. The sequence continues at coordinate 59,685 of NZ_JBTMXB010000016.1, forward strand.
TGTAACGATCACCGGGATCAACAGGTCGCCCCAGTTACCGTCGCCGCCATGGTGGCGCGCCGAGCGCACCAGTTCCACCGACACGCCGGCCTCGACGGCCTTCATCACCGACTGGTTGAGCCTGTGCAGATCGTTAGCCAGCATGCGAACGGCGCTCTGCTGGTCGACACCCATCGATGTAGCCTGTTCTTCGGTTCGTTCCTTGACGCGGCTGATAGAGACCATGGTGCTTCTCCTTTGATTGGTGTGCGCCGCGCTGCCTATTCGGCGGCCGGCCGGAACTGCGCCTGCTCGGTAGCCGACTTGAACTGCGCCTGCTCGGTGGAGCCGTGCATGGCGTTGGTCGACGACTTGCCGCCGGTGATGGCCATCGAGACGGCATCGAAATAGCCGGTGCCGACCTCGCGCTGATGCTTGGTCGCGGTATAGCCGTTTGCCTCGGCGGCGAACTCGGCATCCTGCAACTCCGAATAGGCAGCCATCTGGCGATCCTTGTAGCCACGGGCAAGCTCGAACATGCCGTAGTTGATCTGATGGAACCCAGCCAGCGTGATGAACTGGAACTTGTAGCCCATAGCCCCCAGTTCGCGCTGGAATTTGGCAATGGTGGCATCGTCCAGATTCTTCCTCCAGTTGAAGGAAGGCGAGCAATTATAGGCCAGAAGCTTGCCCGGATGATGCTTGCGGACGCCTTCGGCAAACTTCTTGGCCTCTTCGAGGTTCGGCCTCGACGTTTCCATCCAGATCATGTCGCAATAGGGCGCATAGGAGACGGCGCGCGCGATGCCGGCATCGATGCCGTTGCGTATCTGGTAGAAGCCTTCCATGGTGCGGCCGGCTTCGTAGTCGACGAAGGGCTGGTCGCGTTCGTCGATGTCGGAGGTGAGCAACTTGGCCGCTTCAGCGTCGGTGCGGGCAACCACCAGCGTCGGCGTGCCCATCACGTCGGCGGCAAGCCGGGCCGCGGACAGGTTGCGGATGTGCGCCGCCGTCGGGATCAACACCTTGCCGCCGAGATGGCCGCACTTCTTTTCCGAGGCAAGCTGGTCTTCATAGTGGACGCCGGCGACGCCCGCCTCGATGAAGGCCTTCATGATCTCGAACGCGTTGAGCGGACCGCCGAAGCCGGCCTCCGCATCGGCAACGATCGGCGCGAACCAGGTATCGACCGACAGGCCCTTGCCTTCCGAAACCTCGATCTGGTCGGCGCGCTGCAGCGTGCGGTTGATGCGCTTGACGTGTTCCGGCGCGGCATTGGCCGGATAGAGCGACTGGTCGGGATACATGGCGCCCGCCGTATTGGCGTCGGCGGCGACCTGCCAGCCGGAAACGTAGATGGCCTTCAGCCCGGCGCGAATCTGCTGCATGGCCTGGTTGCCCGTCATCGCGCCGAGCGCGTTGACGTAATCCTCTTCATGAATGAGCTTCCACAGCCGGTTTGCGCCGTTCTCGGCCAGCGTGTGCCTGATCTGGACCGAACCGCGCAGCCGCTTCACGTCCTCCGGCGAATAGGGCCGCTCGATGCCGTCGAAGCGGCCTTCCGGCGCGGAGGGGGTGAGGTTGTAAAAATCGGTCATGAAAGGCTCCTGCTAGGCTGATCGCTTGGTTTTCGGGCACCGCACCAGCAAGTCACTGCCGCGTTTGTGTGTGACTGTATTTACATTGCGGTGCGAGATAGGCGAGGAAAACCCATGTTTTCGGACAAAAAATCAAGAAAACCTGTCTTGTGTTTGACTTCGTTGCCTTGTAAATTTGTAAAGGTTGTAAAAGCAAAAAACCGCCATTCGTGGATGGCGGTTTGTAAATCGATGTCAAGGATCGCTCATGGCCGAGCAGAAAATCTTCGCCGGACCGCGCATTCGCCGCATCCGAACGGCCCGCAAGCTGACGCAGACGGCGATGGCCGAGGGCCTTGGCATCTCGCCTTCCTACCTGAACCTCATCGAGCGCAACCAGCGGCCTTTGACGGTGCAACTCATCCTCAAGCTTGCCTCCGTCTACCATGTCGAACCGGAGGAATTGCAGGGCGAGGCGCGAGGCTCGGTCGCCGCGCTGAGGGAGGTGTTTTCCGATCCGCTGCTGGCCGGCGAATTGCCGGGCGACCAGGAGATGATCGAGATTGCCGAAGCCGCCCCCAATGCGTCGGCGGCGGTGATAAAACTCTACCGGGCCTACCGCGAACAGGCCGAGCGCCTGTCCGACCTCAATGCCTTGCTGGCGAAGGAGGGCCGCTCGACCGCGCTTTCCGGCGCACGGCTGCCGATCGATGAAACGCATGAGGTTTTCGAGCGCCGGCCCAACCATTTTGCGGCGCTGGAGGAAGAGGCGGAAGCCTTCAGCACGGTGCTCGACCCCGGCGACGATCTGTTCGGTGCACTGAAAAACTGGCTGAAGCGCGAGCATGGCATCATCGTCAAGGTGCTGCCGGTCGCGACCATGCCCAACTGGCGCCGCCGTTACGACCGCCACTCGCAGCGCCTGTTCCTTTCGGAGCGGCTGTCGCCCTTCGACCAATTGCGCGAAGTGGCGATGGAAGCCTGCCTGATGCGCATGACGGTTGCGGTCGCGGCCCAGATCGAGGCGCTAAAACTTTCTTCCGACGAGGCGCGCCGGCTCGCCCGCTTCGAGTTATGCCGCTATGCGGCGCACGCGCTGATGATGCCCTATCAACCTTTTCATGCGGCGGCGCAACGCGCCCGCTACGACATCGACGTGTTGCGCTCGCGCTTCGGCGTTTCCTTCGAGCAGGCGGCGAACCGGCTGACCATGCTGCAGCGACAAGGCAATGCCGCGGTGCCGTTCTTCCTGCTGGAGGTGGACAATGCCGGCAATCGCTTCCGCCGGGCCGGTGCGCAAGGGTTTCCGCACAGCCGCTTCGGCGGCGGCTGCCCGAAACTGCCGGTGCATGCCGCTTTCACCCAGCCCGGCCAGATATTCGTCGAGGCGGTGGAAATGCCGGACGGCGCGCAGTTTCTCTGTGTGGCGCGCACGCTGGAAGGCCCGCAAGGTTCCTTTAACGAAAGGCCGCGCCGCACCGCTTTGCTGATGGGCTGCGACATCGGCTTCAAGGACGAGGTGATCTATGGGGCGGCCCTTCCCGGTGTCGCGCCCGGCACCGCCGCCAAGGCCGGCCAGCCATCGGCAACACAAGTCGGGCCAGCGTGCCGGCTGTGCGAACGCATCGGCTGCCTGTCGCGCGCCGAGCCGCCGGTAACGCGCCCGCTCGGCCTCGACGAGATGGTGACGGGGCTGTCGGCCTTCGATTTTCAGTGAGCGGCGCAGTCGCCCGGCTTTCCCGAACAAGAAAAAGGCCTGGATCAATTCCTGTTGACCTATGCTCAGCAAATTTCGCTTGATCGAGCGTTGACATTTCGTCCATCTAGCGCCGGCGGCTTTCCGGCCGCCTGGAGAGAACATTCATGGCGCGCGACACGACCGATTTCCGGCCCATCGAAGGCATGGACGAACTCGTCCAGCATCTGGCCGAGGGCAACAAGCCCCGCGACCAGTGGCGCATCGGCACCGAGCACGAGAAATTTCCGTTCTATGTCGACGGCAACGCCCCCGTGCCCTATGGCGGCGAAAACGGCATCCGCGCCATCCTGGAAGGAATGCAGCAAAAGCTTGGCTGGGACCCGATCATGGATGCCGGGCGCATCATCGGCCTTGTCGAGCCGACCGGCCAGGGCGCCATCTCGCTGGAGCCGGGCGGGCAGTTCGAGCTTTCCGGCGCGCCGGTGGAAACGATCCACCAGACCTGCCGCGAGGGCAACGCGCATCTGGCGCAGGTGCGCGAGATAGCCGAACCGCTGGGCATCCGCTTTCTGGGCCTTGGTGGCAGCCCCAAATGGACGCTGGCCGAGACGCCGACCATGCCGAAGTCGCGCTACGAGATCATGACCCGCTACATGCCCAAGGTCGGCACCAAGGGCCTGGACATGATGTACCGCACCTGCACCATCCAGGTTAACCTCGACTTCGAGAGCGAGGCCGACATGCGCCGCAAGATGCAGGTTTCGCTGAAACTGCAGCCGCTTTCGACGGCGCTGTTCGCCAATTCGCCCTTTACCGACGGGCGGCCCAATGGGCTTTTGTCGTGGCGCGGCGACATCTGGCGCGACACCGACAACCAGCGCTCTGGCCTCAAGGAATTCTGCTTCTCGCCCGAATTCGGCTTCGCCGATTATGTCGAATGGGCGCTCGACGTGCCGATGTATTTCGTCATCCGCGAAGGCCGCTACCACGACATGACGCATATGACGTTCCGGCAGTTCATGGCGGGCGCGGCCCGCAAAGAACTTCCAGACGGCGTGCCGACGATCGGCGACTGGGCAAATCATCTGTCGACGCTGTTTCCCGACGTCCGGTTGAAGCGCTTCCTGGAAATGCGGGGCGCCGATGGCGGGCCGTGGCGGCGCATCTGCGCGCTGCCGGCCTTCTGGGTCGGGCTGCTCTACGACGAGGCCGCGCTCGACGCCGCCGAGGCGCTGACCGCCGACTGGAGCTATGCCGAAGTACACGCGATGCGCGATGCCGTGCCGGAGCAAGGCATTTCGACGCCGTTCCGCAACACGACGCTGCGCGACGTGGCGCGCGAAACGGTCGCCATCTCGCGCATGGGGTTGAAGAACCGGGCGCGCAAGAACCACGACGGCTACGACGAAACCAGCTTCCTCCACACGCTGGACGAAGTGATCGCGCGCGGCACGACCAGCGCCGAGGAAATGCTCAACGCCTATCACACGCGCTGGGACGGTTCGATCGAGCCGGCGTTCCTGGAATACGCTTATTGAACCGCTGCCGGCGGGCGCAGCGATTTCGGTTTCTATCGGGACAGGAAATGCACTAATCTCCACAGACACGGTTTGAGGAGACGGCGATGCTTCCCCTTTTCGATATGCTGGCGCAGGCGCAGAACGGCCAGGGCATGGAGTTGCTGGCCAAGCAGTTCAACCTTTCGCAGCAACAGGCGCAACTGGCGGTGGAGGCGCTGCTTCCGGCGTTTTCGCAAGGGTTGAAACGCAATACCGCCGACCCCTACGGGCTTGGGGCTTTCATGTCCGCCATGGCGAGCGGCCAGCACGCAAAATATTTCGAGAATGCGGGCAATGCCTTTTCGGCCCAGGGCGTGAGCCAGGGCAACGACGTTCTTGGCCAGTTGTTCGGCTCGAAGGAGCTTTCTCGCGCGGTGGCAGCACAAGCGGCGCAGGCAACCGGCATCGGCCAGCAGGTTCTGCAACAGATGCTACCGGTGATCGCCTCGATGGTGATGGGCGGCCTATTCAAGCAATCGACGAACCAGATGCAGGCAGCCGCAGGCGCTGGTGGCGGCAGCAACCCGCTTGCCGAGATCATCGAGCAGATGATGAAGCAGGGTGGGCTTGGCGGCATGATGGGCGGCCAGCCGGCACCGCAACCGCAGGCGCCGCAGCCCGCCAACCCGTTCGATAATCCGTTCGGCAAGGTGCTGCAGGATATGTTCGGGGGCGCTGCCGCGCAGCCGCAACAGACACAAAACCCCGCCGGGGCCAATCCGTGGGGCAAGATCCTGGAAGACTTGCTGGGCGGCGCGCAGCCGGCCGGCGGGCGAGAAGCACCAAGGCCGGCCACGCCGGAACAGGACAGCAACCCTAAAAACCCCTATGGCGATATTTTCGGCAAGATGTTCGAAACAGGCAGCAAGCAGCGCGACGACTACCAGAAGGGCATGGAATCGATTTTCGACCAGTTCACCAAAGGCATGGACCGCAGGTAGACGCCCTGCCGGGCGGTGCTGCCGCGGTGCTTGACGGCGGCCCTTGCCGCTGTCGCCCCCCGGTGCGGCTTCGATGCTCTAGTCGCGATCCGGGAAGACCCAGACGGATGAAAGGACGTAGCTGGCAGCGCTTGCCGCGATGGTGATGAGCGCGGACATGGCCACAGGCGACAGGCCGAAGCGCGTTACCGCGATATGGGCAAGCGCGCCGGAAAACAGCGCACAACCGAGTTGCAGCGCCACGTAGCGGGGCAGCGTTTGGGCATGATCGTGCCTGCCTTCGAACGTCCAGGAACGCTGTGCCGTATAGGCGACCAGGAACGCTATTCCATAGGCAACGACGCTGCCGGTGAAGGGCGCCATGCCGAGCGAGACGAACAGCCAGGACAGGCCGAAAAACAGCGCCGCAGCACCTCCGCCCACGATAACGAAACGAACCATGCGCGGGCCGCCAAGCCCATGCAGGATTTCTCCCATGGCGCTCAAGCGTGCGGCTCGGGTCGGCCTGCACCGGCAGTCATCCGCTTGACCGGGATTTCCAGCACGCCGAGCAGGAAGGCCGAGAAAAAGACCTGCAGCGAGATAACGACCAGCGTCAGCCCGACAATGACGACGCGCGGGATTTCCGAATCGTTCAGTGGACCGAAACCGAGATTGGCCCATCGCAGCACGGCGTAGCCGAAAAACAAGATTCCGCCGGCAAAGCAGATGCCGGCATTGACGGCGAGCCGGTCGGTGCTGATGCTCGTGGACAGCCAGTTGGACCCGCGCGTGCTCGGCAGCATGCCGGTTTTCTCGGCATAGCAGCGCGATATCACGCCGAAGGTCAGCAATTGCACGCCGGAAATAATCATGAAGCAGGCCGCGGTGAATGTGTTCAGGTCGAGCGACATATTGTCGATGACGCGCAACGGCCCGAACAGCAGCAGTGCCGCAAACACCGCGCCGACGCCGCACAGGGCCGCGCCGGGAATGAAGAACAGCCAGCGTGGATTGTAGACCAGCAGGAATTTCAGGTGACGCCAGCCGTCGCGCCATGTTCGCAAGTGCGGCGGGCGACTGCGCCCGTCCGGCTTCAGCGTCGTCGGCACTTCCTCGATGCGCAGGCCGGCCAATGCGCTGCGCACCACCATCTCGCTGGCGAATTCCATGCCCGTGGTTTGCAGGTCGAGCTTGCGAATCGCTTCCGTGTTGAAGCCGCGCAGGCCGCAGTGGAAATCGCCTGCCTCGATGCGGAAAAACAGGCGGCCGATGAAGCTGAGGACCGGATTGCCGAGATAGCGGTGGAGCGGCGGCATGGCGCCGGGCTCGATGCCACCCTGGAAGCGGTTGCCCATGACGAGGTCGGCGCCGTCGCGCAGCCGCGCCACAAACGCGTCCAGCGCGGAAAAATCATAGCTGTCGTCGGCATCGCCCATGATGACGAAACGGCCCCTGGCGCTCGCAATGCCGCCCAGAAGTGCCGCGCCATAGCCTTTCTGCGCAACCGGGACGACGCGTGCGCCCAGTTCCGTGGCGATCGCCTGCGATCCGTCCGTGCTGCCATTGTCGGCGATCAGGACCTCGCCGGAAATGCCGGCCGCGTCGAGAAAGGCTTGGGCCTTGCCGATGCAGACGGCCAGCGTTTCGGCCTCGTTGAGGCAAGGCATCAGCAGCGTCAATTCGACTTGGCCGATAGCTGCGGCGCGCGTGGGAGTGACTGCGTTCATGGTTGTGACCCCGCCCAAAACACCCGCCGCGGCCAAGGGAGCCGGCGGCCTTTACTGGGACCCTTGCACGGCAAGCCTTAAAAAACCGATGACATGAACCGTTGATTTTCATGTAACCCGCCCTGACCTTCCGACGCGATTGGCATGGAGCCAGCAAGCCTGTAAGGCAAAGCGACAATTCGCTGCTTGCCGGAGAACTTCCATGGCCATGAAAATCGCCGTCCAGATGGACCACATTTCCACCGTCTCGATCGCGGGCGACACCTCGTTCGCGCTTTCGCTGGAGGCGCAACGGCGAGGGCACCAGCTTTTCCACTACACGCCCGACCGGCTTTCGATGCGCGACGGCAAGGTGTTCGCCCGCATCGAGGAGATGACGGTGCGCGACGAAGAGAAAAATCATTATTCGCTTGGCGCTCCGGTGCGCACGGACCTGGCGGAGATGGACGTGATCCTGCTGCGCCAGGACCCGCCCTTCGACATGAACTACATCACCACCACCCACATGCTGGAGCGCATCCACCCGAAGACGCTGGTGGTCAACGACCCGGCCTGGGTGCGCAACAGCCCGGAAAAGATATTCGTCACCGAATTTCCCGATTTGATGCCGGAAACGCTGATCACCAAGGACGTGCACGAGGTCGATGCGTTCCGCAAGGAGTTCGGCGACATCATCATCAAGCCGCTTTACGGTAATGGTGGCGCCGGCGTCTTCCATCTCAACGAGACGGACCGCAATTTGACCTCGCTGCTCGAAATGTTCGCGCAGCTATCGCGCGAGCCGTTCATCGTGCAGCGCTATCTCAAGGATGTGCGCAAGGGCGACAAGCGCATCATCCTGATCGACGGCGAGGCCGTCGGCGCGGTCAACCGGGTGCCTTCGGCAACCGAATCGCGCTCGAACATGCATGTCGGCGGCCGCGCGGAGAAGTCCGACCTGACGGAACGCGAGCGCGAAATCTGCGCCCGCATCGGGCCTTCCTTGAAGGAGCGCGGCTTCATCCTCGTCGGCATCGACGTTATCGGCGACTACATGACCGAGATCAACGTCACCTCGCCGACCGGCATTCGCGAGATCAAGCGCTTCGGCGGGGCCGACGTCGCCAGTCTGTTCTGGGACGCGGTCGAAGACAAGCGCCGGGGCTGACGGCCGAAGCGGGGCTGCGGGGCCCTGCCGTTTGTTCCAGCCATGCAACCTGGCACAACTCGGTTGCACCCTGGCCGCTAGATTGTTCTTGTAATGTTCTTGATTTGACCGCCTGGATGTGCTTGTCTGGCCCCAGGGTGACGGGCGGTCGATCAAGAGAGACGCGCCCGTCCTTGGGGCAAAGGAATGGTTTCTCGCGTTCGCACCGTGGCGTTCCAGGGCATCGAGGCCGTTCCGGTCGACGTGCAGGTGATGGTCGCGCCCGGCAAGGTCGGCATGTCGATCGTCGGTCTGCCCGACAAGGCGGTGGCCGAAAGCCGAGAGCGGGTGCAGGCGGCACTCCATGCCTCCGGCCTGTCGATGCCGGCCCGAAAAGTCACGATCAACCTCGCCCCCGCCGACCTGCCCAAGGAAGGCAGCCACTACGATTTGCCGATCGCGCTCGGCCTGATGGCCGCACTTGGCGCTATTCCCGGCGACATGCTGGCCGGCTATGTGGTGCTTGGCGAACTGTCGCTTGACGGCACCACTGCCGCAGTCGCCGGCGCGCTGCCGGCGGCTATCGGGGCGAATGCCGAAGGAAAGGGCCTGATCTGTCCTTTCGCCTGCGGGCCGGAGGCGGCGTGGGCAGGTGCCGACATCGACATTCTGGCGCCGCGCAGCCTGATCGCCATCGCCAATCATTTTCGAGGGACACAGGTGCTGTCGCGGCCGGAGCCTGGCATGCATGCATCCGCCAGCGATTTGCCCGATCTCGCCGATATCAAGGGCCAGGAAACGGCCAAGCGCGCGCTGGAGGTGGCGGCTGCCGGCGGCCATAATCTCTTGATGGTCGGGCCGCCAGGGTCAGGCAAGTCGATGCTGGCGCAGCGGCTGCCGTCGATCCTGCCGCCGCTGGCGCCTAAGGAACTGCTCGAGGTTTCGATGATCGCCTCGGTCGCCGGCGAACTCGGCGAAGGCAAGCTGACGGACCGGCGGCCGTTCCGCTCGCCGCATCACTCCGCCTCGATGGCCTCCATGGTCGGCGGCGGGCTTCGCGCCCGGCCGGGTGAGGTTTCGCTGGCTCATCATGGCGTTCTGTTCCTCGACGAATTCCCCGAATTTTCGCCGCAGACGCTGGACGCCCTGCGCCAGCCGCTGGAAACCGGCGAGTGCATGATCGCGCGCGTCAACCACCGTACCACCTACCCCGCGCGCATTCAGTTGGTGGCGGCGATGAACCCGTGCCGTTGCGGCATGGCCGGCGAACCAGGCTACCGCTGCGTGCGCGGCGAGCGTTGCCGCACCGACTATCAGGCACGCATTTCCGGGCCGCTGCTCGACCGCATCGACTTGCGGATAGAAGTGCCGGCGGTGTCGGCAAGCGACCTGATCCGCCCGGGCCGGGCTGAAAACAGTGCGGCGGTGGCGCAGCGGGTGGCGCGCGCCAGAACTATCCAGCGCGAGCGTTTCGAGCGGCTTGGCATTTTCGGCGTCACCACGAACGCGCATTGCCCGCCGGCCATTATCGAGCAGATCGCCGCGCCCGACGCCGCCGGAATGGCGCTGTTGAGCGACGCCAGCGAAAAGCTGGGCTTTTCCGCGCGCGCCTATCACCGCGTGCTGAAGGTGGCGCGCACGCTTGCCGATCTCGATGCCAGCGAGACGGTGGGCCGTCTTCACCTGGCGGAAGCGATCGCCTACCGGATGAACTCGCAACGATTGGCGCAGGCAGCCTGAAGTACGGCTTCATCCGCCCCGTTTAATGCAACAATGAAAGCGACGTGGACTGCTGGTCGTCCTGTGGCCTGCGGGTTCTGCCGGTGCCGGACCCGCAGATGCCAAATCCAAGGGCGGCCGCCCTTTTGTATCCCGGCGGCTTGGCCACGCTCGCCACGAACGTCTACGGATCAGTAGTTTTCTTTGCGATCCACCAGATTCTGCAGTTTCTCGCCACGCTCGAAGGCATCCATCTGCCTCAGCATGCCCGGCACGAGGTGCGTCGGGTCCGAAGTCGCTGCCGCGTGCGGCGTCACGAACACCTTCGGGTGCCCCCAAAGCGGGCTGGTCTTGGGCAGCGGCTCGACCTCGAAGACGTCCAGGCTCGCCTCCTTCAACGTGCCGTCGTCCAGCGCGCGCAGGATGTCGGCATCCTTCTGCAACCGCCCGCGCCCGGCATTGATGAGCACCGCGCCGCCCAGGCCGTTGCGCCTACGCAGTTCCTTCAGCACGCCATAATTCACCATGCCCTGCGTCGCAGGCGTCAGAGGCAGGAGCACAACCAGTATATCGGTCGAATTCAGGAACGGGATCAGTCCGCTTTCGCCAGCGAAAGTGGTGACGCCGGCCACGGCTTTTTCGGTGCGCGACCAACCGTTGACCCGGAAGCCGAGCGCCAGCAGCGCCGCCGCCGCCGCCTGGCCGAGGTTTCCCAGCCCCATGATGCCGACGGCGATGTCGCCAGCCGGCCGCTGCGGCGGCTCATGCCAGATCTTCTTCTGCTGCTGGGCACGGTAGAGAATGCCCTGGCGGTGATGGTCGATCACGCGCCACACGACATATTCGGTCATGTGCTGGGTAAGGTTGTCGGCCACGACCTTGACGATCGGCACATCGGGGACGGTCGCATCGGCGAAGATATGATCGACGCCGGCGCCGACGGAAAAGATCGCGCGCAGATTGGGCAGGCCCGACAAAAGGTTCGGCCGCTGCTTCCAAACCACCGCATAGGTGATCGAGGGATCGTTGGGACCGTCCGGCTCCATCGCCACCTCGCGCTCGGCAGACAGCAATTCGTGCCAGCGTTGCGGATGGAAGCCGGTGATGGCGAGCAGGACGCGGCCTTTTTCCAATGTGGGCATGTTGTGTCGGGTCTCCTACGAATGCGCTACTGACTGACGATCCCGGCGGGCGCCGTTTCTATCCTGAAGGCAGCAGAAATCAGCGCCCGAGTATAGTCGGTTTGCGGGTTTTCGAAAATCTGCTCGCAAGAGCCGGCCTCGACCACCTTGCCGTTGCGCATGACGATGACGTCGTTGGCCAGCGCCCGCACCACCTTCAGGTCATGGCTGATGAACAGATAAGCGAGGTCGTGCCTGGCCTGCAGGTCGCGCAACAGATCCACGACCTGCGCCTGCACGCTCATGTCGAGCGCCGATGTTGGTTCGTCCAGCATGACGAAACGCGGCTTCAGCACCATGGCGCGGGCGATGGCAATGCGCTGGCGCTGGCCGCCGGAAAATTCATGCGGGTAGCGGATGCGGGTCGCAGCATCCAGGCCGACTTCCTTCAGCACGGCAACGACACGCGCGTCGCGCTCGTCAGCTGACAGTTTCGGCTCGTGGATTTTCAGGCCTTCCTCGATGATCTCCGACACCGACATGCGCGGGCTGAGCGAGCCGTAGGGATCCTGGAAGACGATCTGCAATTCGCGCCGCAGCGGCCGCATGTCGTTGAAGGAAAGCTGGTTGATGTCCTGCCCGTTGAAATTGATCGCGCCGGTGGACGAGATCATGCGCGACAGCGCCAGGCCAAGCGTCGTCTTGCCCGAGCCGGACTCGCCGACGACGCCAAGTGTATGGCCGGCGCGCACGGTGACGTCGATGCCATCGACCGCCTTCACATGGTCCACCACCTTGCGGAAAAAGCCCTGCTTGATCGGGAACCAGACTTTTATCGCCTTGCCCGTCATCACCGCTTTGGCGGCGGGGTCGGGTGCCGGCGGCCTGCCCTTCGGCTCGGCGGCCAGCAGATGGCGGGTGTATTCGTGCTGCGGGTTGTCGAAGATTTCCCGGGTCGGGCCGGTTTCGACGATCTTGCCGTTGGTCATCACGCAGACACGGTCGGCGATTTTTCGGACGATGCCAAGATCATGCGTGATGAACAGCATCGACATGCCTTTACGGCTCTTCAGCCCGGCCAGCAGTTCGAGAATTTGCGCCTGCACGGTGACATCGAGCGCCGTCGTCGGTTCGTCCGCGATCAAGAGTTCCGGCTCGTTGGCCAGCGCCATGGCAATCATGACGCGCTGGCGTTGGCCACCGGAAAGCTGGTGCGGGTAAGCGCCGAGCCGTTTTTCCGGCTCGCGGATACCGACTTCGTTGAGCAGCGCCAGCACGCGCGCACGCGCCTGCTTATCGCCCATGCCCTGGTGCAGTTTCAGTACCTCGACGATCTGCTGCTGGATCGTGTGCAGCGGGTTGAGCGAGGTCATCGGCTCCTGGAAGATCATGGTGATCTTGTTGCCGCGCACGCTCCGTAGTTTTTTCTCGTTGAGCACCAGCAAGTCCTTGCCGTCGAACAGGATCTTTCCCGATGGGTGCGATGCCGGCGGATAGGGCAAGAGCTTAAGCACCGAAAGTGCGGAAACGGACTTGCCGGAACCCGATTCGCCAACCAGCGCCACCGTCTCGCCCTTGGCGATGTCGAAGGAGATACGGTCCACGGCGAGCACTTCCCGCCCGCCCTGCGTGAAGGCAACGGAGAGATCGCGCACGGAAAGCAAAGGGGTGGCGCTCATTTGAACGTCTTCCTCGGGTCGAAGGCGTCACGGGTGGCCTCGCCGACGAAGATCAGCAGCGACAGCATGATCGACAAGGTAACGAAGCCGGTAATGCCGAGCCATGGCGCGTTGAGGTTGCGCTGGCCCTGCTTCAGCAGCTCGCCAAGCGAGGCAGAACCCGGCGGCAGGCCGAAGCCGAGGAAATCGAGCGAAGTCAGCGTCGAGATCGAGCCGTTGAGGATGAAGGGCAGGAAGGTCAGCGTCGCCACCATGGCGTTGGGCAACATATGCCGGAACATGATGGTGCGGTTCGGCACGCCGAGCGCGCGGGCCGCATTCACATATTCGAAGTTGCGGGCGCGCAGGAACTCGGCCCGCACGACACCGACGAACGCCACCCAGGAAAACAGAAGCATGATGCCGAGCAGGATGAAGAAGCCCGGCGGCAGGATCGCGGCGACGATCAACAGCAGGTAAAGCACAGGTATCGCCGTCCAGATTTCGATGAAGCGCTGAAACAGAAGGTCGATCCAGCCGCCGAAATAGCCCTGCACAGCACCTGCCGTAACACCGAGGATGGCCGAGCCGAGGGTCAGGATCAGGCCGAACAGCACCGAAACGCGAAAGCCGTAGATGGCACGCGCCAGCACGTCGCGGGCCTGGTCGTCGGTGCCCAGCCAGTTCCAGTTGCCGACGATGCAGTCGGGATCGGCCGCGCCTTTCGCATACTGGCTGCAGCGGGTCTTTTCGTCATATTGCCAGGAAGGCCGGGCAGGTGCCGCCTCGGGAATGGCATTGTTGACGGTGGTGTAGGAATAGCGGACCGGCGGCCAGAGCATCCAGCCATTGGCTTCGATCTCGTCGCTTATGACCGGGTCGCGGTAGTCCGCCACCGCATAGAAGCCGCCGAACTTTTCTTCCGGGTAGTCGACCAGAACGGGAAAAAGGATCTCGCCCTTGTAGGACGCGAGGATCGGCTTGTCGTTGGCGATGAACTCGGAAAACAGCGACAGCACGAACAGGACAAGAAAGATCCACAGCGACCAGTAGCCACGGCGGTTGGCCTTGAAACTTTGCCAGCGCCGCTGGTTGAGCGGCGACAGGAACGGCCGGCGCATGGGCCGGTCGCGCTCTTCCTTCACCGCTGCCTTTAGCTGGATATCCGACATCACACGTCTCTCCGCTCGAAGTCGATGCGGGGATCGATCCAGGTATAGATGAGGTCGGAAATGAGGCTGACGGCGAGGCCCATCAGCGAGAAGATGAACAAATTGGCGAACACCACCGGATAGTCGCGCTCGACGATGGAACGGAAGCCGAGCAGGCCGAGCCCGTCCAGCGAGAAGATGTTCTCGATCAGCAGAGAGCCGGTGAAGAAGGCCGAGATGAACGCGCCCGGAAAGCCGGCGATGACGATCAGCATGGCATTGCGGAAGACATGGCCATACAGCACCTGGCGTTCCGACAGGCCCTTGGCGCGCGCCGTCACCACATATTGCTTGCGGATTTCATCAAGGAAGGAATTTTTCGTCAGAAGCGTCGTGGTGGCGAAGGCCGACAGCGACATGGCCGTCAGCGGTAGCGCCAGGTGCCAGAAATAATCGAGGATGCGAGCCGGCCAAGATAACTGTTCCCAATTGTCGGAGGTCAGGCCGCGTAGCGGAAACCAGTCGTAGAACGAACCGCCTGCAAACAGCACCATCAACAGGATGGCGAACAGGAAGCCGGGAATAGCGTAGGCGACGATGACGATGCCGCTGGTCCACACGTCGAAGGCCGAACCGTCCTTGACCGCCTTGCGTATGCCGAGCGGGATGGAGATCAGGTACGAGATCAGCGTGATCCACAGGCCGAGCGAAATGGAGACCGGCATCTTCTCAAGGATCAGGTCGAGCACGGAAATGTCGCGAAAATAGCTGTCGCCGAAATCGAAGCGGGCATAATCCCAGATCATCTTGCCGAAGCGCTCGAGCGGCGGCTTGTCGAAGCCGAACTGCTTTTCCAGCTTGGCGATAAATTCGGGATCAAGCCCCTGCGCGCCGCGATATTTGGAGCCGGTATCGCCGCCGACCTCGAAATTGCGGCCGCCGCTATCCCCGCCGCCCCCGCCGCCGAGGCGGTCGCTGGCGCCGCCGCCCGGACCGGTCAGATTGGCGATGATCTGCTCCACCGGCCCGCCCGGCGCGAACTGGATGACGGCAAACGAAATCGCCATGATACCGAGCAGCGTCGGGATCATCAGCAGGATTCGGCGCAGGATGTAGGAACCCATCAGGCGAGCATCCTTGCCAACGTCAAAAGACTACCGCTTGCCAATCTTCGCCGCCTTTTCCTCGTCGAACCACCACAGCGTTTCCACCGGAAAGCCGAAATCGGGCTTTTGCTCGACGAAGCCGAACAGGTCCCAATAGGCGGCACGGTGATTCGCCAGATAGTATGTTGGAATCCAGTCGAGCCGCGCGCGCAAGACCCGGTCGAGCGCCCGGAGCGCCGTAACCAGCTCAGTGCGGCTTTGCGCCCGGCCGGCGGCGGCCACCAGCGCATCGATCGCCGGGCTTTTCACGCCGGGATAGTTGCGCGTACCGGGCCGGTCAGCCGCGCGTGAAGAATAGAGCGATTCCAGGCTATCGACACCCGGCGTGGCCCCGATCGAAACCCTGAGCATGTTGAGGTCGAAATCGAAAGTGCTCTGCCGCTCTTC
The DNA here is from genome assembly GCF_054489405.1 of Mesorhizobium sp. A623. NCBI lineage: Bacteria > Pseudomonadati > Pseudomonadota > Alphaproteobacteria > Hyphomicrobiales > Phyllobacteriaceae > Mesorhizobium > Mesorhizobium sp. A623. Next base: position 75,477 of record NZ_JBTMXB010000016.1, read on the forward strand.
ATACTGGCTGGAATCGACCAGCCGCACCGAGGCGTCGATGCCGATGGCCTTCATGTTATCGGCCCATGGCGAAAAAATACGCACCAGCGAATCGTCCTGCGCCAGCATCTCGACCGCCAGCTTTTCGCCCTTGGCGTTGACGACAAAGCCGCCCGACCGCTTCCAGCCGGCTTGCGTCAGCAATTTTGCCGCTTCGCCCAGCAATTTCCGGTCGCGGCCCGACCCGTCGGAAACGGGCTGCATGACCGGCTCGCCGAAGGTTTCCGGCGGCAGTTCGGCCCGGAACGGCTCCAGCAGCGCCAGTTCCTGTGGTGAAGGCAGGCCATCGGCGCGAAAGTCCGACTGCTCGAAGTTCGATTGCGAACGGTCGTAGGAGCCGGAAAACAGCGTGCGCTTGGTCCATTCGAAGTCGAAGCACAGATCGAGCGCGCGCCGCACCCGCACGTCGCGAAAGCGCTCGCGACGCTGGTTGATGGCAACCGCCTGCATGGCTGGCCATTTCTCGCCGGGGAATTCGCGCTTGACCACCTTGCCCTGTTTCAGGGCCGGAAAATCGTAGCCGGTGGTCCAGACGCGCGCGACGAACTCCTGCCGGAAGGTGGTGTCTCCCTTCTTGAACGCCTCGAACGCCGCCTGCCGGTCGCGATAGAAGTCGATGCGGATGCGGTCGAAATTGCTCTGGCCGCGATTGACGGCAAGGTCGCGGCCCCAATAGTCGGCGGCGCGCTCATATTCGATGAACTGGCCGGCCGACACGCGCCCGACCTTGTAGGCGCCGGAACCCAGCGGCGGGGTCATGGTGGAGGCTTCGAAATCGTTGGCCGTATAGTAGGCCTGCGAGACGATGGGCATGGTGACGACGGTGAGAATGGTCTGCGCCGACTGTTTTCCCGAAAACACCAGCCGCACGGTACGGTCGTCCAGCGCCGACGCTTGCGTCAGTTCCGCCAGCGGCAGCAGCAGGTCGGGATGGCCCTTGTCCTTGTAGAGCAGCAGCGAAAAGGCCACGTCATGCGCGGTGAGCGGCGTGCCGTCGTGCCAACGGGCCTCAGGCCGCAACGCGAAATCGAAGCTGTTGCGATCCCCGGAAAGCGTGACGCTTTCCGCAAGCAGGCCGTAAACGGCGTCCGGCTCGTCCAGCGCGCGGGTCATCAGCGTGTCGAAGCACAGTTCCATGCGCGGCGGCGCATCGCCCTTCAAGGCAAAGGAATTCAGCGTGTTGAAGGTCAGCGGGCTTTGGTTGAAGGTCCAGTTGGGCGGCGCGAAATTCATCGCCCCGCTCTTGGGCGCTTGCGGGTTCACATAGGCGAAGTGCGGGAAATCGGCAGTGTATTTGAGATCGCCGAAAGCCGACAGGCCATGCAGCCTCACACCCGTGGGCGTGTTGGCGAAGGCCCTGCCGGGTAGCAGGGCAGACACTGCCGCAGCCGCCCCAAGGGCGAGAAAATCGCGGCGGGGGAGGGAGAAAATCAATTGCCGCTCTTGTATTTGGCGGCCAGCGCCTTTTCCTTGGCCTGGTCGACCCACCACGACTCAATGTCGGCGCCGATATAGGCCGGCTGCTTGTCGGGAATGCCGAACTTGTTCCAGTAGGCGAGCCAGACGACCGAGCGGTGCCACTGCGGCACGACGTAGTAGTTCCACAAAAGCACGCGGTCGAGCGCATGCGTGGCGGTGACGAGATCGTCCCGGTCGGTGGCGTAGATGACGCGGTCGATCAGCGCATCGACCACCGGGTTCTTGATGCCCATCAAATTGCGCGATCCCGGCGTGTCGGCGGCCCTGGAACTCCAGAAATCGCGCTGTTCGTTGCCGGGTGAATCGGACTGGCCGAACATGCCGGTCACCACGTCGAAATCGAAGCTGCGCACCCGGTTCACATACTGGCTCGGATCGACGATACGCAGCGAGGCGCTGACGCCGATCTTCTTCAGATTGTCGATGAAGGGGTTGGCGATGACCTCGTCGGTCGGGTCGCGGCCGAGGATTTCGAGCTTGAACGGCACGCCGCTCTGGGCATTGACCATCTTGCCGCTCTTGATGAGCCAGCCGGCCTGTTCGAACAGCTTTACCGCGTGTCCGAGGTTTCTGCGCTCCGCCTGGGGCGTGTCGTAGACCGGCAGCTTGAAGGGTTGCGTAAACAGTTCCGGGGGCAACTGATCGCGGTACGGCTCGAGGATTTTCAGTTCCTGCGGCGACGGCAGACCGCTCGATGCGAGATCCGTGCCGGAGAAATAGCTGGTGGTGCGCGTGTTGTAGCCGAAGAACAGCGTGCGGTTCATGCTCTCGAAATCGAGCGCGTAGGTCAGCGCCTCGCGCACCCGGCGATCCTGGAATTGCGGATGTCGCTGATTGAGCACAAAGCCCTGCATCGGCTCAGGCGAAGCGGTCTTGAATTCCTTCTTGACGACGTCGCCGGCTTTCAGCGCCGGGAAATTATAGGCGGTGGCCCAGCGGCGCGAGCTATTTTCCGGCTTGATGTCTTCCAGCCCGCCCTTGGTGAAGGCCAGCCATTCGGCGTTGTCGTCCTGGATGTAGACATAGCGGCGGATGTCGAAATTCTCACGCCCGATCTTTACCGGCAGTTTCGCGCCCCAGTAATCGGGCACGCGCTCCCACACGATCTCCGACCCCGGCTTGAAACTCTTGATCTTGTAGGCCGCCGAACCGAGCGGAATTTCCAGCGTCGGCTTGGTGATGTCGCGCTTGTTGCCCTTGGCGTCGGTGCCCTCCCACCAGTGTTTCGGCAAGACGACCAGACCGCCGAGAATCTGCGGCAGTTCGCGGTTGCCCTTCTGGTTGAATTTGAACTCCACCTCGCGCTCGGATACCGCCACCGCTTCGGTGACGTTTTCAAAATAGCGGTTGTACATCGGGCTGTTTTTCTTCAGCACGTTGAAGGACCAGATCACGTCATCGACGGTGATTGGCTGCCCGTCATGCCATCTTGCGCGCGGGTCGAGGCGGTAGGTGGCGGAGGAATAGTCCGGCGGGTATTTGTAGGCGTCGGCCACGAGCGGATGGTTGACGCTGCCTTCATCGGTCGCCTGGTCCATCAACGTATCGTAGAGCAAGCCGCCGCCGAAGGAAGCAAGACCAGCCCCCGCCGCGCCCTGGATGATATACGGATTGAAGCTGTCGAAGGCGCCGCTGACGACGGTGTTCAGCGAGCCGCCCTTCGGCGCATCCGGATTGACGTAGTCGTAGTGCTGGAAGTTTTCGCCATATTTGGATTCACCGATCAGCGACGAGGTGGTGCGCCATTCATCCGCCGAGGCGGCGGCAAGGGAGCCTGCCAGCGCGGCGGCCGCCAGCACCGTCTTCAACACCGCCATCGTCCGGCAAACCCGCATCCGCATCCCTTTTTCGATTCTGCTGTTTCAGCAATGTAGATTATTCGCCCGGTATGGGAACCGTCGGAAACGCTTTGCGGCAGCCGGCTTGCCCTCACCAAGCAAAAAGCCGGGCAGAACCCGGCTTTTTCAAGAATTTCAGCGATTACAAGTTCGTTACTGGGCGGCCGGTGCAGGCTCGGCCGGCGCTGCGGCAGGTGCAGCGTCCTTGGCCGGTGCAGGTGCTGCACCTTCAGCCGGTGCAGGTGCTGCACCTTCAGCCGGAGCAGGTGCCGCACCTTCAGCCGGAGCAGGTGCCGCACCTTCAGCCGGAGCAGGTGCCGCACCTTCAGCCGGAGCAGGAGCGGCGCCTTCGGCTGGAGCAGCACCTTCGGCAGGCGCGGCGGCAGCAGGTGTCGGCAGCGGCAGCGGCGTATCGGCCAGCGTGCGCAGATAAGCGATCACGTCGGCGCGCTCGTCGTCCTTCTTGAGACCGGCAAAGCCCATGGCCGTGCCCTTCACGAAATTCTTCGGCGAAATCAGGAAATGGTTGAGATTGTCATAGGTCCACTTTTCCGAACCGTCCTTGGCGAATGCCTTCATGCCGGAAGAATAGGCAAATCCTTCATGGTGGGCGACGGGGCGATCGACGATTTCCCACAGGTCGGGGCCGACCTTGTTGGGTCCGCCTTTTTCACCGGAATGGCAGGCCTGGCACTTCTTGAAGACGGCCTGGCCCTTGGTTGCGTCCGCCTTTGCCAGCAAATCGGCGATCGGTACCGCCTTCTCGGCAGGAGCCTCAGCGCCCTCGGCCGGTTCGGCCGCCTCGATGACGAAACCCGGCTTTTCCGGCGTCGGTGAGGCAAACAGCGAATCGGAAACGATACCGACCGAGAACACGATGAATACGGTCCCCAGTAATCCGCCGATCAGTTTATTGATTTCAAAAGAGTCCATTCGCCCCAGGCTCCTGTTCCGAAAAGGCCGATCCATCCAGCCTGTTTCGTCGGTGTCGCGACCCACCCCGCGGAGCTGGTCAAATCGGGCGGAAACTAGGTCTTTTGCTCGGGCGTTGCAACACCTATAAGGACGCTGCCAGTGAGACGTTTTGACACTTTTCCTTATCCTTTTTTCGAATATCGCATCCGCTCATGTCCACATTGATCCTCATCCCGGCCCGCATGGCCTCGACCCGGCTGCCAGGCAAGCCGCTGGCCGATATCGCCGGCAGCCCGATGATCGTGCATGTCGCGCGTCGTGCCGCGGAAAGCCGGCTCGGCCGCGTCGTGGTCGCAACCGACACGCAAAGCGTCGCCGAAGCGGTCCGCGCCCATGGCTTTGAAGCGGTGATGACGCGGTCCGACCATGAATCGGGATCGGACCGCATTTTCGAGGCGCTGAACGCGCTCGACCCGCACGCCAGCGTGGAAACCATCGTCAATGTGCAGGGCGACCTGCCGACCATCGATCCGGCGCTGATAAGGGCCGCGCTGAAGCCCTTCGACGAGCCCGCCGTCGACATCGCCACGCTGTGCGTCGAGATCGTGCGCGAGGACGAGAAGCTCAACCCCAACGTCGTCAAGGTGGTCGGCTCGCCGCTATCGGGATCGCGGCTCAAGGCGCTGTATTTCACCCGCGCGACAGCCCCCTGGGGCGAGGGGCCGCTTTATCACCATATCGGACTTTACGCCTACCGCCGGGCAGCGCTCGAGCGCTTCGTGGCGCTAAAACCGTCGCCGCTGGAGCGGCGCGAGCGGCTGGAACAATTGCGCGCGCTGGAAGCCGGCATGCGCATCGACGCCGAAATCGTGCAATCGGTGCCGCTGGGGGTCGATACGCCCAGTGACCTCGAGCGCGCCCGTACAATGCTTTCAAACTGAGAACCCGACCATGGCAGACAAGACACCCAAGGAAACAACCAACAGGATCGCCTTCCAGGGCGAGCCGGGCGCGAACTCCGACACCGCCTGCCGCAACGTCTATCCTTCGATGGAGCCCCTGCCCTGCCCGAGTTTCGAGGACGCCTTCAACGCGGTCGAGACGGGCAAGGCCGACCTCGCCATGATCCCGATCGAGAACACGATCGCCGGCCGGGTCGCCGACATTCATCATCTGCTGCCGGAATCGAAGCTCTACATCGTCGGCGAATATTTCCTGCCCATCCATTTCCAGCTGATGGTGCTGCCCGGCGTCAAGCGCGAGGAAATCAGGACCATCCATAGCCATATCCATGCGCTCGGCCAGTGCCGCAAATATATCCGCAAGAACGGCTGGAAGCCGACGGTCGCCGGCGATACGGCGGGCGCGGCCAAGCTGGTGGCCGAGGTGCAGGACCGCACCATGGCGGCGCTGGCGCCGTCGCTGGCCTCGTCCCTCTACGGGCTCGACGTGATCGAGGAGAATGTCGAGGATACCGAAAACAACATCACCCGCTTCGTCGTCCTGTCTAAAGCCAAGAACTGGGCCGAGCGGGCCACTGCTGCTACCGCCATGATGACGACCTTCGTGTTTCGCGTGCGCAACGTGCCGGCGGCGCTCTACAAGGCGATGGGCGGCTTTGCCACCAATGGCGTCAACATGACCAAGCTGGAAAGCTACCAGCTCGACGGCGGCTTCACCGCGACGCAGTTCTACGCCGACATCGAAGGCCACCCCGAAGACGCCAATGTCGCGCGGGCGCTGGAGGAACTGCGCTTCTTCTCGCGCGAAGTGCGTATCCTCGGCGTCTACGAAGCCAACGAATACCGGGCTTCGCAGGGGTCGAAGTACTGAACCCTACCCGGCGTCCACCCATGCGCGGATGAGATGGTGGGCGATGGCACCCGGCGGCGGCGTTATCAGGCCGCCGGCGTGCGTCCGCGCCAGCATCGGGCGAACCTCGTCGCGAGAAAACCAGCGGCAGTCTTCCAGTTCGTTGAGATCCGCCTGGATGTCCTCGTTGATCGGCTCGCCGAAGCAGCCGATCATCAGCGAATAGGGGAACGGCCATGGCTGGCTGGCATGGTAGACGACGCGGCCCAGCCTGATGCCCGCCTCTTCCAGCGTCTCGCGCCGCACAGCGTCCTCGATGGTTTCGCCCGGCTCGATGAAGCCGGCCAGCGCCGAATACATGCCGGGGGCGAAATGCGGACCCCGGCCGAGCAGGCATTTTTCGCGGGTTGCCGTCAGCATGATCGCCACCGGATCGGTGCGCGGAAAGTGTTCGGTGCCGCAGGCGGCGCATTTGCGCCGATAGCCACCCGCCTTCATGGCAGTCTCCGCGCCGCATTTGCCGCAGAAGCGGTGGCTGGCGTGCCAGGCGAGCAGGGAAACGGCTTGCGCCAGCGCGCCGAGCGCCGCCTCGTCGATTAAGCCTTGTGTATAGACGGACCGGTAGTCGATCGCCTTGACCGTCTCGGGCAATTGGTCCGGCGCAAGCGCGGATGGCATGGCAAGCACAGGCGTGCCGTCCGCCATGCCGAGCAGGATCGCCTCGCTGAAGTTTTGCGCGCCAAGCGCCTCACTTTCGGCGACATCGAACCAGCCGTCGAAATTTGCGCCGTCCATTTTCAGGAACAGCCTGCCATCGCGGACCAGCAGCAGCTTTACTGAGGGATCGGCCAGCGCGCGTTCGACGCAGTCGTCGGAGCGGTTTTCGGATTGGCGGTCCAGGCGGTTGCCGGCGAAGCCGACGAACTGGCTCGGTTCGCGCAAGGGCGCGTCAAACAGGCTGAAGACCATGGGCAGAACAGACTCGGGAGGGCAGGCTCGGGAAAACGGCGGATGGAATTTGGGCAGCCTTATAGCGCCGCCTTGATCGTTTCGGCAAACTTGCGCAACTCGTTGCCCCCGTAAGGTTCGCGCAGGCCATGGCCCCAGACCGGACCCGGCCAGCCGGGGTCGCCCTCGGAGCGGGCGATAACATGCACATGGAGCTGCCGCACGATATTGCCGAGCGCGCCGGTATTGATCTTGCTGCAGCCGGTCGTCTTTTTCAGCGCCTGCGCCACCATATTGACCTCGAAGGTCAGCATGGTCTGGTCGAGCGGCGTCATTTCATGGATTTCTTCCGCGCCCGGCCGCTGCGGCACCAGCAACAGCCAGGGCCAGCGCCGATCGTTCATGACCCGCAATTCGCACAGGCCGAGCCACATCAATTGCTCGCTGTCCGCCTCCAGCCGGGCGTCGAGCGTGAATCCGGCCTGCAGGATCGGCATCATCGGCCTTTTTTCCTCGTTACGAATTCCTGGCTACGAAATTACGGCTGCGAATTATGGGCTGTACCTTCGGAAAGCTATTGCGCGTTCCCCGGCGCGGCAAGCGATTCGTTGGGCTTTGCGGCATGCCGGCAACGATTTCGCGCAACCCTTGCATTTCTTCTCCGAATTGCCGATATGGAGGTCGGGAGGTTGGTGGTGGACGAGCCACTCGCCAACCGGGTCAGGTCCGGAAGGAAGCAGCCCTAACGAGCCCGGAACGGGTCATTGTTCCAGCCTCCCACCTCTTCGCAATCCGCCGCTCCGGACAGCCGCCTTGTTGACGGAGCACCGGTACGCGGGCGAAACTCTGTTGTTGGAATCGGCAGCATAAAAGACGGCCGGGGAGCAAAACGGACGGATGAGCGAAGCCGGCAATAACGATACGGGTCCAAGCGAGATAGGCCCAGGCGAGGCAGGCCCAAGCGGGGTAGGCCCGAGCGAGGCAGGCAAGGCCACCGCCGCCTATCGGGTGCTGGCGCGAAAATATCGCCCTTCCAATTTCTCCGAACTGATCGGCCAGGAGCCGATGGTGCGAACGCTGACCAATGCGTTTTCCACAGGCCGCATCGCGCAGGCATGGATGCTGACCGGCGTGCGCGGCGTCGGCAAGACGACGACGGCGCGGATTCTGGCGCGCGCGCTGAACTACAAGACGCAAACCGCCAACCAGCCCACCGTCGATCTCGCCGTCCTTGGCGAGCATTGCCAGGCCATCATGGAAGGCCGCCATGTCGATGTCATCGAGATGGACGCCGCCTCGCACACCGGCATCGACGACATTCGCGACATCATCGAGCGCGTGCGCTACGCCCCCGTTTCGGCGCGCTACAAGGTCTATATCATCGACGAGGTCCACATGCTGTCCAACCAGGCCTTCAACGGCCTGTTGAAGACGCTGGAAGAGCCGCCGCCGCACGTCAAATTCATCTTCGCCACCACTGAAATCAGGAAAGTCCCGATCACGGTGCTGTCGCGCTGCCAGCGCTTCGATCTGCGCCGCATCGATGCCGGCGCGCTGGTGGCGCATCTTGCCTCGATCTCGGCCAAAGAAGGCATCGCGGTCGACGACGAGGCGCTGGCGATGATCGCGCGCGCGGCAGAAGGCTCGGCGCGCGATTCGCTTTCCATTCTCGACCAGGCGATCGCCCATGGCGGTGGCATGGTGGGTGCCGCCGAAGTGCGCGCCATGCTGGGCCTGGCCGACCGCACCCGCATCGTCGACCTGTTCGAACAGGTGATGCGGGGCGACGTGGCGGCGGCCCTTGCCGAGTTCCGCTCGCAATACGACACGGGCGCCGACCCGGCGACCGTGCTGACCGATCTTGCCGAATTCAATCACCTCGTCACCCGCCTGCGGTTCGTGCCGGAGGCGCTCGATGACGCCTCGCTGTCGCAGGACGAGCGCAGCCGGGGCGCGGTTCTTGCCGGGACACTGTCGATCAGGGTGCTGTCGCGCACCTGGCAGATGCTGCTGAAGGGCATCCCGGAGGTCCAGAATTCCAGCCGGCCGGTAAGTGCTGCCGAAATGGTGCTGATCCGCCTGGCGCACGCCGCCGACCTGCCGACACTGGACGAGGCGCTCAAATCGCTGGAGAGCGAAGCGGGGACCGCCAGCGGCGAGCCTCGGCAAAATGGCGCAACCGCCAGCCCGTCTCCATCGGCCCTAGCGCCTTCCGGCAATGGCGGGGCCAGCGCGGTCGCCCATGCGCGCATGCCGTCGAGCGGCAGCGGCGCGCAGGCGATGCGGCTGGTGGAAGCGGCACCTGCACCGGAACCGGTAGCGCCCGTCATTGTGCCCGAGCCTTCGCCGGAGGCGCCGCCTTCCGTTGAGGTAAAGTCGCTGGCCGACCTCGTGGCGCTCGCCGAGGCGCATCGCGACCAGTTGCTCAAGGTCAATCTGAAGGCGCATGTGAGGCTTTTGAAGGCTTCCCCCGGCAGGCTGGACGTCGGCCTTACCGACGCGGCTCCAAAGACGCTGCTCGGTGAACTCAAGAGCAAGATAGAAACCTGGAGCGGCCAACGCTGGATGGTCTCGCTTTCCAAGGACGAGGGCGGGCAGACGCTCGCCGAGATGGAAGCCGCCAAGCGCGAAACCGCCTTTCTCGACGCGCGCAGCGATCCGGCCGTCGCGGCCGTTCTGGCGCGGTTTCCCGGCGCGAAAATCATCGACGTGCGCATTCCCGATGCGCCGGACGCTGACGGGATCGAGGCCGACCTGCCGGTGGAGCCGGTGGCCGGCGACGACGATGACGACTGACCGCAACGACAATAACCGGCAAAGGATCGCACCATGAAAGACCTTCTCGGCCTGATGGGCAAGGCAAAGGAAATGCAGGCCAAGTTCCAGGCCATGCAGGAAGAGATCGCCAGCGTCGAGGCTTCGGGGCAGGCTGGCGGCGGTCTTGTCCAAGTGACGCTTTCCGGCAAGTTCGACATGAAGGCGCTGAAGATCGATCCGTCGCTGTTCAAGGAAGACCAGGTCGAGATCCTCGAAGACCTGATTTTGGCCGCCCATAACGACGCCAAGGGCCGGATCGATCAGGTCATGCAGGAGAAGACCCAGGCGTTGACGGCCGGCCTTCCGATCCCGCCCGGAATGAAGCTGCCGTTCTGAAGTCCTGCCCCCAGTCACGCAATGTAACTGACCAAGGCGGAATGTTGATCGCATTCAAAGCCTTGGCTTGCGGTGTCAATCGTTCTTATTAAGGCGTTAGCCATCTTTTTGCCTGATATTGCCCCATTCTTGCCATGACGCGGGGGCGGGACAGCAGCAGAAGAGGCCAGTTTGTCGATTATCCAGAACCTGGTCGCTCTGCGATGGAAGATGCCTGCGCTGCTGGGCATCCTGATCTCCCCCTTGCTGCTGGCCGGCTGTAACCAGACCACGGGAAGCATTTCCGCCGCCAGCCTGACGGCCAGCCTCACGCCGAGCTTCATGAGCACGCACGCCTACAGATACACTTCCAGGGACAAGGAATGCCTTGCGCGGGCGATGTTCTTTGAATCCAACCGCTCCAGCCGTGAAGGCATGGTCGCGGTGGGCACGGTGGTGATGAACCGGCTTCGGTCGGGCCGCCATGGCAATACGATCTGCGGCGTTGTCGGCGAACCGCGCCAGTTCGCGCCCGGCGTGCTGACGCGCAAGATGAATTCGAAGGCGATGCCGGACGTCGAGGCGGCCGCTCAGGCCGTTTTGAAGGGTGAGCGCGCGCCGAAGCTGAAGAACGCCATGCATTTCCATACGGCGGGCCTGAAATTCCCGTACAAGAACATGCATTATATCGAGGTTGCCGGCGGCAATGCCTTCTACGAGAAGCGCGGCCGCAACTGGAAGCCGCTGCCGGACGAAGGCCTGTTTGCGATTGCCAGCGCAATACCGGCGAAAGATGCTCCCGCCAGCGCCGCAACGACCGCCCAACCGGAGGTGCTGCTGGCTTCGGCAGCGCCGGTCCCGACGCTCAAGACGACCGCGACGCCGGCTGCCAAGCCGCTGCCGGATAGCAAGACGCTCATCGCCATGCAGGAGCCCGACGCCGCGCGTTTCGGTTCGGTGCAGGACTTCGACACCGCGGCAACGCAGGCCCCCGTCATGGCCGCAGCCGCAACCCGCGACGTTTCGCAGCCGGTGCTGTCGTTTCAGTCGACGCCTGACGACACCAACGCCATCGGCGAACTGATCATGAGCCAGAGCCGGCCGATGACCGAATACTGACGGCGATTGCGCCGTCGTTCCTGCTGTTCGCATTTGGCGATTGGCTTTATATGGACGTCATGTCCAAGCGAATCGCCGGCCCCGAGATTGAGCGCCTGATCCAGCTTCTGGCCAAGGTGCCGGGGCTAGGGCCACGTTCGGCCCGCCGCGCCGCCCTCCACCTCATCAAGAAGAAGGAGCAGTTGCTCCAGCCCTTGGCGCAGGCCATGGCCGAGGCGGTCGACAAGGTGCGCATCTGTTCCACCTGCGGCAATGTCGATACCGCCGACCCCTGCATGATCTGCACCGACCCGCGCCGCGATCCTGCCGCCTTGATCGTGGTCGAGGATGTCGCCGATCTGTGGGCGCTGGAGCGCGCGACCGCCATGAACGTGCGCTACCATGTTCTGGGCGGAACCCTGTCGCCGCTCGACGGCATCGGCCCAGATCAACTGAACATCCGCTCGCTAGTCGACCGCGTCGCAGGCGGGGAAGTCAAGGAAGTGATCCTCGCCGTCAACGCCACCGTCGAGGGGCAGACCACGGCGCACTACGTGACCGATCAACTTTCCGGGTTCGAGATGAAGATCACGCGGCTGGCGCATGGCGTGCCGGTCGGCGGCGAACTCGATTATCTGGACGAAGGAACGCTGGCCGCAGCGCTGAAATCGCGGACGGTGTTTTGATATGGGTTGGATGCGTGGTGTGCTCGCCTTCGCCGCCCTCACTATGCTGCTGATATCTCTCGCGCCCGTCTCCGCTGCCCAAATCGACGACCAGTTCCAGGCGTGGCTGCGAACCGATCTGTGGCCGCAGGCGAAGAGCCAGGGCATCTCCCAAAAAACCTTCGACGCGGCGTTTGCCGGGATAAAGCCCAATCTGAAGCTGCCCGATCTGATCATGCCCGGCGAGAAACCAAAAACGCCGAAAAAGCAGCATCAGGCGGAATTCGGTTCGCCGGGCAGCTATTTTGCGGAAAAGACCATCGGCGCGGTCACTGCCGGCGGGCGAGCGCGCGCCTCGGCCAATGCGAAGACGCTGGCGGCCATCGAAAAGCGCTATGGCGTGCCGGGCGGCATCGTCCTGGCGATATGGGGACGTGAAACCGGCTTCGGGGCGGCAAAGCTTTCCTACGATGCCTTCGACGTGCTGGGCACCAAAGCGTTCATGGCGACGCGCAAGGACATGTTCCGCACGGAACTGCTGGCGGCACTCGAGATCGTCCAGAAGGGGCTCGTCCCCCGCGCGGCGATGAAATCGTCCTGGGCCGGCGCGCTCGGCCAGCCGCAATTCATGCCGACTTCCTTTCTCAAGCACGCGGTCGATTTCGACGGCGACGGCCATCCCGATATCTGGAATTCGACGCCGGATGTTCTTGCCTCCATCGCCAATTATCTGGTCGATTATGGCTGGGAAAAAGGCCGTGACTGGGGCTTTGAGGTGACCGTTCCGGCCAGCGTTTCCTGCTCGCTGGAAGGGCCGGATCGGGGCAAGAAGTTCGTCCAATGGGAAAAGCTCGGCATCAACCGCGTCAGCGCAAAGCCGTTTCCGGCAAGCGAGGCGCGGGCCGAAGGGTTTTTGCTGATGCCGGCCGGACGCGAAGGGCCGGCCTTCATCGTCACGCCGAATTTCTACGTGCTCAAGGAATACAATATGAGCGACCTCTATGCGCTGTTCATCGGCCATGGCGCCGACCGCATCGCCTATGGCGACAAGCGGTTTTCGGCGGGCTGGGGCGCGGTCGGCGGACTTTACCGCTCCGACATTGCCGCGATGCAGCGCGGGCTGGAGAAGCAGGGTTACGATGTCGGTTCCGCCGACGGGCTGCCCGGCTTCAAGACCCGGCGCTCGATTGGCGCCTGGCAGGAAAAGAACGGCCTTGCCGCCACCTGCTTTCCCGATGCGAAACTGGTGAAGGCGCTGCGCTAAATTAATTAAGCCGCCTTCGACAACGCCCCATGCGCTTCGGCCAGGATCTCGAACGATTTTACGCGCGCCGCATGGTCGGCTATCTGCGCGGTGACCATCAGTTCGTCGGCGCCCGTGCGGCGGATGAAGGCCTCGACGCCCTGCCGGACCGTTTCGGGCGAGCCGACAACGGCCTGCGAAAGCGCCTGGCCGAGCATGGTTTTCGCGACGGGATCGAGGGCCTGCTCGTAGCCTTCGATCGGCAAAGGCAGCGGCCCGGCGCGGCCGGTACGCAAATTGACGAAAGCCTGCTGCAGCGAGGTGAACAGCAACCTCGCCTCGGCATCGGTCGGTGCCGCAACGACATTAAGCCCCAGCATCACATAGGGCTTGTCGAGTTGCGGCGACGGCTGAAAGCGTGTCCGGTAGACGTCGAGGGCGTGATCCATTTCGGCCGGCGCGAAATGCGAGGCGAAAGCATAGGGCAGGCCGAGGATCGCGGCGAGCTGCGCGCCGTAAAGGCTGGAGCCGAGTATCCACACCGGCACCTGCTGGCCCTCGCCGGGCACGGCGCGGATGCGCTGGCCTTCCTCGGCGGGCTCAAAATAGCGCATCAGTTCGACCACGTCCTGCGGGAACGTATCGACGCCCGCCTCCATGTTGCGGCGAAGCGCCCGCGCCGTCAGCATGTCCGTGCCCGGTGCGCGGCCAAGCCCGAGATCGATGCGGCCCGGATGGAGCGCTGCCAGCGTGCCGAATTGTTCGGCGATGATCAGCGGTGCGTGGTTGGGCAGCATGATGCCGCCCGCGCCGACGCGGATGGTTTTTGTGCCGCCCGCAATATGTGCGATGACGACGGCGGTTGCGGCGCTGGCGATGCCGGGCATGTTGTGGTGCTCGGCCAGCCAGTAGCGCTTGTAGCCCAGCCGCTCGGCATGACGGGCGAGGTCGAGCGAGTTGGCGAGCGACTGCGAGGCAGAACTGCCTTCGACGATGGGCGACAGATCGAGAACGGACAGAAGGGCCATGAGCGGGTATCCAGTGGGAAGAACAGCACCGGATATAGGGAGCCGCTCTCTCCGCCGCAAACGGCAGGAACCGGATGTCGACGCCCTTTCCACGACAGGCGGCGAAATGCCGTTTGCCCCTCGCCGAAAATCCCGCTACACCGCCGCCGTTCTTCCATGCCACCGGGACCCAAGCCGATGAACGACGTCGCCGCCACCGCCGAAATGCAGGCCGCGCTGCTCTCCGCGGCGCTGCCCTACATGCAGCGCTACGAGAACAAGACGGTGGTGGTGAAATATGGCGGGCACGCCATGGGCAATGCTGAACTGGGCAAGGCCTTTGCGCGCGATATCGCGCTGTTGAAGCAGTCCGGCGTCAACCCCATCGTCGTTCATGGCGGCGGGCCGCAGATCGGCGCCATGCTGGCCAAGATGGGCATCGAATCGAAGTTCGAGGGCGGCTTGCGCGTCACCGACGCCAAAACCGTCGAGATCGTCGAGATGGTTCTGGCCGGCTCGATCAACAAGGAAATCGTGGCGCTCATCAACGCCGAGGGCGAATGGGCGATCGGCCTGTGCGGCAAGGACGGCAACATGGTGTTTGCCGAAAAGGCGCGCAAGACCTTCACCGATCCCGACAGCAACATCGAGCGCGTGCTGGACCTGGGCTTCGTCGGCGAGCCGGTCGAGGTCGACCGCACGCTGCTCGACCTTCTGGCGCGTTCGGAAATGATCCCGGTGATTGCACCCGTTGCACCTGGGCGCGACGGCCACACCTACAACATCAACGCGGACACCTTTGCCGGCGCGATTGCCGGCGCGCTCGGTGCGACGCGGCTTCTGTTCCTGACCGATGTGCCTGGCGTGCTCGACGCCGACAAGAAGCTGATCGACGAGCTGACGGTTGCGCAGGCGCGCGACCTGATCATCGACGGGACCATTTCAGGCGGCATGATCCCCAAGGTCGAGACCTGCATCGAGGCCATAGAGCGCGGCGTCGAGGGCGTCGTCATCCTGAACGGCAAGACGCCGCATTCGGTGCTGCTCGAACTGTTCACCGAGCACGGCGCGGGCACGCTGATCGTTCCGTAGCCGCGACCTCACCACATTTCATGCCTGGCGTTGAGTTCTTTCAGAACCGGATGCTCGCGCAGCACGCGGCATAAGCGCTCGATATTCGGCCATGTCGCGCGGGCGCGCGCCGTCTCCGGGTGCCAGCAAAACAGCATCAGCAGATAGATATCGGCAATCGACAGGCGGTCGCCGACCAGCCATTCCCGATCGGCAAGGGCTGCGTCGATCACCGCAAGACCCTGGTCCATCTCGGCCACCGCCGCCTGCCGGACGGCTTTCTGCCCATCCGGATCGGTCGTGTAGCGGTGGGGATAGTAGAAGCGCAGGTCGGCCGGATAGAGCGACGACGCCATGAACGCCATCCAGCGCAGGAATTGGGCACGATCGGCGGAACCGGCCATCGGAGCCAGATCGGCATCAGGATGAAGCTCGGCCAGCAGGATACAGATCGCGGCCGATTCCGTCATCGAATTGCCATCGGGCAGGGTCAGCACTGGTACCTTGTTCAAAGGGCTGACCTTGAGGAAAGCGGCCTCGGGCTGGTCGGTTTTTGGAACGTCGATCTGCTCGAAGGGCTCGCCGGCTAAAAGAAACGCCGCTTCCACGACAAAACCGCCGCTGCCCGGCCGCGTATAGAGTGTGTACATCTGGTCCCTTCCCCCGCCGCGCCATGCCGGCCGGCGGCGATTTGACCATGCAAGCGCCACGCCGCTCAAGCGGCCAGCGACAAGGCCAGCGGGTTTTTCCTGCGATCCAGGTCGATCTATCAGCTTTGCGGCGTCAGCCGCGCCCTGGTGCTGCGCGGCGTCGCCAGCAAAAGGTTGGTTTCGCTGCCGGTGACGCCCGGTATCAGTCGGACACGGCGCAGCACCGCGTCGAAATCGGTCAGCGTCGCGGTCGCCAGTTCGACCACCAGATCCCAGCGCCCATTGGTGGTGTGGATGGTCGAAACCTCGGCAAAGCCGCCCAGCGCCCGGATGGCCCGGTCGGCGGCGTGGCCTTCGATCTCGATCATCATGATGCCGCGAACCGGCAATTCGACCGCGTCGGCGCGCAGGATGACCGTGTAGCCGACGATCTCGCCGGCGCGTTCCAGCCGCTCGATACGCGAGCGCACCGTGGCGCGAGAAACATCGAGATGGATGGCGAGATCGGACACGGTACGGCGCGCATCGTGGCGCAGCAGCGTGATCAGCTTTTGGTCCAAGGAATCCATGATCTACCAATTCGAGAAACCTTACTGCCGTTTTGATAAGCCATTTCGTTTCATTTGCCAATTCATCCTGTTCAATCCGCCAGTCATTCAGGTTCTGATGGCGGAACGAATTTCGCTTGGGGAAATGGGATGCACTGCACGATACTGGGAGCGCCGGTTCAGGTCGGCTCCGGCCGGATGGGATGCGAGATGGGGCCGAGCGCGCTGCGCACGGCGGGTCTTGCAGGTGCCTTGACCGAACTTGGCCATACGCTGACCGATCTGGGCACGGTGACGCTGCCGGCCGTCAGGCCGGTCAGCCACGCCAACACCGCGCTGAAGGCGCTGCCTGAAATCGTCGCCTGGACGGGTGCGATCGCGCAGGCCTCCTACGAAGCCAGCGCCGACGCCATGCCGATTTTCCTCGGCGGCGACCATGCCATCTCCGCCGGCACGGTCACCGGCCTGTCGCGGCGGGCGGCGGAAGTCGGGCGGCCGCTATTCGTGCTGTGGCTCGACGCGCATCCCGATTTTCACACGCTCGACACCACGACCAGCGGCAATCTGCACGGCGTGCCGCTTGCCTATGCCAGCGGCCAGAAGGGGTTTGCGGGCTATTTCCCCGACCTTGCAGCCGCCGTCTCGCCGGAACGCATCTGCGTGCTCGGCGTGCGCAGCGTCGATCCGGCCGAACGCTCAGCGCTGAATGCCGCCGGCGTCACCGTGCACGACATGCGCGCCATTGATGAGCACGGCATCGCGCCGCTGCTTCGCGAATTCCTGGAGC
This sequence comes from Mesorhizobium sp. A623, assembly GCF_054489405.1. Classification (NCBI taxonomy): domain Bacteria; kingdom Pseudomonadati; phylum Pseudomonadota; class Alphaproteobacteria; order Hyphomicrobiales; family Phyllobacteriaceae; genus Mesorhizobium; species Mesorhizobium sp. A623. The sequence continues at coordinate 92,709 of NZ_JBTMXB010000016.1, forward strand.
GCGTGGCGCGCGAGGGCGGCATGCTGCATGTCAGCCTCGATGTCGACTTTCTCGATCCGTCGATAGCGCCTGCCGTCGGCACCACCGTTCCGGGCGGCGCCACCATCCGCGAGGCGCATCTGGTGATGGAGATGCTGCACGACAGCGGCCTCGTCACCAGCCTCGATCTCGTAGAACTGAACCCGTTTCTCGATGAGCGCGGGCGCACGGCAACCCTCATGGTCGATTTGACGGCAAGCCTGATGGGCCGCCGCATCATGGACCGCCCGACACGGAGCTATGGAGCATGACCGCCAAACTGAACGTCGTTCCCTTCGTCAGCGTCGATTCGATGATGAAGCTGGTGCTGGCCATCGGCGTCGAGCGCTTCCTGACTGAACTGGCGGCCTATGTCGAAGAAGATTTCCGGCGTTGGGAACTGTTCGACAAGACGCCGCGCGTCGCCTCGCACAGCGCCGACGGCGTCATCGAACTGATGCCGACCAGCGACGGCCAGCTTTACGGCTTCAAATATGTCAACGGCCACCCCAAGAACATGCGCGAAGGCCGCCAGACGGTCACCGCCTTCGGCATGCTGGCCGATGTCGGCAACGGCTATCCGATGCTGTTGACCGAGATGACCATCCTGACCGCCCTGCGCACCGCCGCCACCTCGGCGGTTGCCGCCAAATATCTGGCGCCGAAGGATGCCGACACGATGGCGATCATCGGCAATGGCGCGCAATCGGAATTCCAGGCCGTCGCCTTCAAGGCGCTGCTCGGCGTCGACAAGCTACGGCTTTTCGATATCGACCGTTCGGCGTCGGAGAAATGCGCGAAAAACGTTGCCGGCATGGGCTTCGACATTACCATCTGCCACTCCGGCCAGGACGCGGTCGAGGGTGCGCAGATCATCACCACGGTCACCGCCGACAAGCAGTATGCGACCATCCTGACGGACAACATGGTGGGCCGTGGCGTCCATATCAACGCGGTCGGCGGCGACTGCCCCGGCAAGACCGAACTGCACCGCGATATCCTGCTGCGCTCGGGCATCTTTGTCGAATACCCGCCGCAAACCCGCATCGAGGGCGAGATCCAGGCGCTCGCGCCGGACCATCCGGTCACCGAATTATGGGAGGTCATGGTCGGCAGCGCGACGGGGCGCACGGATGCTGCCCAGATCACGCTGTTCGATTCGGTCGGCTTCGCCATCGAGGATTTTTCGGCGCTGCGCTATGTGCGCGACCAGCTTGTGGCGACCGGTCTTTTCGAGGAACTGGATTTGCTCGCCGACCCGGACGAGCCGCGCGACCTGTTCGGCATGCTGCTGCGCGCCGCCAAGGCGAACTGAAGTCAACCGCCTCGTTCGGGATTATCAGCCACGAACATCGGCCCGCCCTTGTAGGCGGGAAAGCCGTAGCCGTTTATCATCACCAGGTCGATGTCGCTCGAGCGGGCGGCGATGCCCTCCGTGAGCAGGGCCGCACCCTCGCTTGCCATGGCCGCGAGCAGGCGCGTCACGATCTCGGACGGGGTGAAGGCGTGTGGGACAAGCTTGCGAGCACGGCGCGCTTCCTCGATCAGCACGGTCACCTGCGGATCGACCGCGCGCTCGCCGCCAGCATAGTCGTACCAGCCGCGGCCGGTCTTGCGGCCCAGCCGTCCGGCCTCGCACAGCCTGTCGGCGATTTCGACGTAACGCTCGGCGGGATCGCGTGTCGCGGCCTGTCTTTTGCGCCGTGCCCAGGCGATCTCCAGCCCGGCCATGTCGCAGACGGCGAAGATGCCCATCGGAAAACCGTAGCCTTCCAGCGCCGCGTCGATCTCCTGCGGCATGGCTCCGTCTTCCAGCATGAACTCGGCCTCGCGGCGATAGGCCGAAAAGATGCGGTTGCCGACAAAGCCTTCGGTGATGCGGCAGACAATAGCCAGTTTGCCAAGGCGCTTGACGAAGACCAGCGCGGTGGCCAGCACATCGGGCGCGGTGGCCGCACAGTCGACGATTTCGACCAGCCGCATGATGTTGGCCGGCGAAAAGAAGTGCAGCCCCAGGACGCGCTCGGGATGCGCGGTCGCTGCCGCGATCGTGTCGGGGTCGAGATAGCTGGTATTGGTGGCAAGGATGGCGTCCTGCCGCACGATGCCGTCCAGGCGCTTGAACAGTTCGATCTTTATCGCCAGATCGTCGAACACCGCGTCGATGACAAGGTCGGCGACCGCCAGGGCGTTTGCGTCGGCCGTTACCGTCAGGTCGGCGAGGCAGCGTTCGCGCGCTGCGTCTGTCATGCGCCCGGATTTGACCGTCCGGTCGAGCAAAGCCGTTATCCGCTGCCGGCCCTGTTGCGCGGCGTCCGGCGTCTGTTCGAGGCCGATGACACGGTAGCCGGCGGCAAGTGCGGCGGCTGCGATGCCCGCGCCCATCAGGCCAGTGCCGGCGATGCCGACCGTTGCGATTTCACGCAGGAGCGCCGTGTCCAGCCCTTCGACCCGTCCCGCCGCGCGCTCGGCAAAAAACACATGGCGAAGTGCCGCCGATTCGCGCGAGTCCCGCAGGCGCAGGAAAATTGCCCGCTCCTCGGCAAGCCCCTGCCGCAAGTCGACTTCGCCGGCCAATTTGACGAGACGGACAGCCTCGGCCGGCGCTGCCTGTCCGCGCGCCTTGGAAAGGACGCGCTTCACGGCTGTTTCGACACTTGCCGCGTCGCCGGCGGGGACCTTCATCGTGCCCGTGCGGCGCAGGGGCATGCCGGCAAGCGTGCGTACGCTCGCCCGTGCGGCGTCGAGGCAATCGGCCGCCACCGCATCGACAAGCCCTATCTCGGCGGCCTCCGGCGCCTTGATCGTGCGGCCGCTGCCGATAAGGTCGATGGCTCGTTCCGTGCCGATCAGGCGCGGCAGGCGCTGGGTTCCGCCGGCACCCGGCACGATGCCGAGCTTTACCTCCGGCAGGCCGAATGTCGCTTTATCGCTGGCGACCCGGCCGTGGCAGACCAGCGCGATCTCCAGTCCGCCTCCCAGCGCCGCGCCGTTGATGGCGGCAACGACCGGTTTGTCGAACGCCTCGATCCGCTCGACCAGATCGGGCAGCGTCGGTTCAGCCATCGGCTTGCCGAACTCCCTGATGTCGGCCCCCGCGATAAAGGTGCGACCGGCACCGATTATAACCACGCCGGCGACGTCGCCATGCGCTGCCGCCTGCTCCAGCGCTTCGGCCAACCCTTGCCGCACATGCGCCGACAACGCGTTGACGGGCGGGTTGTCGATGGCAACGACGAGGATGCCGTCCGTGACTTCGCCCGAGACACTTTGCGAAAAGCGGATCGCGGTCATGAACCTTGCCTCATTGCGGCCAACCTCATTCCGGAACTACGGCGGTCGCCTGGATTTCGATCTTGGCGCGGTCCTCGATCAGGGCGACGACCTGCATCGCCGCCATGGCGGGGAAATGCCGGCCGATGATATCACGATAGGCCTGGCCGATGCCGGGCAGGTTCTGCGCATATTCCTGCTTGTCGACGAAATACCAGGTCATGGACGTGATGTGCTGGGGACCGGCCCCGCCGGCGCGCAGGACGGCGACGACATTTTCCAGCGTCTGGCGTACCTGCCCGACAAAATCGTCGGTCTCGAACTGGCAATTGCCGTTCCAGCCGATCTGCCCGCCGACGAAGATGGTCTTGCCCTTGGCGGCGATACCGTTGGAATAGCCGATCGGCTTGGCCCAGCCTTCCGGCTGCAAGATTTCATGCATCGACTTGTCTCCTGATGTCGTCATTTCGCCGCCTTCATCAATTCGCGGCCAATGATAAGTTTTTGCACTTCGGTCGCGCCTTCGTAGATGCGCAGCGCCCGGATTTCGCGGTAAAGCCGCTCGACGATCTCGCCGACGCGAACGCCACGCCCGCCGAACAGTTGCAGCGCCTGGTCGATGACCCATTGCGCGTTCTCGGTCGCCGTCAGCTTGGCCATCGCCGCCTCGCGCGTCGCCGGCAGTTTCTGCACGTCGCGCCGCCATGCCGTGCGGGCGGTCAGGAGGGCTGCGGCATCGATTGCCGTGGCCATCTCGCCCAGCGTGCTTTGCGCGGTCGGCAGATCGGCCAGCGTCGCCCCGAACATTTTTCGCGCCTGCGCATGGGCGACGGCTTCGTCCAGAGCGCGGCGGGCAAAGCCAAGTGCCGCCGCTGCAACCGATGGTCGGAAAATATCCAGCGTGCGCATGGCGATCTTGAAGCCTTCGCCCGGACTTCCAAGAAGCTGCGAGGCGGGGATGCGGCAGCCATCGAAGCGAATGCGGGCGAGCGGATGCGGCGCGATGGTCTCGATCCGCTCGACGATCGAAAAGCCCGGCGTATCGGCAAACACCACGAAAGCCGAAATGCCGCGCGTGCCGGGCGCTTCGCCGGTGCGGGCAAAGACGGTGTAAACGTCGGCGATGCCGCCATTCGAAATGAAGGTCTTTTCGCCGTCGAGCACATAGGCGTCGCCGTCGCGCCGGGCGGCACAGCCCATCGCCGCGACATCCGATCCGGCTTCCGGTTCGGTCAGCGCGAAGGCCGAGATCAACTCGCCTCTGGCGGTTTTGGGCAGGACAGCCTGCTTGATCGCGTCGGTTCCCGACAGGCTGATCGCGCCGGTGCCCAGCCCCTGCATGGCAAAGACGAAATCGGCGAGGCCGTCCGCATAAGCCAGCGTTTCCCGCGCGATGCACAGCGCACGGCTGTCAATCACCTCGGACATGCCGCCGAAGGCCTGCGGCACGCAATGGCGCAGGAAGCCGGCCGCGCCGAGTTGTTTCACCAGAGCCTTGCAGGCTGCATCGGCGTCGGCGTGATCGATGACACCCAGCCCGTTGGCCGCGATGAAGCCATCCAGGTCGCCAGCAAGCGCGCGATGCTCCTGCCCGAAGAACGGCCATTCAAGATGGTCGCGCGAGGGCGCGCGCAGCGTCTCTGCACCATGCGCGGTCATCGCTCAGTCTCCCTTGAAGGCGGGTTTTTCTTTGGCGGCGAAGGCTTCGAAGGCGCGGCGGAAATCGCCGGTGGCCATGCAGATCGCCTGCGCTTGCGCCTCGGATTCGATGATCTCCTCGATGCCCATCGACCATTCCTGATCCAGCATCTTCTTGGTCATGGAATGCGCGAACCATGGGCCGTCGGCAAGATTGCGGGCAAAGCGCTGCGCCTCGCCAAGCAAAGCAGAACGCTCATGCAGGCCGTTATAAAAGCCCCAGGCATGGCCCTCGGCCGCCGTCATCACGCGCCCGGTAAACAGAAGTTCCGCCGCGCGGCCCTGGCCGATGATGCGCGGAAGGATCCCGCAGGCACCCATGTCCGCGCCGGCCAGGCCAACGCGCGTGAACAGGAAGGCGGTCTTGGCTTCCGGCGTGGCAAGGCGATAATCCGCCGCCATCGCCAGAATGGCGCCGGCCCCGGCGCAGATGCCATCGACGGCGGCAATGATCGGCTGCGGGCAGGCGCGGATCTGGCGCACCAGATCGCCGGTCATGCGGGTGAAGTCGATCAGGTCCGGCATCGCCATTTTCGTCAGCGGCTCGATGATCTCGAACACGTCGCCGCCCGACGAAAAACTGCCGCCGGCTCCGGTCAGCACCACGGCGCGAACGTCGCTGGCGCGGTGCAGCAAGCGGAACAGGTCGCCCAGTTCCTCGTAGCTTTCGAAGGTCAGCGGGTTCTTTTTCTCGGGCCGGTTGAGCGTGATGGTGGCGACGCGGCCATCCTCATCGGTCTCGAACAGGAAATGTTTGGCCTTGTGGCCTTTGAAGGGGTGGCGCTTGGCCTGCATTTCACTGGTCATTTTCAGCTTCCCATCACTTCGCCGCCGGCCACCGGAATGGCCTGCCCGGTTATTGCCGTCGCATTGTCGCCGACCAGCCACAGCACCGCGTCTGCGACTTCTTCAGGCGTCACCAGTCGTCCTTGCGGGTTCGCGCGCGCCAGCGCGGCCCGCGCCTCGTCGGCCGTGCGGCCAGTTTTGCCGGTGATCGTCTCGACGGCACCTTCCAGCAGCGGCGTATCGGTGTAGCCGGGGCACACCGCGTTGACGGTGATGCCGGTGCGCGCCAGTTCCAGCGCCAGCGAGCGCGTCAGGCCGATGACGCCATGCTTGGAGGCGCAATAGGCCGACACGTAAGGATAGCCGGTCAGGCCGGCCGTGCTGGCGACATTGACGATCTGACCTTTTTTCATTCGGCGGATCGATGGCAGCACCGCTTGGGTTACCAGAAACACGCCGGTCAGATTGTTGCCGATGATACGGCTCCACAGCTCGAGCCCGGTTTTGTCAAAAGGTGCTGACGCCGCTTCGCCGGCGCAATTGACCAGCACCGACACGTCGCCATGCGCCGCGAGTGCCCGTTCCACGCCGCGTTCAACGGCTTGGCTGTCGGTGACATCAAAACCATCGACCACAAAGCCGGTGCCGCCGCCCGCTGCTATTTCTTGCAAAACGCTTTCAAGCGGTGCCGCGCGCCGTCCGGCCAGCGATACGGAAAAGCCTTTCGCCGCCAGCGCCAGCGCGATGGCGCGGCCGATGCCGCTGCCGGCACCCGTCACGAAGGCATGCCTGGCGGCGCTCATCGGGTCTTGCCCGCGTCAAGCGCTGCGCGCGCCAGATTGTTCTCGTATTGCGCGCGGGCCGAATAATACTGTTTTGGCCAGGCCAGGCCGGCATAGCCGATCCTGGCCGCCTCATGCAGGGCGAAGGACGGGTCGGCCAGATGCGGCCGGGCAATCGCGCATAGATCGGCGCGGCCGGCGGCGATGATCGAATTGGCATGGTCGGCTTCCGAAATCGCCCCGACCGCGATGGTGGCGATGTCGATCTCGTTTCGGATCTTGTCGGAAAACGGCGTCTGGAACAGGCGTCCATAGACCGGTTTTTCTTCCTTGACGACCTGACCGGAAGAGCAATCGACAAGGTCCGTTCCTGCGTCCTTGAACATCTGCGCAAAAATGGCCGCATCGTCCGGCGTGTTGCCGCCCTCGAACCAGTCATTGGTGGAAAGGCGAACCGAAGTAGGCTTCTCCTGCGGCCACACGGCGCGAATGGCGCGAAAAACTTCGAGCGGGAAGCGCGCGCGGTTTTCGTGGCTGCCGCCATAGTCGTCGTCGCGGTGATTGGTCAGCGGCGACAGGAAGCTGGACAGAAGATAGCCGTGCGCTGCATGCAGTTCGAGAATATCGAAGCCGATATCGGCGGCACGCTCGGTTGCCGAAACGAAATCGGCGATCACGCGGTCCATGTCTTGCCGGGTCAAGGCGCGGGGCGTGTCGGAATGCTCCAGATACGGCAGGGGCGACGCCGAGATCAGTGGCCAGCCGCCTTCGCTCAACGGTTCGTCGCCGCCTTCCCAGGCGACGCGGGTCGCGCCCTTGCGCCCGGCATGGCCAAGCTGGATGCCGATCTTGGCTTGCGTTTCACGATGCACGAAATCGATGATGCGCTTGAACCCCGCCGCCTGTTCCTCGTTCCACAGGCCGAGGCAGCCGGGCGTGATGCGGGCGTCCGGCGACACGCAGGTCATCTCCGGAAAGATCAGCGCGGCACCGCCCATGGCTCGCGCGCCAAGATGCACCATGTGGAAATCGTCCGGCATGCCATCCGTGGCCGAATACATCGCCATCGGCGAAACCACGATGCGGTTGTGCAGGGTCATGTCGCGGATCGTGAAGGGCGTGAACATGGGCGGCGGCACCGCCCCGTTCGGTGCCGGATCGACCCCGGCGTGCTCGGCGAACCAGCGCTCGTAATTCTCGAGCCATGTCTTGTCGCGCAGCCGCAGGTTCTCGTGGCTGATGCGCTGCGAGCGCGTCAGCATCGAATACATGAACTGCTCCGGCTCCATCGTATCGGCGTAGCGGGTGCCGACGACCTCGAACCATTCCATGGCGTTGCGGGCAGCGTTCTGGATGCGCGCGACATCGACGCGGCGCACCTCTTCATAGGCGGCGAGCACCGCTGGAATGTTGGCGGCGTCGTGGCCGGCGATATCGAACTGTTTTGTCAGTTCGATCGCATCGTCGAGCGCCAGCTTGGTGCCGGAGCCGATGGCGAAATGCGCGGTGTGCGCGCTGTCGCCCATCAAGACGACATGGCTGTTGCCGTTGAAATGGCTCCACTTCTCGCAGATCAACCGGCCAAAATTCAGCCATGCCGAGCCGCGCAGATGGCGGGCGTTGCCCATAAGCTTGTGGCCGTCCAGCGTATCGGCAAACAGCTTTTCGCAAAACGCGATCGACTGGTCCTGATCCATCTCGCCGAGGCCGTGCGCGTTGAAAACGTCCTCGGTCGTCTCGACGATGAAGGTCGAAGTGTTGTCGTCAAAACGGTAGATATGCGCCTGGAACCAGCCATGGTCGGTCTTGCGGAAATCGAAGGTGAAGGCGTCGAAGCGCTTGTCGGTGCCGAGCCAGACATAGCGGTTCGGCCGCATCACCATGTCGGGCTTGAAGATGCCGGCATATTTGGCGCGGATTTTGGAGTTCACGCCATCAGCGGCGATGATCAGGTCGGCGTCCGCGAACTCCTCGTCGCTTAGCACTTCACGCTCGAACACCAGTTCGACGCCAAGCTCGATGCAGCGCTCCTGCAGGATGTTGAGCATCTTCTTGCGGCCGATGCCGACAAAGCCATGGCCGCTGGTGCGGATCTTGCGGCCTTTGAACACCAGTTCGATATCGTCCCAGTGGTTGAAGGCGTCCTCGATGCTGGCCGCCGTCTTCGGGTCCCACTGGCGCATCGACTGCATGGTCGCGTCGGAAAACACGACGCCCCAGCCGAACGTATCGAAGGGCCGGTTGCGCTCGACCACCTTGACCTGGTGCGCGGGATGCTGGAGCTTCATCAGCAGACCGAAATAAAGCCCGGCTGCTCCGCCCCCGATACAGACAATGCGCATGGACGACCTCCCGTGGCAGCACCCTCCGCACGAAAACAGGAGGCGTATTTATGCCACGTTTCGAAGAATAGGCTTCTTCCCCTGAATTTCAAGCTTAAAAGCTTTAAGCTTGAAATTGTTTGCCGAAACAGTTCCCGGGCTGGATGCCAACTGCCGCGGTCAGGGCCGAGCGGTCCCGCCCTTCGCGGACCGGCCCAATGCCGCGACGATGGAGCGCTTGAGCACGGCGAGTTCATCGAGCAGCTTCGCTTCGTCCTGCAGCGCCATTTCGCCGAAAAGCTCGGCTATCCATTCGGCGTGGGCTGCCGCCATCTTTTCGAACTGGGTGCGCCCGAACGGGGTCAGGGCGATGATCTGCACGCGCCTGTCGCTTGGCGATGTGGTGCGGCTGATAAAGCCGTCCTCGACCAGCCGCTCCACCAGCACGCTGATGTTTCCGGGCGACACCATCATCCGCTTGGAAACCTCGCCCAGCACCATGCCGTCATGGGCGCGCACCAATTGCGCCATCAGGTCGAAACGCGGAAGCGTCGAATCGAATTCCGTGCGCAGGCGTCGCCGCACTTCCGTTTCCACCAGCGTCGAGCAGGTGAGCAGGCGCAGCCACAGCCGCAGCTCGGAGCCGTGGTCGCCGGGCGATTCCAGAACCTTCGTCTCGCCGTCGACCCATGCGGTCGGCTTCTCGTCCATGCCGGAAATCTCGCCCATTTCCCTGTCGTTCCGTCTCAAATCATCCTGACCGGCCTTATAGGCGATAGTTGCCCGAGGCACCACTTAGTTCAAGTCAGGAGTATTTTTTGGACGCTTCCGGCACGAAACGACGAAGCGCGTGCGTCCATTCGGGCGCACGCGCTTCAAAGCGATCGGCGGTTCAGCCGAGCGTCAGCCGAATTTCGGGTCGAGCGAGCCGCTCTTGTAGAGCTTGGCCATCTCGGCGACCGGTATAGGCCGAATCGACGAGGCGTGGCCGGCGGTGCCGAATTCCTCGAAGCGCTGCTTGCACAGCTTGGTCATCGCAGCCATGGCGGGCTTGAGGTATTTGCGCGGGTCGAACTCGCTCGGGTCCTCGGTCAGCACCTTGCGGATCTGCCCGGTCAGCGCCATGCGGTTGTCGGTGTCGATATTGATCTTGCGCACGCCGTTCTTGATGCCGCGCAGGATTTCCTCGATCGGCACGCCCCAGGTCGGCTTCATCTTGCCGCCATAGGCATTGATGATGTCCTGCAGTTCCTGCGGCACCGACGACGAGCCGTGCATGACCAGATGCGTGTTCGGCAGCTTGCGGTGGATTTCCTCGATGACGTTCATGGCCAGCACCGAACCGTCGGGCTTGCGCGTGAATTTATACGCGCCGTGCGAAGTGCCCATGGCGATCGCCAGCGCATCGACCTTGGTTTCGGCGACGAACTTCACCGCTTCGTCGGGGTTGGTCAGCAACTGGTCGTGGCTGAGCTTGCCTTCCGCACCATGGCCGTCTTCCTGGTCGCCCATGCCGGTTTCGAGCGAGCCCAGCACGCCGAGTTCGCCTTCCACCGAAATGCCGCCGAGATGCGCCATGTCGGCGACGGTGCGGGTCACGCCGACATTGTAGTCCCAGTCGCCGGGGGTCTTGCCGTCGGCATGCAACGAGCCGTCCATCATCACCGATGTGAAGCCGGACTGGATCGCGGTCATGCAGGTGCCGGGTTCGTTGCCGTGATCGAGATGCACGCAGACCGGAATATGCGGATAGATTTCCGTCACCGCGTCCATCATGTGCTTGAGCATGATGTCGTTGGCATAGGTGCGCGCGCCGCGCGATGCCTGCAGGATGACCGGCGCGTCGCAGGCGTTTGCCGCCTCCATGATGGCGAGCGCCTGTTCCATGTTGTTGATGTTGAAGGCCGGCACGCCATAACCGTGTTCTGCGGCATGGTCGAGCAGTTGCCTGAGTGTGATGCGGGCCATTTGTCCTCCGTGGTCCTGAAAAGCAACGTTTAACGACGCGGGGCGCAAGGCGGCAATTTCTCGACGCCAAACGCCCACTCGCCCCGTTCATGGCCAAAAGCCGGGCGTTTGTCGAGTGGTGTTCATCTGTCCGCGGCCAACTTGCGGTTTGAGCCATGAAGTGTGAAATTGCGCCGATTCAAGGGTGCCGCGCGGTCTTTTGCCGAAGCAGGCTTATCCCGTCGGGAGACCGTGTTGAGCCATCTCGATCGCTCGCTGATTGCGAACCTGCCTCAGTTCGAGGGCATGGAGCCGCGTGATCTCGATCACGTGCTGGGGGGTGCCCGTGCGCAGCGCGTTGCGCGGGACGCCACGATCTTCGAGCAGGAAGGCGAGGCGCATTTCTTCTACCTGTTGCTGGACGGGCATGTGCGCGTGGTGAAAACCACGGCGGACGGCCAGCAGGTGATCGTTCGCTACATCAGCGCCGGCGAATTGCTGGGCATCGCGCACGCGCTGGGGCGCACCACCTATCCGGCGAGCGCGATCGCCGCGGTCGACTGCGTCGTGCTTGCCTGGCCAAGCCGTCTGTGGGCAGAATTTTCGCAGCTTTACCCGGCCTTCGGCGCCGCGACATACCGAACGGTCGGTGCGCGGCTGCAGGAAGCCCATACGCGTGTCGTCGAAATGTCCACGCAGCAGGTGGAACAGCGTGTCGCGCACGCCTTGCTGCGCCTAGTAAAGCAGACCGGCAAGAAGTCGGACGAAGGGATCCTGATCGATTTTCCGATCTCGCGGCAGGACATCGCCGAAATGACCGGCACAACGCTGCACACGGTAAGCCGCCTGCTCAGCCTGTGGGAGACGAAAGGGCTGGTGCGCAGCGGCCGGCAAAAGGTGACGATTGTCGAACCGCACCGCCTGCTCCTGCTTGCCGAAGGGCGTTTGCAGAAAGACTGATTACAGGCAGCTCGCCGCCGATGTGCGGTGCGTGAGCCTCGTCGGAAGGACGAGTGTCGTGGTGGTGGAGAAAAAGTGGTGCCGCTTAGGAGCATCCCATTGTGATTGCTACGCTTTTCAGCTTGCCTCTAGCCTTCTCAATGTGCTTGATACTGCTTTCTTATTCCGTTTCCTGCTATTGCTCCCTTTCTCACGTAATTGCCCTGTAGCGCAGCGTCAAAGGGGGACATTTCAGGGGACGTAAAGGGGGTAAAAGCCGGCCATGGGAGTGATGAATAGACTGACCGTGAAGGGCATTGCATCGCTTCCTGCGGGTAAACATGCCGATGGCTGCCGGCAGTTGCTGCCGAGCCGGAAATGACCCCGCGCGATCAGGCCATCTGGCACATGCGCCAGCTTGAGCGGCTTATCCGCGAGGATGGCGGTACTACCACTACTTTGGTAGAAGTGAACGAGGCGGTTTGAGGAGGAGGTAGCGGCAGTGAGGGCAATGGCTTGGGGGTGAGCG
>NZ_JBTMXB010000017.1:0-86350 GCF_054489405.1 Mesorhizobium sp. A623
GGATGCTGTCGCCCGTCGAATTCGAACGGCAGCAGAAAACGTAACCTGGGAGCGTCTACAAAACACGGGGCTATTCAAGGCGGTATCTGACAAGATGGGAGTAGCTTGCGGCATTGGTCACGTCCCCGACACGCGACCGGCTACGGCCATCGTGGAAACGGCAGACCAGCTCGGGTGCAGTCTGATTGTCATGTCGTCGCATGGTCGGCGTGGTATCAGCCGATTATTGCTGGGTAGTCAAACCACCGAGGTGCTGGCCACCGCCAAGGTACCTGTGCTTGTCGTGCGATAATGCCTTCAAATTCGGCGTGCCGTAGGAGAGTCCGACATGGTCATTTTGGAATTGAACAGATCTGAATGCGCGGCCTTGCTGTCGCCGACACGACCGGCCCTTATTGGCGATGCTGGTATGCTCATAACTTCGCCATGACCATACCGACGGTCGCTATGCTGAATCTGACTTGCGGCCAGTTTTAGCTTAACTCAGTGATGTGCGACGAGGTCACGGAACGATCCGGGGTGGCCCAGGCAGATTATGCCCACTTTCCAACGCATCGGCAAAGCTATGGTTGATGTCCCTGTGGAGAGCCTCGTCTTCCTGGATCGCAGCAATGGCATCGCTCAACTGCGCCTCGGGCGGCAGGTTCCAGTAGGCAATCGCCAACGCAGGCGCCGGCGGGTTTTCCTGCCGGCCATCGCGAATCTCATCGAGATACTGACCGTAGCCGCGCACGGCATCTTCGGCAAAGTAACCGGCGATGCGGTGGCCGGTGCGCGGGGAGAATAGATAAAGCAGGAAGTGGGCGTTGTAAAACAGCCCTTGCGCGATCAACACCACAAGGCGCTCGAACAGGTTAGGGCGGTCTATCGATACGAACACCATCAGATGGACCCGCTGGGTCTCGGCCTCATTCATCAACACCCGAATCCAGCCGCGATCGTCGATCATGAGGCGCAGGCATTTGAGATGAAGCAGTGTCGCCGCCACCATGCCGGGAACCGCCGTAATGGTTTCGAGCACGATCGTTCGGTGTCGGTAGCGCCGGCCGAACAGCGCACCGGCGACGAACTGCACCATGCGGACCAGACGATAGGCGATCCGGTCGGAAACAGTCCGGGGGACGTGATGGCGCGACAGATCTGTCTTGTCGATGGTCAGCATGGTTCGCAACAATATCCTTTGTCGTTTCCACATTATAAGCAGATCGACTGCCGAAAAAGGCCGACAACGATTTTTCGGGGCAACAATTGTTAACGCAGCAAGGTGGGATGCACCATGGCGGCACTACTAAGGCATCGTAGCGTATCTGGTTTTGCGGCAAAACAAGATATGCTGTTTATGCCGTGCGAAGCACCGCGTCGGGCACTGACCGCATGACCGTCATGTCGGATGGATAGGAGATCGGAAGCGCAGACGATGATGGACGGGCAAGCGGACCTGAATATACTGGCGGGTACCGAGATTTTCCGTTCTCTGCCGACGGAGATCCTCGACGAGGTGCGCCGGGCGGCTTCGCGCAAGCGCATTGCCAAAAGGGAGGTGCTTTATCACCAAGGCGATGCGGCGGCCGATTTATATGTCGTCATCGTCGGTCGCTTGCGCGCGACGCAGACCACGCCCGACGGCGTCCAGGTCGCATTGCGCTATCTTGGCCCCGGCGAATTGGCAGGCTATGCCGCGCTCGCGGGGATTCCCGACTATCCCGGGACGGTTTCCGCCGTTGACGACACACATCTGTTTGCCTGGTCCGCGAATACCATCCGGCAGTTGATGAGCAAGTATGCGCAGATCGCGATGAATGCGGTTGCGGTGCTTGGCACGCGCTACCAGGAAACACAGACCCGGCTGCGCGAGCTTTCCACCGAGACCGTCGAGCGCCGCATTGCCCACACTTTGACGCGCCTCGCGCATCAGGCAGGGCGACGAACGGCTCAAGGCGTCGAGATTTCCTTTCCGCTATCGCGCCAGGATCTGGCGGAGTTGGCGGGAACGACCCTCCACACCGTCAGCCGGACCCTGAGTGCCTGGGAGAAAGACGGCATCGTATCGAGCGCTCATCGATACGTCGTCATCCGTAGGCCGGATGCACTTGCAGAAATCAAGGAAGCCATATCCTAGCCGTCAGCGGTCCTGCTCTGTGTTGGCCGCAGAGGGTCGCGCCCGATGCGGCAGGGCGTCGCAGCCGCGAACAGGGTCGAAATGTTGCTCTGCAACAAAGAATCTGGAGGGGGCAAGCGTACGTCTGGTGACAATAAAAGCCACGAAGGAGAGTGGAAATGTTGACGAGACGCGAAGCCCTGTTTGGAACGATGACCGGGGTGGCCACGGCGGCCCTGCTGACGGCGGTGGCGGCAACGCCCGCAAACGCACGGTCCCCAATAGCGGATATAAGCACCCTGCCGCGCGAACGCGTAACGCTGGTGACCCCACCCTTCGTGCATGCGCATGAACAGGTCGCCAGCGGCGGCCCCAAGATCGTCGAGTTCCAGTTGATCGTGAAGGAACAGCCGATGATCATCGACGAGGACGGAACGACCATGCAGGCGATGACCGACAATGGCTCGATCCCGGCACCGATGATGGTGGTCCACGAAGGAGATTATGTAGAGCTGACGCTTATCAATCCCGAAACCAATGAAATGCCGCACAATGTCGACTTCCATGCCGCAACGGGCGCGCTGGGCGGTGCCGCGCTGACGGAGGTCAACCCCGGCGAGCAGGCGACGCTGCGCTTCAAGGCAACGCGCGCCGGTACTTTCGTCTATCACTGTGCCCCTGCGGGGATGATCCCCTGGCACGTCGTGGCGGGTATGAGCGGCACCGTCATGGTGCTTCCACGCGATGGGTTGAAGGATGAGAACGGCAAGCGGCTGAAGTACGATCGCATCTTCTATATCGGCGAGAACGAGTTCTACATCCCGCGCGACGAGAACGGTAAGTTCAAGGAGTACGCATCGCTTGGCGAGAGTTATGATGAGACGCTCAAAGTGATGCGCGGCCTGATCCCGACCCATGTGGTGTTCAACGGCAAGGTCGGCGCGCTCACCGGGGACAACGCTCTCAAGGCCAATGTCGGCGAAACGGTCCTGTTCGTCCACGCGCAGGCCAACCGTGACACGCGCCCGCACCTGATCGGCGGCCACGGCGACCATGTGTGGGAGTTGGGCAAGTTCCACAACCCGCCCGCCAGGGACCTCGAGACCTGGTTCGTACGCGGCGGTTCGGCCGGGGCGGCGCTCTACACCTTCCGGCAGCCGGGCATCTACGCCTACGTCAACCACAACCTCATCGAGGCGGCTGAACTGGGCGCTACCGCGCACATCATGGTGGAAGGCGAGTGGGACAACGACCTGATGGCGCAGGTGAGCGCGCCGGCTCCGATCGCCTCCCTCTGACGGGCAGAAGCGATTAGGCAAATGACGGCCCGGCGGGTTCCGGCGGGCCGTCATGTCTGGAGGATACGGTCATGCGATTGATGATCCCGGCGGCTCTCGCGGCCACGGCCGTGGCATTGGCCTTTGCCACCGGCCCGGCCCTGCGTCAGCACATAGATCAGGCTGCCTCGACTGTAGCGATGGTGTCTGTGGCCCCCGGTTCCTTTGATTTCCGGCTTCCGGGCGAATATCTCAAGGCCGACTGGCCGGTAGATGCGCCGAAGCGCAAGGTAACTTTCAGGCGCGGTTTCGAGATGATGAAATATCAGGTCAGTGCGGCCGACTATGCCGCCTGCGTCGCCGATGATGCCTGCGAGGCGCCGGATAGCGGGCGTAATGCCTACGGAGATGTTCCGGTCACCGGCGTCAGCTATCGCGACGCCACGGCCTATGCGGCCTGGCTGTCCCAAAAAACCGGAGAAAACTGGCGCCTGCCCAGCGATGAGGAATGGGCCTTCGCGGCCGCCGAACGCATGACCGACGATGCGCTCGGCCTCGAGCAGGACAACGCGAACCCGGCTGTCCGGTGGCTGGCCCGCTATCGCGCCGAAAGTGGTGTCGGCGAGCGTGACGCCGAGCCCAAACCGCTCGGTCATTTCGGGCTGAACAGCAAGGGCCTGGCCGACGTCGCCGGCAATGTCTGGGACTGGACGGCGACGTGCTACGTGCGTGCGACGGTGGCCGTCGATGGGCAGATCGCACAGAGCACCGAAAATTGTGGCGTTCGCGTAGTCGGTGGCCGTCATCGCGGCTACATGTCCAACTTCATCCGCGACGGCAAGAGCGGAGGTTGTGCGGCGGGCTTGGCACCAGACAATCTCGGTATTCGCCTCGTTCGCGAGGCACCTTCCCTCGTCAGTTTTGTCCGGCTGCTGTGGACGAGAAGCATGGGCTAAGCGCAGTGTTGCAGTGGGCGAACCTGGCTGATGTCGCCTAAATTCACGGGCGATCAGGTAGCCGTTCTTGATGGCAGTCAGGTGAGCGCATCCACTTGCTCCGCTGACACTGTCTTGATCAACATGGCGCCTTAGTCGTCCATGGATAAGCCGCCCATCCCACTCCTCGGCAACTTGATCAGGTTCTCGAAACGCTCACGTAGCCAGTCATCTGTTGTGCGCGGAACATGGCGAGGAAACCGCTCGGCCAGCACCCGCTTTTTCTCGGCAATGGCTCGCTGCAAGATATCGGGCTTGCCTTTCTCGTTCCATTCCTTGGGCGAAAAGCGATCGCCGACGGCGGGGTAGAAATACTCCGTCTGCATCAGCTTCAGCGTCTGCTCATGGCCGAGATAGTGGCCGGGGCCGTTCAGGCAAACATCTGATATGGTGGCGACCGAAAGCGCCTCATCCGTCACCTCAATGCCGCGAACGCAGCGCTGGCAGTGCCCGAGCATGTCGTTGTCGATAATCAGGCTTTCCAGGCAGAAGCCCAGCAGCGAAGCGTGCATCCCCGCCGATTCGTAGACGAGATTGAGGCCCGCCAGGCCGGCCATGACGTCGGTGATACCCTTTTCGTAGCCGGACTGGATGTCGGGCATTTTGGAATCCGTCATGCCGGCGGCAGAGCCGCCCGGCAGGTCGTAGAACTGCGCCATCTGTGCGCAGGCGGCCGTCAGCACGGCTTGCTCGGCCGAACCGCCGGACATGGCGCCAGTCCTGAGGTCCGACACGAACGGCCATGTGCCGAAGATGGCGGGATGGCCGGGCTTGATGGCGTTGACATAGACCAACCCAGCCAGCACCTCGGCCACCGCCTGGACGACGGCGCCGGCAATTGCAGCCGGAGCCGTAGCACCAGCCTGCCCGGCCGAGAGCAGCAGGATCGGAATGCCGCCCTCCACGCAGGCTTCCAGCACGCCGCAGGCATCCTCCGCAAACTTCATTGGCGGCACGACAAAGCAATTGGAATTGGACACGAACGGCCGCGCGCGGAAATTCTCCTCGCCGCCGGCAATCGCATAGAGCATCTCCAGCGCGGGCGCCACGTTCTCGCGCACGGTAAACGACGTACCGACATGCTTGGAGGTTCCCATGACACAGGCATAGAGCGTGTTGAAATCCATCTCCAGCGGATCGGGAATGTCGCGCGGCACCATCGGCCGCTGGAAGAAATGAATATTGTCCAGCCCTTCGACGAGGCGGGCGGCGTCGTAGATATCTTGCAGCAGCGATTCCCTGTACAGGCGCTTTTCGACATCGACGAGGTGAACCGCCGCACCCGCTGTGCCGTAATGCACGCGCTTGCCTTGGATCACCATGTCGTGCCTCGGGTCTTGCCCGTAAAGCGTGAAGTTGCGGGCGGCCTTTTGGATCGTTTCGAGAACAAGGTTGCGCGGGAAGCGGATGCGACCGTCCTCGCCATAGGTTGCGCCGGCACGGGTCAGCGCCTCGATGCAGGAAGGGATAGCATTGGCGAAGCCTACCGTCTCAAGCAGCGTCAGCACGGCTTCGTGGACGCGATCGAGGTCGTTGGGGCTGAGCGGCGCATAGCGGCCGCCCTCCATTCCGGGGCGCACCGGCCTGATGTCATCGGCGAGCGGTGCCGCTCGCATGGCGCGCCGCGCCTCGCGCCCACCGGAGCGGCGCGAACGGCTCTCAGGTGACGGTCTTTCCAACACTTCAGCGGACAAGCTCATTTTGACCTCCAAACGTCCCTGTCCCTGCCAATTTACCCAGCCATCAAGACAGTTGGGCACGCCCTGCCTGGACGAGATCGACAGTAGCCTCCTTGAATACCGGATTTTGTCCGTCCTGTTCCACGTGCTAAAAGGCCATGGAATCATACGCTGAGGTTATGATGCCTTCCATCCTTCCGTCTTTTTCCGACCTGTTGGCCTTCGATGCGGCAGCGCGGCATGGCACCTTCACGCATGCCGCGAGCGAGTTGAATGTCTCCCAACCCGCCATCAGCCGCAGGGTCGCCGCGCTCGAAGCCGATCTTGGCGTGCCGGTATTTTCACGAGCCCGCAGGCCGTTACGGCTGACCCCGGTTGGCCAGAGACTGTTCGACGTCCTGCGATCAGGCCTCAGCCGCCTGGAAGCCGAGGTCATGGATATTCGCTCGCGGCATGATGGCTCGAAGATAACGATCGCCGCCGCCCCCGGGTTCCTTTCGTTCTGGCTGGTGCCCCGCCTTACCGAACTGGAAGCCAGCTTTCCGGAATACAAGCTTAGCCTGATGACAGGCGACCAGATCGGCGAGGAACCCCAAGCCGACATTCATGTGCGTTTCGGAACAGGGAACTGGCCGGGCGTGACCTCAAGCCGGATTCTCGGGGAAAAAGTGTACGCCGTGTGCAGCCCGATCTATCTCCGTGACCGTCCCAGACCGATCGAACTTGCCGTGCTGAAGCAGGAACGCCTGTTGCAACTCGCCGATGGATCGGGACGGTGGCATGATTGGCAGACATGGCTGGAAGCTACCGGAGCGCCGGCTGTTGCAAGGCTCAACACCATCGACTTCGATAGCTACGCCTTGCTGATCAGCGCAGCACTCGCCGGCCAGGGAATCGCCCTGTGTTGGTCCGGCCTTCTGGATCAATACATCGAAACCGGCGCTCTGCTGCGCGTATCCAGCGAAGTCGTCCGATCGGATCGAGGCTACTATGCCACGTCTCGGAAAGGCACTGACCCTGAAAGCGCGACAAGCCGCTTGATGCGCTGGCTCGAACAGTCGGAGCCGACAAAGGCGTGAGAACGATGGAACCGCCGGTGACCGGCGGTGTTCATCTTGCCACCCAGGGCAAGATCACCATGCTGGTCGGCGGCGACAACGACCTGTTCGAGCTGCATCGCCCGGCTCTTGAAGCCATGGGCGACAAGATCTTCCACATGGGCCCGCTCGGCAGCGCATCGGTGATCAAGGTTATCACCAACATGCTGGCTTTCATCCATCTCGTCGCCGATGGCGAAGCCCTGATGCTGGCTAAGCGCGCCGGGCTGGACCTCGGCCAGGCGTAGGCGGCGATCAAGGCCAGTTCCGGCAGCAGCTTCGTGCATGAAACCGAAGGCCAGCTCGTCCTCAATGGAAGCTATGACGTCGCCTTCAGCATAGACCTCGCGCTCAAGGACCTTGGCTTCGCCATGGATTTCGGCCGCGAATTCGCCCGTCGGTCAGGTTGGTGGTATCGAGAGAAACCTCGGTCGGCAAGTCCCGGTCGACGATCGGCTGCGTCTCGTCTTCGAGGAGTAGCCACGCTCGTTTGCGGCATTCAGGTAAATGGCCAACGACCACCCGCGGCGCACGGTGACATCACGTGGGCTGTCCGATCGCTCCTCGGCTGCATTACATTCTGTCCAGAAACGTTATCTCGGGTGTTTCCGTTTGGGTGGCCGGCGAGCGACCCTACCCAAACCACGTTGCGCCTTTTCCGTGAAGACATGGAGATTCACCCACAGGGAGCAGGCGCAGGGCAAGAAAATGCTACTGAAACGCTCTCCGATGCGGGAACGCGCCTTTTGCGATATAGGCCTCCTCGGCAGCGGCCGATATCCGGCCGAGAACCGCATTGCGATGCGGGTGGCGGCCGAACGCTGCAATGACTTTGCGAACGTCGTGGGCTTGCATGACCAGGGACGCATAGATCGGCCGCAGCGGGACCGGAGTGTCTGCCATTATTTTCCCGCGAACACCGATCAGGCGGTCGAGGCGTTGCAAATGGTCGGGACCTTCGCAATGGCCTAACGGCAAACCAAAAACCACCTGAAACCACGGGGTTTCCAGCGAGGAATAGTGACCGTTCGAAAACCCCTCGGTCGCCAGCGCCAATGCGCGAACGTCGTGCGAATAGGCGCGCGCACTGTTTCGCCAGACAGAACGTGAGAACTGATCGAGGATGACGATCAGCGCCAGCCTTCCATGCGGGTCCAGCGCCCAGTGATCAAGCACACCTTTGGCCGCCTGCTCGGTAAGGCTGGCAAAGCGCGCCACGATCTCGTCATCCGCGCCGCCCTGCATCCTCCAGAACCAATGCGCGCTGTGCGCCTGCGCATCGACATCCAGCGAGCGTCCTTCGGGAAACCAGAAATCGAGAACATTGTCCCATTCACGACGATCTTTGACGGGCTTCATATCAAATTCCGGTTCCAAATTTCTGGCGCCATACCTCGTAACATGGAACCCGCACCGATGCGGCGCGGGTTTTAAGGCTTGTGCCGGCTCCTCTAGGCGGTAGCGCGTTCGGCTGTCGGCGCGATGGCCGTGCTTTCCCTCGCCGCAGATGGAACGCGCAGCAGGCGCATGCCGTTGAGGATGACGATCAGCACCGACAGTTGATGCACCAGCATGCCGCCCGCCATGTGGATGGAGCCGGTATAGACGCCGACCAGCAGGCCCAGCACCGTCAGGACGGCGATGACCAGGTTCTGGCGCATATTGGTCAGCGTAGCGCGCGAGATTTCCATCGCCTCGGCGATCTTGCCCAGATCGTCGGTCATCAGCGCGATGTCCGCTGTCTCGATGGCGATGTCGCTGCCGCTGGCGCCCATAGCGATGCTGATATCGGCGGCCGCCAGAGCCGGGGCGTCGTTGATGCCATCGCCGACCATCGCTACGCGAAAACCTTCGGCCCGCATGGCCCGGATTTGGTCGAGCTTGTGGTCAGGCATCATGGCGGCATGGACCTCGTCCACGCCGACGGCGGCGGCAATCGCCTCGGCGGCCGGGCGCTGGTCGCCGGTCAGCATCACCACCCGGCGCACGCCGAGCGCATGCAGCCGGTCGATCATCGGCTTGGCGCTGGCGCGTGGCATGTCGGCCAATCCCAGCAGGCCAACTATCTCGCCGTTATGCGCCACGATGACCACGGTGTGGCCAAGCCCGTGCAGGCGGGCAATGCCGGCCTTGGCCTCGGCGTCAAACGCAATGCCGAGATGGTCGAACAGGCGGTGGCTGCCGACGGCGATCTGCGCGCCGTCGTGGCGGGCGATCAGGCCCATGCCGGCGATTTCCTCCAGCGTCTCGGCGGTGGGTAGGTGCCCCTCTGCGCGCGCCGCCTCGATGATCGGCCGGCCCAGCGGGTGGTTCGAGCCTGTCTCGGCAATCGCCGCCCACAACAAAACGTCTTGCCTGCTCTTGCCCGCCAGCGCTACGATTTCCGCCAGGCGTGGCTGGCCTTCGGTCAGCGTGCCCGTCTTGTCGAGCGCCAGCGCGGTGATGCGCCCGGCATTTTCCAGATGCTCGCCGCCCTTGATCAGGATGCCGGCGCGAGCTGCCCGCCCGATCCCGGCCACCACGGAAACGGGCGTCGAGATCACTAGCGCACCGGGGCAACTGACGACGAGCAGCGTCAGCGCCAGCTCGATGTCGCGCGTGACAGTGTAGCTAACGACCGCCATCACGAACACGCCCGGCGTATACCAGCGACCAAAGCTTTCAATCATCCGTTGGGCCGGGGCCTTGGCCTCCTGCGCCTCCTCGACGCGGCTGATGATACGCGCCAGCGTGGTGTCGGCACCAACGCCGGTGGCGCGCAGCTGCAGCAAGCCGTTTTCAGCCAGCGTTCCGGCAAAGACGCGCGAGCCGGGCGCCTTTTCCGCCGGGATCGGCTCGCCGGTGATGGCCGCCTCATTGACGGCGGCGGTGCCCTCGATCACTTCGCCGTCGACCGGCAGGCGCTGGCCGGCTTTGACCAGGACCGTTTCGCCCAGCATCACCTCATGGGCGGCGACCTCGACCGGTTGGCCATCCCGCAGCACGGTTGCAGTCACGGGTGCGGCGTCAAGCAGCGCCTTCAGCGCGCCACGGGTGCGGCTCATGGTGCGCGTTTCCAGCCATGCTCCCAGCATGAACAGAAAGGTGACCGCGGCGGATTCCCAGTGATTGTCGATGAACAGTGCACCGATGGCGGCGACGACGACCAGCAGTTCGATGCTGAGATGGCGCAGTCGCAGCGATGCCCAGGCCCTGAGCGCAATGTCATAGCCGGCTAGGACCGCGGCAATCGTCATCAGCGGCGCCCAGGGGGCGGCCAGCCCGAAACCGTAAAAGGCAACCAGCGCGGCGGTGATGAACAGGCCACTGGCAATGGTCAGCCATTTGCGCCGATCGGCGGGGTTTCGGTAAACGGCGATCAACCGGGATAACATGGAACGTCTCCTTCACAGGTAAGCCCTGCCGCAGGAAACGACAGGGCTCGGAAGTATTGGGTAAGAAATGGAGTTCGGCTTTCGCGCCGCTGCTGGCACAGAAATCTGATCAGAATGCCGATGGCTTGGCGACATAGCCCACCTTGGCGACCGAATTGACCAGAGCGGCCACGTCGCTGAGTGCTGGATCATGCTCGATCTCGATGCGCCCGCTGGAGAATTTTACCACGGCCTTGGTTACGCCAGGCAACGCCAGCAGCGACTTCTCGATCTTGGGCACACAGCTTGGGCAAGACAGTTCGTCGCTGCGCAGCAGGGTCCGAATGGGTGTTGCGGTCATGGCTTGATCCTTTCGATTGATCGGCGTTGTTTGTGAGCTAAAGATAGGTATGCAATCCGCGCACAAGGATTGGCAAAAGCCGAAAGGTAGCTTTGCATGAATGCACAGGTTGCGAACTGGGACGATTTGCGGGTGTTTCTAGCGGTCGCGCGAACCGGAAGCCTGTCGGGCGCGGCGCGCAGCCTTGGCGTCAACCATTCCACGGTGTTTCGCCGGATTGCCGGCTTCGAGACGACGCTGGGCGTGCGATTGTTCGAACGGTTACCGAGTGGCTATGCGCTGACTCCGGCGGGCGAGGAAACGCTGGGTATCGTCGAACGTATTGAAGCCGACGTTGCTACTCTTGATCGTACCGTCACAGGCCAGGATCTGCGGCTGAGCGGTACCGTACGTATCACCGCCACCGACATTCTCGCATTCTGGCTACTGCCCGACCTCCTCGCCCGGTTCCGCACTGCCTATCCGGGTATCGAGATCGAGATGGTGGTCGGCAACGAAGCGCTCAATCTGTCACGGCGCGAAACCGACATCGCCTTGAGGATCGGCAACACGCCACCCGAAACACTGGTGGGGCGGCGGGTCGGGCGGTTAGATTTCGCGATATACGGTGCACCGGCCTACTGTTCCGCCCATCCCGATATGGAACTGTCGCAGCATGACTGGATCGGCCTCGACAGCGCGCATGCGCCCCTGGCCGGCCGCTTCGAGCAATTCCTACCGGGTGTGCAGCCGGTCGTCCGCTCGAACTCGGTTGCCTGCACTGTAAGGCTGGCCAAGGCGGGCCTCGGCCTGGCCGTGTTGCCCTGCGCCATTGCCGAGCAAAAGCCCGACCTGATCCGCGTCGCCGAGGTGCCCGACACGTTCAGCCTCGATCTATGGCTGCTCACTCACGAAGACCTACGCCACACCGCCCGCATCCGTGCAGTAGTTGAATTTTTGGCAACAACTCTTGCCGAAAAATTCAAAAATACTGGCGAGAACCGCAGAGCGTAGTTTGGTCAGAACGAGACAGAGGCAACCACGCCATTCAGATCGTTATGCAACACTTCGTCCGCTGCTTGGTGTGCTCGAGGTCGCTGCAGACTTGCATCGTTCGGGCATCGGGCGAAGTCGATGCTTCAGAACCCGCTGATCAACTCGATCTTCGAGCCGTCCGAAAAGCGGGAGAAGCGGAAGCTTTTCGGGTCGACCACGGGCGGGCGATCGGTGACGAGGTCGGCCATGAGCCTGCCCGCCGCCGGACCGATGCCGAAACCATGGCCTGAAAATCCGGTAGCGATATGAAAGCCGGGGATGCCGTCGATCTTCGAAATGACGGGTACCGCATCCGGCGTAACATCGATGTAACCTGCCCATCGCTGCGCAATCTCGGCCTTTTCAAACACTGGAAAAGCCTTTTTCAAATTGGCGAGAGCCATATCCGAATGCTTCGTCGCGGGCTTCGGATCGAGCACGCGGCAGTATTCGAACGGGCTGGCCTCATCCATCTTCCAGCGGTTGGCGATACGCGCTTCGTCGAGGAAGCGTCCGCCGAGCCGGAAGTTCAGCGACCGCCATTCCTTGCGCAAGGCGGGCAGGAAATCGCGCGCATAGCGGAAGGATTTCGGCACGATGTCAACGACGTTTTCATGGCCCGACGCAATCGTGTAGCCACCGTCCTGGCGCTTGCGCAAGGCAAAGTCGCTCGCCCATATCGCCTGCTCCGGGCCACCTTCGAGCGGCTTCGTTCGCAGCACCGAATTCATGACTTTCAGTTGCGGCAGATCGATGCCGAGCATGCCCGAAAACAAACTTGACCAGGCGCCGCCTGCCAGAACGACCGCCTTGCAGGCGATCGGTCCACGCTCGGTGACGACCCCGCTGACCGCGCCGCCGCTCGTCTCGATGCCGCGCACCGCGCATTCGGTCAGAACCGATGCGCCCTTCGCGCGGGCAGCCTCGGCGATGGCGGGCGCGGCCTTTTGCGGCTCCGCCCGCCCATCGGCCGGGGTGTAGAGCCCGCCCTTGAGTTTCATGGTCGAGTCCGGGAACATTTCCTGGAATTGTGATGCGTCGAGCATGCGCGAATCGAGCTGGTAGCCGTCGAGATTGTGGTTCCATGCCTCGTGATCCGCGTATTCCCGGTCGGTGGCGCAGGCAAAGACGATACCGGCGCGCCGGTAGCCCGTATCCCTGCCGGTACGCTGATCGAGATTGCTCCACAGCCGCAACGCTTCGGCCATCAGCGGCACTTCGCGCGGATCGCGCCGAGAGATGCGGACCCAGCCCCAGTTGCGGCTCGATTGTTCCTGCCCGATGCCGCCTTTTTCACACAGCGCCACGCGCAAACGCTGCTCCGAAAGTTCCAGTGCCGTCGACGCGCCAATGATCCCTCCGCCGATGACGACGACATCCACTTCCTTGGGCAATTCGGCATCCCCGTGGACGGGAACAACATAGGGTCCGGGCATTCAGAAAGACTCCTCCAACTGGTAGTTGACCGCAAACTCGGCGATGCTCGCGTCGCTTGGCAATTATAATATTTTCACTGGTAATGGTCGGTCTTTTGGAATGGATTGTGAACATTTACATTCCAGAGAAATCTTGACTGGTCATGGCCATCCCAATCGGTTCGCTCTGGCAGCAAAGGCTACGCGCAATGCGGTCTTGGTCGCTTCCGCTTATTCCCTACGCAGGTGCTCTAACGATGAAGAGGACAGAAGCCCCGAAAGGAAACACGTGTGAATGGCTGCCCGACAACACCACTTCGGCCTGACGCTTGATCGGTTCTGGATCGATGACGGCGCCGCATAATCCCGCCGTAAATCCGTCTGGCGTACTGAAACCAGCCCCGCCTCGAACCACAGCGTGATACCAGATCGCCTTGCGCCTGTTTGGCGAGCAACATCGCAAGTGTGTCCCGCTCGAGGCTCTGAAGGACGGCCATGAATGGTGATGGTCCGCGATCACACCGGGAGCATCGAGATAGTTCAGCAGAACGGCAATGGCATGCTTGTATGAGCCACCTCAATCGTAGGGGCAGGAGCGGCGCGCGCGCGCCGCCAACCAAAGGAAAATTGCCGCTTCCGCAGGTGGTCCGGCAGTCAGAGACTCTCGGCACTCGGGGTGACAACGGAAAATATGGCGCATCTGCGCCTCCGACAACCAGATCAGTTACGCATGGGTAACACGTCTTTGCGCAGCCAATGAATCAATCAGTCCCACCTTCGCAAGAGACGCTAAAGGCGAAATCCCAACCCTAATCAAACGAACCCCATAAACGACAGGATGACCACCAAGGCAACGGAGAGGCCGCCCAGATAAATAACGTAGTTCATTGCATCCCCTTGATTTCAAGTCGCGCATTTTGGAAAGCATTAGCTGCTCAGCAACAGAGTCGCTTTGCGCTGAGGCAAAGAAAAAAACAACGAAACGAGGCTGGAGTGTTGTGAACATCCGTGTGCCCAGTGGCCGGTGACACCCGCAGGTCCGCCCGAACTGGGATCATCGGCGGTCCAGAACATCAATAACACGCAAAGACCGACATTGAATTGGTCTCCAACCCGCACGTACCGGCTGCCACCAAGATCGAGCTCGATCAGGCCGGGTCGGCTACAGCCATTCGACCATCATATCGCTGGACGTCTCCGTCGCGGTACTCTTGTTGAAAACTCGCACCGCAAGAGCACGCAGGGTTTTTTGGCCCTGCCCCACCACACAAATTCGAGGCCCACCTATACACCGTGGAGCGATCGACGTCGTGGTGTCGCGCCGCCTCAGTCACCGTGCTCTCCACCGTGACGAGTTCCGAAATGATCTGCTCCTTATCGCCGCTGATCAGTTTCGTCATCGACCAGCCTCGATAATGATTTCCGTCCGGCGAATGGACACGTGGTGGTCCTCGTCGCTTGTATTGTGGCAAACGCTCAGAGGGAACCATGCCTAACATCGTGACGCACCTCGGAGCACACGAACGGAGGCGGAAGGAAACCAAGGCCGCGTTGAAGTGTGCCCTGAAGCGGAAGCTCCTCAGAGGCCCCATCTTCTGGCACGGCTCTCCCATCATCGGACTTTTCGAATATCTGCTAGCAATTGATGTTCTGCCCACCGTCATCACGCTCTATTGATTAGCAGCGCAGCACCACGCGACACACGCTCCCTGCCAGGACAGCAATGCGGCCGGTCTGCAGAAGGATGTCTCCGACCAGTTGCGGCAGAGGAAAAGCTTAGTTTATCTCGAGGCCGCGTGACTGGCTTGTGAAGGGTTTGAGTTCGCCCGTTCTCCCGGTCATTCTGTAGCAGGTGCGTGATGACCGTTCGACACGTCCCGTGCTAGCCGCTACGTGTCGAGGCAGGGTTGCAAGGAATAGGAAGGCAACGAAATGGAATCGGGAAAAAGTAAAATCGATCGACGGACCGCGCTTCTGATGGCGATAGCGGCAGCCGCCGCGATATTCGGTGGCTCTACCCAGGCCGCGGAAGTGAAATTCACGACGCTGACGAGTCTTCAGCTGGCCGTGATGCTGGAGAAAAAAGACTTCTTTTTTGTGAACGTCCACACGCCATATCAGGGTGAAATTAAAAATACTGATGCCTTTATCGTCTTCGATAAGATTGCAGACAACCTTGATAAATTGCCGAAGGATAAATCGGCAAAGATCGTCCTCTATTGCCAAAGTGGACGTATGAGCGAGATAGCAGCACAAGAATTGACAAAACTTGGATTCACCCAAGTGTCACACTTATCGGGCGGGATGATCGCTTGGAAAAAGAGCGGCTACGAGGTCATTGACAAATAACTCCTATCCGGAGAAACGCAGAGGCGGCCCCCCTAACAAGCACCGCTCGCTGCTAAACTGTCCAGCCAAACCGAGCTCTCTCCCCTCGATGGAAGCGCGTAATCGTCAACGGTGAAAAGCGCTGGCGAGGGCGGCTTTGGCATTACCGAAGCGATATAAGGCGGCTTGCTTGCCATCAGCACGAATGCTGTAACCCTAGACAACCATTCGTGGAACCGGAAGAAGCGCTACAATTCATTGAACGAGTATCTCGTCACATGCGACCGATAAACTAAATGTCGGATACGCCGGGGAGGCGCGGTTGTCACCAAGACGAAGGCTGGCAGCCGGGCGTTGTTCATCAATGCATTGGGCCGGCGAACGATTATCGTCCTCTGCCAGCGGCCTGACCGGAGAAGAGCGCGAAAACACGTTGCTTGTCATGAAAATTGCCCCTATCCTGCACACAACACTGGAAGCCCGGCGGCACTATGGCGACGTGCCTACCCTCGAAACCTAAGCTCCACGTAACCGCATCGGCTTCAGTCGAAATCAGCCCATCATTTGCCGGCACTTTACTTTCAAACCGATCGCGCCGATCAAGCGGTCTTGGGCAACGCCGATTTTTCTATTTGCTCAAGCGCGAGCGCGGAATGGGCATAGGCGCCGCCTGCCCGCATTTCCGCGGCGACCCAGATCGCTTCCATCAATTCCTGCTCGCTGGCGCCATGGCGCAACGCAGCCTTGGTGTGCCCCTTGATGCAATACGGACACTGCGTGACATGCGCCACGGCCACGGCGATGAGCTGCTTGACCTTTACCGGCAGCGCACCTTCGGCAAAAACTTTCTGGCTGAACGCCTGGAACGCCGCCTCGGTGTCCGGCGCGAGCTCGCGACGTTTCTTCGCAAATTCCCCGGTAGCAGCCGGATACAATCCCTCGGACATTTGTGTTTCTCCTTTCACGGCGCCATGAATAGTTGGAGGCCATGCGGCGCTTGGCGTCTGCCGTCATCGTAGATCACGCGACGCTATGCCACCAGGCCTCTATGCTCGGATGCAGGTGACCAATCCCTTCGCCAATCGTCGGCGCTTTATTCCTCGCCCGGCTTCTCGCTAAAGTAGGCATCGAACTTGTCGGCCACGCCATTCCAGGCGTCCGCATCGGCAGGCGGTATCTTCTTTCGAGGAATGTTCGGCCAGATCGATGCGTATCTATGATTTTGCTCAAGCCATTTAGGCTCGGCACGCAGATCGGTATCGGGAAAGATCGCTTCGGCGGGGCATTCGGGAACGCATACGCCACAGTCGATACACTCGTCAGGGTGAATGACGAGCATGTTCTCGCCTTCGTAGAAGCAGTCCACTGGACACACCTCGACGCAATCCATGTATTTGCACTTGATACAGTTGTCGGTGACGACATAGGTCATGGCTTACGCTCCGGGAGCAGCATACCGGGCGGCCGCTGCCTCCCGCTCGGCATCATTCCAGCACAAGGCGCGCAGCGGCTTAGAGTACAGGCGACCGTGCCGTCCCGCCGCGCTCGGCAACTCGATCACTCAGCGGCGACCAGCATCGGCGCCGCTTCGCGAAGAGCCTCGGCCCGGCCAGCCGCGATGGCCATCCAGTCGCGATAGAGGCCTTGGTCCTCCCTGGAGAACGGCATCCGCCGCTTCATATCGGCAAATGTCTCGCCGACGCGGCACCGATCGTAATCTTCACGGATAAGGGATTCCAGATATGTGCGTTCGCCGTCGTCTACCGGACGAACGAAATCATGGGAGTTGCTTAGCATGACAACTTCCTTTCTTCTACCTCCGCCACATGAGGGTCGCGACCCTCGGCCTGCCCGATTGCGATGAGCACCCATGAAGGGCATTCGCCAAGGGTCTGGCCGGCGACCCTGAAGAGCGTCTCCAGTTGCTCGGGGCGAGACGGTTCGAACCCTTGGCCCGCCGGAGCGAAGATCGATCGCGGTATGTCCAGGGTCCGCCGCATCGCGGCCATGACGGAGGCAGGCGAGCTACGCATTTGACGTCTCCTTGACGCGCTTGTTGCAAAGCCGGACGCGCCAGACATCCGGCCCCTCTTCCAGGTAGGTCCACCGGCAAATGGCCCCGTGTTTCGTCTCGAGCTGGAACCGCAACGGCTTGGGATCGTGATCCGCAACGAGCTGCATTGTCCGACTGGCAGGCAGGTGCTCGAACAGTTGAAGAACGACCATGTGGCGGTGCTGTGAATCGATCTGCCTGACGTCGATCACGCGCTCGTCGGCGGAAACCTGCTTGGTCATTGCCCTTACCCTTTAAGATGCATTACATATATATCTTTGAAGGCGTAACACTGCAAGGCAGGAGAATCAATTCTTCATCCACACGTCATGTGCCGCCGGCCAGCCCAATGGACACGCGCCTCGATGCCGGCCGCGCCCAGCCGCCAGTGCGCCGCGCAGGCGGGATCACGCAGCGGTCGTGGACCTACGCCGCCGGCCGGATTCCGAAGTCTTGCGGGCTGAGCATGAGGTCAGCCAGCGTATAGCGGTCGACGGTCGCCGAGAAAGCCGCCAGCGCCTCCGTCAGCACGCCGCGCAGGCGGCAGCGCGGCGTGATCAGGCAGCGATTATCGCTGCGAAAACATTCGACCAGGGCGAAATCCGGCTCCGTCGCGCGCAACACGTCTCCCAGGCGGATTCGTTCGGGCGGCATCGCGAGGGTGAGGCCGCCCGAACGGCCGCGCACCGCCCTCAGGAAGCCGGTGCGCGTCAACTGGTTGGCCACCTTCATCAGGTGGGCGCGCGAAATCCCGTAGAGGTTCGCGGTCTCCTCGATGGTAACCAGCCTATCGCCCTGCGCGCCGGCGTACATCAGCAGGCGCAGGGCATAGTCTGAAAAGTCGGTCAATCGCATCTCAAATTCCTCGGTAGTCGCAGGCACAGAACGATAGCGGCCGTGAGCAGACCGAAAGTCGAAAGCTTCGACATCCGGGAACCCCGGCAGCAGGCATGTCGTTCAAACATGCGTCTAAGCTATATGTTCTCGCGCGCCAATGCCGGGCCGGCTTCACCGCTGTCCGCTCTTATATGCCGATCGCGGACATTGACCGGCTTTGTTTATCGCTCAGTGGTGCCATTGCAATTGCCCAGCCATCGCTTAAGATGTAATTCAGGTATATCTTAAGAGCAATCCTCAAGGACAATGGCAAAGCATCTTGCGTTCCGAACTGGAGACGTTTCGACTGGGGCCCTGAGCCAGCGAGCGTTCATGAAGCCGGAGCCCAGTGGGACGAAGTAGTCCAGGCGTCGTGGTCCGTACCAACCCTCAACGTGGGCGGGCGCCCATAGAGAGCGTGAAAACGCGACCCGGACAGGGTTATCCATGGTCGGCAAATTCGGACAGGAGAACAGGACAATGACATCGAACGCTCGCCTGAAAACGGTTGAGGAAATGAGCCCCATGCCTTCGCCGGTTCAGACCGCGCTTGAGGCCCCGATCAGGACCTCGGTGCTGGCCTGCATCGGCAATACGCCGTTGGTGACGCTGTCGCCGGGCGTCTATGCGAAAGCCGAATATTTCAATCCGTCGGGTTCGATCAAGGCGCGAATGGCGAATTACATGATCGAGCGCGCCGAAGCCGAGGGCCTGATCAAGCCCGGCTATACCATCGTCGAAGCGACCAGCGGCAATACCGGTAATGCGCTGTCGATGGTCGCGGCGGCCAAGGGCTACAAGATGATCGTGGTCATGCCGGACGGTTACAGCAACGAGCGGGCTTGCATTTCGCGCGGCTTCGGTGCCGAGATCCGTCTCGTCGGGAATTTCCAGGTCAATGAAGCGCGCGCCGAAGCCACGCGTCTCGGCAAGCAGCCTCATCACTTCTGCCCGGCGCAATTCGATAACGAATGGAACGTCGATGAAAACCGCGATTGGCTGGGCCGCGAAACCATCGCGCAATTGCCGGCAGGGTTGAAGATAGACGCCATCGTGCAGGGCGTCGGCACCGGCGGCACGCTGATCGGGGTGGCGCAGGCGCTGCGCCGGTGGCACAATCCGGCCCTCAAGGTCTTCGCGATGGAGCCGAGCGAAAGCCGCACCATTGAATGCTGCATCGCCGCCGATCACAGCATCGAAGGCATTTCCGACGGCTTCATCCCGACGATCTACGAGCGCCACCGGGGCGAAATCGACGAGGTCATTTGCGTCGACAGCGCCATCGCCATTGAGGAAGCAAAAAGACTGGCAAGCGAACAGGGCCACTTCGTCGGCCCGAGCAGCGGCGCCAATTTCTGGGCGGCGCGGGAGGTGCAGCGCCGCCACCCTGCCCTGAAGAACGTCCTTACGTTCCTATGTGATCGTGGCGAAAAATACCTGTCCCTGATGTATGCGTCCAAGACGCCGACGAAAAACTGAGGACCGGCTAAAAGCTCCGGTACACTATCCAAGCCGGCCGATTTCACGGGGATTGTGGATTTGACCATGCAGGTTACCTTTGCCGAAGAAGATATCGTCGTCGATGCGGCCCTTGTCGGTAGCTTGCTGAACGTTGCGCCGCAGGAAATCCCGGAACTGAGGTGAATTCCGCGCCGCCTCCAGATCTTTGTGCTGTTCCTGCACACGAATATCGCCGACGTGCTGATACTTGTTCTCAAACGGCCACCTGTAGCAAAATCGCAATTGTTTGCGTTGGCGCAAAGCGATCCGTTAGAGTTTTGATATCTCTAGTCCGTTGTATGATTTGCGGTCGACCGTTGGGTCTCTTAGCCGACCTTCAGAGAAGTTTATCATGATAAATACTCAAGGTTTCGACATGATCCCAATTTGGCAATCCATAACTACGTTTGTAGGCCGCCTACGACGTAGCAATAAGGCGCGAAGGGAATTTCAGTCTCTCGACTATGACGAGACCAACCGGCTTCTGCGCGATTGCGTGATAACGCCCAACGAGTTTGTGGCCGCACTTCGAAATCCATTCTTCTCAGAGGACCTCCTCTCGCCCGCTATGCGGGCCGTTGGCCTCGACCCTAACTTGGATCGAACGAAACACGCGGCATGGCGCCGCGATATGGAGCGTACGTGCATGGCTTGTGACAGTCGGCGACGCTGCCTTCATGACATCTCGTCTAATCGTTTTGAATCCAGGCACAGAGGCTATTGTCCAAACGCCGAGAGCTTTGACGAACAACGACGCTCATCTCTTAGTACCGAGGGTTGATCGCCCTAATCCCCTAGCTATGACATGCCAGGGGGCCTTCCATTGACTCTACGTTGCGCTCAAGAACACGCGGAGTGCTACCGCCCCAACCAACGGCCGACGGTTAGTGTCGCTGATAGCCCGTCATTTCGAGATAGCCTTTGCCCGCGTGGGTGCCGGTTACCCGCATGGGACCCTCCCAATAGGGGATGCTAAGTCCCATCCAGGCCTGAGTGTTGAGCGCGCCGACGGTGACGTCGAGCGCACGGTCGGGCAAGGTGAGCCGCCAGCGCGTCGGGACGTCGTGTCCTTCCACCCGGCTCGTCTCCAACGGGATGGCGACGAACTTTCCGTTGCCGTAAGGTGTCGCGGTACCGTCCGCCTCGATCCAGGTAGCCGAGGTGAAGCTGCCGCCAGCGGCGCCGCGCAGGCTGAAACCCATCAGTTTCTCGCCTGTGTCGAACGAGAGCGAGAACCAGTCCCAGCCGGCCTGGTCCTGCGCCAGAGGTTGCGACGACCATTCGCGGTCGAGCCACGCGGTGCCGCGCACCGACACCTCGCCCTCCGGCAACGTGAGCGTTCCCTCGACCGTGAAGAAGGGCTGGGAATAGTAATAGCTCGCCTGCCCCTTCGCCGACTTCACCGAGTAGCCGTGGTCGCCGTGGAGAACGAGCGGGCCTTGGGCGTGCATCGCGATGTCGTAGGCGAAGTCCTTGCCGGCTGCGGTTAGCCGCAGACGGTCGAAGCTGTCGCCCGTCATTTGCCAGTCGTCGATCCAGGCAGCGAAGGGCGCGGCGGTCACGCCCGCCTGGCCTGTGCCGCCACGCGCGAAACGCTCCGTGGCGCGGTGGGTCGAGATGCTGGTTACGGCAGCATGGCCAAACCATAGTTGCGGACTCTCCCAGCCCTCGGCCCCGCCCGGCGCGAGCGCCGAGCGGAACAGCGTCCATTGCAAGCCGTAGTCTGCGCCATCGGGCCCGGTAAGGTTGGCGGTGACGTACCACCACTCGACCCGGTAGTCCGGATGGGATCCATGATCGCGCGGAAATTGGAACCGCTTGCCCGCTTCCGGAGCGGCAAAACCTCCGGCGTCGGTGCCCAGTCCGGCAAAGCCTTGGGCAAAGGCATTTCCGAGTCCCGACACCAGGAAGATGAGAGCTACGGCGCAATTCCAAGAAAAGTGCGCTGCGGTTTCCCGCCTGGAGTTGCGCGAAAGTAATAAGTCGGATCGTTTCACCGTTTCCGTGAAACCCTGAAACGAACTAGCGTTCATTGGCGAATATCCTGAGCAGCGCGGCCGGCTCCATGCGCGCGAGCCGCCAGGCAGGCCAAAGTGCCGCGAGCAACGCGGCGGCGAGCGCGAAGAGCATCAAGCGGGTGTATTCGGCGGGAAACAGATACATGGGCAGGCGCCAGCCGAACGCCTCGACATTGACGATGGCAAGCAGCACCCAGGCGAGTGCCAGGCCCAACGGCAAGGCCAGCACCGCAGTGACCCCCCGGCAAGCAGCACGGTGCGCAGGATCTCCAGCCCCGCGAGTCGGCGCTGGGTCGTGCCCATCGCCCAGACAGGCGCCATCTGCGGCAGACGCATCGCCGCCAGCGTGAGCAGGCTCATCAGGATCGCGAAGGCCGCGACCGCCAGCGTCAGCACGTTCAGCGCCCCGGTCACCGAGAAGGTGCGCTCGAACACCGATTGCGAGAACGCCTTCAGCGCCGCCTGGTCGACGATGCTGGCGGGCGGGAGGCCGGCCTCCTCGATCAGCGCATGGCGCAAGCCCTCCGGGTCGGAGGTGCGGACGCCGTAGCGGGTGGGCACGATGCCGGGGAAGCTCTGCCGGAACAGCGCCTCGCCGATGATGGCCTGGCCGATCGGGTTTCCGTAATCGCCGACGACGCCCGCGACCGGCAGCGACAGTCCGGGGCCAAGCGCAAGCATGGCGCCTACGCGCAGGCCAGCACGGCGGGAGAACTGTTCGTTGATAACCACCGCCTTGCCCTCTTCGACCTCGTCCCAGACATTGAGGACAGCGTCGAGGAAGCGCCAGTTCTCGCGGTAGGTGTAGCCTACGCGCGCCCCGAAAATCTCGGCCGGCAGGTCGGCGAGCGTCGCGTCAACCGACATGATCGGCAGCACGGCGTCGGCGCGCGCCGCAAGAAAGCGTTCCAAGCCCGCCCGGTCTGTGGTCGCATCCGCATTAATGTAGAGTTCGGCCGACAGGCGCTGGTCGAGAAAACCGGTAAAGGTCAGGCGGAAGCTCGAGACCATGGTGGAAACGCCGACATTGGCGGCCATGGCGAGAAGCAACGCCATCAGCGCAAGCCCGAGGCCGGGCAGTTGCTGGCGTGTGTCGGCCCAGAACCATTGCGCCATGACTCGGACGGCCCGTCCTTCACCAAGACGCAGGATCGCCGCCAGGCAAGGCGGCAGCGCAAGTGCCGCGCCGAGCAGCAGGCAGGCAAGCAGGACGAAGCCGGCGACCAGCCCGCCGCCGGTGATCGCCAGCGACCCTGCCGCTGCGAGCAGCACGACAGCGACTGCTGTTTGCAGCTTGCGCATCCGACCCGAGGCCAGCGCCCAGGCGCGCGCACCAGCGCTTACCAGGACCGGCATTCGCGCCAGCCGCCATACCGCGCTCGCGGAAGCAAACAATGTGCCGCCGAGAGCCATGGCCATTCCCGAAAGCCACCATGCCGGGCGGATGTGCAGCGTGCCTGCAACGTCGGCGCCATAAAGCCCCCGTATCGTCGCGGCTACGTCCGGCATCAACAGCGTTGCGATGAAATAGCCGAGAACGATGCCGAGCGCACCGGCAAGTGTCGCCAGCACGACAAGTTCCAGCACCATCAGGACGATCAGGCGCTGGAGGGGGACACCGAGTGCACGCAGGGTACGGACCATGCTGCGCCGCTGCTCGAAGGCAAGACCGATTGCGCCATGGACGATGAAGATGCCGACCGCGAAACTAAGGAAGCCGAAGGCCGTGAGATTGAGGTGGAAGCTGTCGGTCAGCCGGCCGACATCACTCGCGCCGTCCGCACGCCGGAGGACAAGGTCGGGTGCGATCTCGGCCAGCGGCCGTTGCCGCAGAGGCTGCTCCGGCAAGACAATCAGGCGGCTGATGCGCCCGGCACGGCCAAGCAACTTCTGGGCGACGCCGATGTCGGCGAGCACGGTGCCGGGCGCAACCGCCTGATCGCGCAGCACCGGGTTGGGCAAGTTCGCCACGAGCAGCGCCGCTGCCTCCGGGCCAGCGACCAGCGCGTGTGCGCGCAAGAAGCTGGTGAGGTCGGTGCGCGCCAGCGCAGCGCTCGCGGCCGAACCGGACGGCGCGGTCAGAGGATCGATCCCGACCAACCTCACCACCGTGCCGCCGACACGCAGCCTTCCATCCACCACCGGACTGACCAGCCAACCAGCGCGGCGCAGCGCCACGAAAAGCTCCTGCGCCATGGAATCCCCTTCGCGCGGCAGCAGTTGGTCGAAGCGGCCTTCGGCCAGCGTGGCGGCAGCCGCATCATAGCTGGCACGGGCCTCGGCGTTGATCGCCTGCACACCCGACCACAGGGAAGTCGCCAGCGCGAGGCCGAGCACCAGCGTCAGCAATTGAAGCCGGTTGCGCCGCCAGTGCGAAGCCAGTGCCGGCAGGATCGCGCCCGTCATGCGAGGCGGCCTTGCCTGAGATGCGCCTGCTGCCCAAGCCGCGCGGCAAGGCGCGGGGAATGCGTGACCATCAGAAGCGCCGCACCCGTCTCGGTCACTAGCGCCAGGAACTGCTCCATCACCTCGTCCGCAGTCGCTTCGTCGAGGTTGCCGGTCGGCTCGTCCGCGAGGATCAGCTTCGGTCGCGCCGCGAGCGCGCGGGCAATCGCCACGCGCTGCTGCTGGCCGCCGGATAGTTGTTCAGGATACTTCCGCAACTGTGCCTCCAGCCCGAGCGCACGGGCCAGTCGTGACAGCTCCCGCGGCTCCG
This sequence comes from Mesorhizobium sp. A623, assembly GCF_054489405.1. Classification (NCBI taxonomy): domain Bacteria; kingdom Pseudomonadati; phylum Pseudomonadota; class Alphaproteobacteria; order Hyphomicrobiales; family Phyllobacteriaceae; genus Mesorhizobium; species Mesorhizobium sp. A623. The sequence continues at coordinate 24,781 of NZ_JBTMXB010000017.1, forward strand.
CCGAGCCGTTCAGACGCGCCTGGAAGGCGATGTTGGCGGCGACGTCCAGAGAGGGAATGAGGTTGAACTGCTGGAAGACGATGCCGACCGCGCTTCGCCTGAGCCTCGCGCGGCCGTGGTCATCAAGCGCGGTGACCTCCTGCCCGTCGAGCCGGACGCGCCCGCCATCGGCAGCGTCCAGCCCTGCCACCAGGTGCAGCAACGTGCTCTTGCCCGAGCCGGATTCGCCGGTTAGCGCCAGTGTCTCGCCGGCGTCGAGCGAGAGCGTCACGCCGCGCAGGACGGGAACAGGGCCTTCAGGGCCGGGATATGATTTCTGCAAATCTTCAATCGAAAGCAACATGCACCACAGCTATCGTCTGTGGCGGACGGGGGAAAGCCCGCATAGGGGGTCACCACGGAAAATGGCTACTGGCTTGGCAATTCATGCCTTTCCATCTTAATGCGGTGGTCGTCAGCAGCGATTTCGTGGCCGGTTTGAACGATCTCTTGACGAGGCGGAAATCTCGAGCGTGTAGAGGCAGCTTACGGCTCGATCTACCTGCAACGCGCGATGCGTAAGCCAGCGCCGTTAACGCCGTCCGCTCGGTCTATGAGGCCTGTCGGTTTTTAATGTTGTGCCATTGCTATTTGACGACGAGCACCGGGATTTTCGTAAGTGCGAGAACCTCGGAAGTCTGGCTGCCCAGCAGAGCTCTCTTGATGCCCCGGCGCCCGTGGGAGGCCATGACAATCAGATCGCATCCACGTTCTTGAGCGGCACTGACGATAGCGACCGCCGGCAAGGCATCGGGAACATAAACGGTGGTGGTATCGACACCTATCCCCTCGGCCGAGGCCTTTGCCGTCGAGAGAATACTGTCCGCTAGTTTCCTTCGGCTGTCATCGTACCTCGCGAAATCCGTAGACGAACCCGCCCAACTCTCCACCATTCCAACAGACGGTATCGCCATCGGCTGGGTCGTCGTAATGATGGTGACTTTGCTGCCGAGCGCTTTCGCCAACGAAAGTCCATGATCAACGCCATGCTGTGCAAGTTCAGAACCATCGGTCGAGATGAGGATATGGGTATACATGGCGCACCTTTATGTTCCGGGGGACCGCCGTCACAGTAGCCCCCGAAATTTCCCCAAACAAGGCGGTGCAGGAAGACGTAGAAGCCAGACGACCAGTGACGATTCCCAATTTCGGGCCTATTACCGCGACGATTCTGGTAGTGCTGGCCTCATCAACTTGGACATTCACGAGAAGATGCGGCTTCGCAGCATGGCCTCACACCAGCACGGTAAGACGGTCTCCGTGCGGAAAGCAAAAACAGAAGCTTGGTGAGACGTCCCAAATGAGTGAACGAATACGGCGCCGTCTGCTGATCACTGACCCAGCCGCGCCAAACCGGATGACACGGACTCGGCAATGCTTGATAGCTCAATGCAAATTTAAGCTGGAGAACCCAATGAAAGAAACCCGCTCAGAGGCTGTTTTTCCATTCCTGTGACGCTTCCGGCACGGATGGCATAACCTCCGGCTCGGATGTCGCCTTCCTAAAGGAAACGCGCTCGTCCTCCAAAGAATGTACCTCAACCGGTGTGCCGTCCAAATCCACGCTGAGAATTCCGACGAGATCAACTGGAGCCGCGAGAATATAGCGCTCTGCTGAATCGAGCGTAGTGACAAGTCGCTCGCGGATGTAAGCGGCATCCCAGTCCGCAGGCAGCCCTCTCACGGTATCATACTGCTCATTCGAAATGGAAAGCCCACGACGCCTGATTTCGTCAACGATCTTCTGAGGGGAGAAGTGGGGCGGTTTTCCGGCGGCGGCCATGACGAGCGGACCCAGCGCGCACATGTTTTCAGCGATTGTGATGAGGTCGACGAAATCCCTCGGTTTGGTTCTCGAAGACGAAGCAATGATCTTGTTGACCGCAAGGTCAGTCTGGTGCAGACGCGCGCCCCACTCGTCGTCGCGGACCAAAGGGAAGTATCTGGTTCTGGATTCGCTCATCCACTGGATCAGAGTCGACTGCCCATCTTTCGACACCATAGCTTCGACACAACCGTATATCTCCACCTCCAATGACACGTGGTAGCCTGCGTTTCGGAGGGCATCAATGTCCGCGTCCGCTGCAGCCCCGATTTCCTCGTCGGTGTCATGGAAGATGTCCATGTCGTCCGACTCCCTCGGCCAATCCCGGTTCAGAACAAGTCCACCCGCGACATAGCTGGTGTCAGATCTGTTCACCGCGATGCATTTGACTATGCCTTTCTGAAGTGGTGTGAGTGCCATGTCTTACGGCTCCAGTTCCGCAAGAATCCTTCGGCCCATCGCGAAGGCCCTCGCGTCTCCGCGTTCCATAAGCGCGCCGGCGATCACCGGGGCCTGCCGGATAATATCCGGTAGGCGGCTGAGATCGACATTATCGAAGAGGCGGACTGCATAACGATCCATTGCCTTTGTACAGAGTGCCTGAACCCGCTGCTTTCTTGCCCGATGCTCTGCCCGCAGACGAGCTGCGTCGGCCACGATATTTGCACGCATCGATGAAGGCACCAGTACTTCTACCCTGATTAGGTCGGAAGCACCGCCAACCTCCCTGTACCTGCGGACACGGTCGCGCGCTGACATGACGAATTCTCCTTACGCGAAAATATAGGCGTATCCCGGTTACGGATCAAGGGTGGCGATCACAAGGGTATAAACAGACATTTCGAATTGGATTTCATCAGTCGATTACAACCTCCCTACTGAAAGAATATCAGGCGGTGCTGGATCGCATCGTCATAAGCGGAAGGTCCATCGAATTGGTTGCGCATTTCTTCGAAACGATGCTCGATCGTCGCTGGCGGTGATTTTGTAGCACCGATAAGAAGAGCATCTACGCTACTATGCTGCCGACTTTGAATGGCCTTCGGTAGACAGTCTGCCCCGTCGCGAACCGCCGGCCCGGAATTCCAGCCAGTTACAGATGCCATTCCAAAGCTTCGGTACCTCGACGATATTGTCACAGATCATGGTCGGCGTCTCGCCCCGGCCCTCGGGAGGCGCATGCTCGTCGCAGTAATTGATTTGTATCAAGGCGCAACCAGATCTGCGACTCCATACCTTGTTAACCTTCAGCTATGGAGAAGAACGTGATGAGCGAGCCTTCGAAGAACGGGGTACCCAGAAGGCTGCTCCTCGCCACCGACCTGACGTCAGCGTGTGATCGCGCCTTTGACCGGGCTGTTCAATTGGCCTCCGCATGGCGAGCAGACCTTACTATTTGTCATGTCGTCGCGTCCAGCTCGGTACGACCTTTGGGTGTGCACCGGAGAATTAGGAATGCTGAAATAGAGTTGGAGCGCCTTGTTCGACACAGCCCATCGGAGCAGAAAATCCCGCGCCATATTATCGTTGGTGATCCGGCCGAGCGCATAATCAAGCACGCCCGGCAAATAGAGGTCGATCTCTTGTTCACAGGGCCAGCCCATAGCAAAATTCTCGGAGAGAATTTGCTCGGCAGTACAGCGGCACGGATCATCCGGTACGTGAATCTACCTGTTCTTGCCGTGCGTCGTCGGGTAGACGGACCATATGCGACGGCCGCAGCGGGCATCGATTTCTCGACAGGGTCGCAGTCCGCATTGCAGACCGGAATGGCCTTATTTCGGTCGGCACAATTCACCCTGGTTCATGCCTATCAGGTTACGCCTGACTGGGGCGGCCAGAACGCCGACCGATCTGTTGATGTGATCGAGGCTGAGGAGAAGGAACGTGTTATACGCGCAGCAGAGTATGAGCTGACCGAGATCATTGCATCGGCCAGCCACGCAAACGGCGGGATCGGAACTTTTCTGCAGCAGGGAGAGCCTGAGGCAGTCCTGGCAGACTACGTCGACAAACATTGGCCCGGTCTTGTCATTGCCGGGACGCATGGTCGAACGGGCGACCAGCATGCAGCTATAGGAAGTATCGCCGAGCAACTGCTTAACTCACTGCCTTGCGACGTCCTCGCTGTGCCAACGCGCAAGTAATCCTGCCGGTAGCTATTGTGGCCAAATTGGCGGAAACAGGCAGATTAAGAAAATGTTGATTACTGTGCGTAGACGCGCTGACATTCAAGGGAATGCAGCGAACCAAATATGATCCGATCTAACGTCCGCATTTCAATTTGCCTTCAAACCACCCCTCTCGCGTCGAGGAGGGGCTTAGGTTGTACGACAGTTGAGAGGGTTTGTGCAGATGACGATTCGAAATCTGGAACACGCCGATCATGCCAAGTCGGTATCCGTCAACGTTGGTTCGGTCGGCCGCGTAGCGATGAACAACATCGTCGCAGTCGGCTTCGAAGGCAAGGTATTTCCCGTCAAACCGAAATACAAGGAAGTTGACGGAAGACGCTGCTTTCCAAGGGTCGCGGACATCCCAGGTGTTCCTAATCTGGCAGTCCCCGAGATACCGAAGGACGCCCTTGAAGTGTCGGCGGACTCGAAAAACAGATGTTATGGTCTCTGTCGTGGCCGAATGGCGGTTCTCGATGAAGGCGGTGTACGAGACACTGGGTGTTGCCCGCTCCAACATTGCAGAGCATTCCACCAAGTGACGCGATCCGGGACGGATTGGCCGTCCTCCCAAGCCAGACGGCGAAATGGTCGCCGCGTCGAGGAGGTCATCGCGACGCTGCCAACCTGTGGCTACCGCCGCGCTCATGCTGTGCTGCGCAGGAAGGCGCAGCACGTCGGAATAGCCTTCGAGCCACGGAAGGGGGGCCGGGTCCCGGGAAACACCCTGCCCTGGATCGCTGCGGTTGGGAGGAACGGCTGTCGCCATCCTCGGCTATCGATGGAGTGGGTCCGGTTGTCGCCCAATAGTAGAACGTGGTGTTGCGGAACGGCGAAGGTGCCAGCGGGCCCCGCTGGAATCGCGACAGAAGGCTCGACAAGGGGAACCTGATTGACCTGGATGTGACCGCGATCGTCAATGATGACCTGATCTCCGGGTTCTCCAATGACTCTCTTGATGATCATCTGGCCGAGTTCGGCCGAAGCGACGATAACGATATCTCCGCGGGCGACCGCTTTTGCCCGACGGACACGAGTGGTCAGGCACCACTCGCCTGGTTTCAGCGTTGGAAACATCGAACAGGACCGGACCATCGTCACGGAGACGATCCGCTGCCGCACCACCAGACCGACAGCGATAGCGCCAAGGACGGCCGCGATCCCAACAATCAGCATCGCACTCACGAGGACGATCCCTTCATTCACTCATCTGGACGTCAGCACCCGAGGGTGCTGACGTAATTCTAATGGTGGTGGGCGCCATGACCGTGATGGTGGCCATGGTCGTGATCCTCGCCTTCGGCAAACTTGAAGAAGCTTACGTAAGCCTGGACATAAGCGCGGCCAGCGTCGACATTGTCGGAATCATAATCTTTGAGTTTCAGAACCTTGACGAATCTTTTCTCCAGTTCAGGGACCAACTCCGAGGTCATGAGCTTAGCCAGCGGTGCAAGATCACCAGTTTCGATGCTCTTGTCGGCGGCGGAGATCTTCTCGTCGACGGGGACACCCGAGGGCTTTAGACCCTCAAAGGGAGCGCCCTCACCAGCGCGGTGAATTCTCACCAGGCTCTCCAGGAAGTATTGGTCGGCCAAGTCCCGAGCGTCTGGACCAAGGGCTCGCACCTTGATGCTTTGATCGAAGATTTTGCGCAACTCCTCCGCGCCGCCTGCCTCGATCCATTTGAGCGCGTAGTTGAGGTTCTTGCTCTCCAGCGCCAGCTTTCCGTCTTTGGCGGTCGGCCCGTCCATGGTGTCACAATGCGCGCTGGCCTGTTGCGGGTATAGTACGACGAAAGCGAAAACTACGATCGCCACCGCGATAATCATCAGCAAAGTCGGAGGGTCGTCTCCTATGATTCCTGAAATTTTACGAGGAGACGCGCCGGACCATATTGAGGTAGATCAAATCCGGTGAAAAACCATAGCGGCGCAGTATCAACCAGTCGATTGCCAAGCCGCGTTTCGAAGTTTCGCTATTCGATGATCTTGCCGTCTGATTGTCAGGCCACGGATCGGCACAGCGCTCGCTATGCTGCTCTGACGCGATTGCTAGTGGACCTGCCGCCTGCTGCGCTGACCGCCACGCGGCGAACCGCGCCGCTGCAGTGACGGCATCTGAAGCGACCGCCTCGGCATGGGCATCCAGATAGGTCTCGAGTGCACGAAATTCCAAACGAGATGGAGCCAGTCGGCCTACTGACGCAGCAGTTTCAGCAGGCTTGACGAAACTTCGCCCAGTGGAGCATCCGTGTCTACCCTGCGCCAATCGGGTACCTCCGCTTTGCACTGCAGCTGGCGCGATAGCACATCCACAGTGGCATCGGAGGGGCCACTACGGCGCGTAGAGACGCGCTGCCGCAATAGTTTCGGGTCCGCGTCGAGCCAGACGCCTTGAAACGAGGCGGCTGTGTCGCGTGCGGCGTTCTCGATCAGTTCACGGTCCGGCTTGCGGTCAAAAACCGCATTGGCGACCACCGTTCCCCCTCCCTTCAGAACAAGGCTCGCCCGCGCCGCCATTTCCCTATAGACCTTGGCCGAAATCTCGGGCCCATAGGCCTTGTCTGGCAGTCTTGTCTCAGCGGGAACACCGTGCATTGCCTTGCGGATGCGGTCGCTCTCGATGATGCGTGCGCCGGGAGGCTGGCCGAAATTCGCCGCAAGCGCCTCAGCAAGAGTGGTCTTGCCTGAACCGCTAAGGCCGCCGATCGCGATAAGGTGGGCGAGGCTTGGTTCAAGCAGAGATCCAGCGAGCTCGAAATAGGATCGAGCCTCGGCGGATAGCTTTCCGGACGGGTCCCCGGTCTCCTGCGCCTGCGTGGCTGTCACATGTGCGCGAACGGCCGCGCGAACCGCCATGAAGAACGGTAGGAGAATGAAACCATCCTCGTCGTCGGTCTCGTCCAGATAGCGGTTCGCCACCAGATTGGCAAAATCGTTCAGTCTGCTGTGCCAGAGGTCCATCAGGAGAAAAGCCAGATCGTACAGCGTATCAACCGTCGCGATTTGGTCGTTGAATTCGATGCAGTCGAACAGGCGCGGCTCGTGTTCGAGCATGCATATATTACGCAGATGAAGGTCGCCATGGCAGCGCCGAACCTTGCCCGCCCTCTCGCGTCTGTCGAGCAGATCCGCATGGCGTGCCAGAGCGTGCCGGAACGCGGCGCTAAAGGATGCCAGTTCCGATTTGTCGAAGACATCGCTAGTTGCGAAGCCGGCATCGTTGATGTCGAGCACGCCGGCCATGTTTTCCGCGCCGCTGCCAGCGTGAATGATGGGCGCTTCGCGGTGAAAATCCACGATTATGCGCGCGGTTTTGGTCATCAGTAGCGGAGTCAACTGGCCGGCCGCCGCCATCCGGTCAAAAAGGCATTCCTGCTTGAAGCGGACCATCTCCACAACCGCGTCGACCACTTCGCCATCGCCTTCGAAAACGATCCGGCCGTCATTTTCACGTGTGATGCGCCGCACGCCAAGATAGAGATCGGGCGCGGTTCGAGCGTTCAGCTTGACCTCCTTCCTGCAGGCTGCAACGCGCAGATCTGGCGTTGAAAAATCGACGTAAGGCAGTTTTACGCCGCGCTTCATCTTGAAGGCACGTTCGCCGGTCAGGAAAATCCGGGAGATGTGCGTTTCCATCGTCTCTACCTTCGCGGCAAGACCATAACTGGCCGGATCCATCAGGAATGCTGCCGTGGCAGTCTGCTCGTCCTCGGTCATTTGCCTCAGCATTGCTACTCTCCGGTGCCCACACGCACCCAGACACCATATCTGAGCCTCGATGCAGGGCGTTGATTTTGCTCAAATTAGGCACCGCAGCTTCGGAATGCCGATTCCTGACCCTCAGGTCCTTTATTTTCACGAACGGCGCCTGTTTTGCGCGAGATCAATCCCTCGCTCGTAGGCCTGTCCTAGTTTGCCGCAAGAGAAGGGGCATCGTCCCTTTCTCTGGTTGGCAGACTTGGGGGATACCATGAGCACTACTTCGCAAGAGACCGCAGCGCGACCATTCCGCTTTCCTTCAGCCTTCACGATCCTGTTTGGTTTGATCATTCTGGTGGCTGCGCTGACCTGGATCATTCCCGCCGGCCAGTATCAACGCGTGCATAATGCTGCGCTTGACCGTGATGTGCCGATCGCCGGTACCTATCAAGTCGTCGATTCGAGCCCGCAAGGCGTTTTCGACATCATCATGGCTCCGATCGCCGGCCTCTACAATCCGGCCACCAATCAGGCCAATGCCATCGATGTCGCTCTGTTCGTTCTGATCATTGGTGGCTTCATTGGCGTCGTCGCGTCGACGGGAGCCATCAATGCCGGTATCGGCAGCGCAATGACCTCGCTGAAAGGTCGGGAGAAATGGATGATCCCGGTGCTGATGGGATTGTTCGCGTTCGGCGGCACCACCTACGGAATGGCCGAGGAGACGCTGGCCTTCTACGTGCTTCTCCTGCCGATGATGATAGCGGCGCGCTACGACGCTGTGACTGCGGTCGCTATTATTCTACTTGGCGCGGGTGTCGGCGTGCTCGGCTCTACCGTCAATGCATTTGCCACAGTCATTGCTTCTGATGCCGCCGGCATTCCTTTTACGCAAGGGATTGTGCTGCGCTTCGTCATCCTCGGTCTCTGCTGGCTTGCCTGCGTTATCTACGTGATGCGCTATGCCGAGCGGGTGCGGCTCGATCCGACGCAGTCGCTGGTCTTCGACCGGAAAGCCGAGAATGAGGCACATTTCCTGGCCGCCCATCAGGGCGAGGGGCTCGACTTCACGGCCCTGCATAAACTCGTGCTCACGATCTTCGGCCTCAGCTTTGTCGTTATGATCTGGGGCGTTCTCAAGGGTGGCTGGTGGATGGGCGAAATGAGCGGTCTGTTCCTTGCGTCCGCCATCCTCGTCGGCCTTGTTGCACGCCCCGGCGAACAGGAATTTGTCGATTCGTTCGTTAATGGTGCGCGCGACCTCCTCGGCGTGGCGCTGATTATCGGGCTCGCCCGCGGCATCGTCGTGATCATGGATGCGGGCAAGATCACCGATACCATCCTGCACTGGGCCGAGGTCTCAGTTTCCGGGCTCTCAGAGGTCGTCTTCATCAACGTTATGTACTGGATCGAGGTGCTCCTCTCGTTCTTTGTGCCATCCTCCTCGGGGCTGGCCGTGCTGTCGATGCCGATCATGGCCCCTGTTGCCGACTTCGCCAATGTCGGGCGCGAACTTGTCGTCACCGCCTATCAGTCGGCCAACGGACTGGTGAACCTGATCAATCCGACCTTCGCCGTAGTGATGGGCGCGCTCGCCATCGGCCGAGTACCCTACGAGCGCTGGCTGCGCTTCATGTGGCCGCTGCTCGTGGTTCTTACCGTCATCATAATGGCGAGCCTCAGTGTCGCCGCCCTGTTTGCTTGAAGGAGAAGACCATGTCCATCACCTATGGCGTCCACTCGGAAGTGGGTAAGCTTCGACGCGTCCTCGTCGACCGGCCGGGCGCGGCTCTCGCCCGGTTAACCCCGTCCAACTGCCACGAATTGCTGTTCGATGACGTCATCTGGGTCAAGGAGGCCCGTGTCGAACACATGACCTTCGTCGATGCTATCCGCTATCGGGGAGCGGAGGTTGTCTTTCTGCGGGAAACCCTAGCCGAGACGATGCGTGATATGGAGGCCCGTCGCTGGCTGCTCGAGCGGCGGGTCAATGAGAACACGGTTGGCGTTGGACTCGCTGACGATCTCGGGGCCATGCTGATGGAGGCAGACGCCGACGCGCTGTCTCTCATCCTCATGGGCGGTATGAGCAAGGCCGAACTGAAAATCGATACGAAGGGTGTGCTTGCACCGGTGCTCCGGCCGGAGGATTTCATCCTGCCGCCGCTGCCTAATCATCTGTTCACGCGCGACACCACCTGCTGGATTTATGGCGGGGTAATGCTCAATCCGATGCACTGGAACGCCCGCAAGCTGGAGACCGTCAACATTGCCGCTGTGTACAAGTTCCATCCGGATTTCCGTGATGCAGACTTTCCAGTCTGGTGGGGCGATCCCGATAGCGACTACGGTCTGGCAACTGCCGAAGGCGGCGACGTCATGCCCGTCGGCAACGGTTTGGTGCTAATTGGCATGGGGGAGCGCACCACGCCGCAGGCAGTCGGGCAGATCGCGCGCGAGCTATTTGGGCGAGGCGGGGCTGAGCGGGTCGTGGCCTGCAGACTCCCGGAAAAGCGGGCGAGCATGCACCTCGATACGGTTTTCACCTTCTGCGACCGCGACCTGGTGACGCTCTTTGCCGATGTCGTCGACGGCATTACCGCTTATTCGTTACGCCCCGGCGAGAAGGAATGGGAGATCGACGTGCGGCAGGAGGGGGGACACCTGACTGAGGTCGTCGCCGAAGCGATGGGGTTGCCGAAATTACGCGTCGTCCCGACCGGGGGCGACGCTTATATTGCCGAGCGGGAGCAGTGGGATGACGGTAATAATGTCGTCGCTCTCGAACCCGGCGTTGTCGTCGCTTACGACCGTAACACCTACACTAACACCCAGCTTCGCAAGGCAGGCGTCGAGGTCATCACGGTGCCGGGTTCGGAGTTGGGGCGCGGACGAGGTGGCGGCCATTGCATGACCTGCCCGCTAATCCGCGATCCTGTATAGCCAGAAGGAAATCAGATATGCCGATCAATTTGCGCGGTCGCAGCTTCCTGACGCTGCTCGACTTCACGCCCGACGAGATCCGTTTCCTCCTGCGTCTGTCCGCCTCGCTCAAGCAGGCCAAATATGGCGGCTACGAAGAGAAGCGGCTGCAAGACAAAAACATTGCACTGATCTTCGAGAAGGATTCCACCCGCACCCGCACCGGCTTCGAGGTCGCCGCTTTTGACCAGGGTGCGCATGTCACCTATCTCGGGCCCTCGGGCACTCAGATAGGTAAGAAGGAATCCATGAAAGACACGGCCCGCGTCCTCGGTCGGATGTATGACGGCATCGAATATCGCGGCTTCGGCCAGGAACAGGCCGAGATACTTGCCGCTCATGCCGGCGTGCCGGTCTATAATGGGCTGACCGATGAGTTCCACCCGACGCAGATACTCGCCGATTTCCAAACCATGCGGGAATATACCCGCAAGCACCTGTCGCAGGTCGCATTCTGCTTCCTTGGCGATGCCGGCAACAACATGGGTAATTCCCTGCTGACGGGCGCGGCGCAGATTGGTATGGACGTTCGCCTTGCCGCACCAAAAGCCTGCTGGCCGGACGCAGCTATCGTGGACGAGTCACGGGCAATCGCCGAAAGGACCGGTGCCAGGATCACGTTGACAGAGGATCCCGAGGAGGCGGCAAGAGGCTGCGACTTCATCTATACTGATGTCTGGGTGTCGATGGGTGAGCCGGATTCCGTGTGGGAGGAACGCATAAAGCTGTTAACGCCTTATCGCGTGACCTCCCAGATCATGAAGGCAACCGGCAACCCGCACGCCAAGTTCATGCATTGCCTGCCTGCGTTCCATAACCGGGAGACGCAGGTTGGTGAGAAGATCTTCGAGCAATTCGGCATCGATTGCATGGAGGTGACAGAAGAAGTGTTCGAATCGGAAGCCTCAGTCGTTTTCGACCAGGCGGAGAACCGGATGCACACGATCAAGGCTGTGCTTGTTGCTACGCTGGGAGCCTGAGATGAGAATCGTCGTAGCGCTCGGTGGCAATGCCCTTCTCAAGCGCGGCGAGCCGATGACCGCCGATATCCAGCGTGCCAATGTGCGCAAGGCAGCGCTAGCGCTCGCCGATCTCGCCTGTGACCATCAGATCATTGTAGCACATGGCAACGGACCCCAGGTCGGCCTGCTCGCGCTCCAGGCCGCCGCCTATACGGACGTCCCGCCATACCCGCTCGACATACTCGGTGCCGAGAGCGTCGGTATGATCGGCTATCTAGTCGAGCAAGAGCTTGCCAATGCGCTTCCGAAAGGTGCTCGGATTGGCACGCTACTGACCCAGATCGAAGTTGATCGTAACGATCCGGCGTTTGACGATCCCCGAAAGCCCATCGGTCCAATATATGAATCGAACGAGGCGAGAGAAGTCTCGCGCCTTCATGGCTGGCCGCTCGTTGAGGAAAGCAAAGGCAAATGGCGCCGCGTCGTTGCCTCGCCCTTGCCGGGCCGGATCACGCAGGTCGAAACCATCCGTCTTCTCGTGGGGAACGGAGTTGTCGTTATCTGCGCCGGCGGAGGCGGCATTCCCGTAATCAGGAATGATGAAGGAGACCTCGTAGGCATCGAGGCGGTAATCGACAAGGATCGTGCGGCAGGTCTTCTCGCCAAGGAGTTGGCTGCCGATGCTTTCCTGATGCTCACAGATGTTGAGGCGGTTTATGAGAACTGGGGAACCCCGAGGCAGGCTCCTATTCAAGAGACGACGCCGGCTGCTCTCTCCAATATGTCGTTTGCCGCTGGCTCAATGGGTCCCAAAGTCGAGGCTGCATGCGCCTTTGCTTCGACCGCTGGCCGTGTCGCCGGCATCGGCCGGCTCGAAGACGCTCGGGCAATCCTTGAGGGTCGAGGGGGAACAACAGTCCGACTGCCGGAGGCTTGATGGTGGACTTACCGAGAAACCATCCGGACGGCAGCCGGGTCAGTGATGATTGGCATATTGGGCGCTGGTTCGACTTTTCAGCGGGATGAAGCTAGGTTTGGCCCGTTGGACAAGAGGTATAATGAAGCGAACGGAGCTTGGAGCTTTCTGACTATTGTTCGAAGCAGGTAGGGGCGATCTTCATGACTGACAGGGTGTTTCCCCGTTCCACCTTACTACCATCGCAGGCGGGCGGCAGTAGTCCCTCACGGGCACCGAATGTGCCTTTTGATGCCCAGCCCGCTGCCATGCAACGCGAACGTGCGACCCATCGACTTGCAGCTATCGGTGAAATGACTGGCGGTATAGCTCATGACTTCAGAAGCCTTCTGTCGGTGATCGATTCCGGCCTGCGCCTCATTGAACGGAGCGTGGACGATCCTGAAAAGATTCATGCCCTTATTGCTTCGACGCGCGAGGGTATTGATCGCGGCGTGGAATTGACCTCGCAACTGCTGACATTCGCCAAGCATCAGGTTCTCGACGCGCATGCCGGCAATCTGAACGAGTTCCTCAGAAGCTTCGAGCCGTTCCTAAGGTATGGCGCCGGGCCTAATGTCCGCGTCCGGCTCGTACTCGGGCCCGATATTCCAGCCTGCCTCATCGACCCCGCCTTTTTCGATGCTGCGATACTCAATCTTGTCGTGAACGCCCGGGACGCTATGCCGAATGGTGGGGAGGTGCGTATCATCACAGAGCTGTGGGAGCAAAATTCGACGGTACCTGGTTCGGCAGCGCCGAGGAGATATGCGCGCGTTCGCGTCGAGGACAACGGTTGCGGTATGCCGGAGGAGGTTTTGCGAAAGGTGTTCGACCCATTTTTTACTACCAAGGGCGAGACCGGCACCGGTATTGGCCTGTCGCAAGTTTATGCATTCGCCACGATGGTGGGCGGCCAGGTCAGCATCGTGAGTGAGAGCGGGCTTGGAACGATGGTCACACTTTTGTTTCCAGCCGTTCAGAAGGAAGTCTGAGTGCTGATCTCGAACCGGTCGGCTAGAGCCGTGGTGTTCTCCGATTTCGGGCATGAATATATCAGCGCGATCCACTGGTCTTCCATCGGCACAACTATCTACACGGCACACGGTACTGTTCGCCTCATGGCCACCGGCTTCGCGTTGGGTCATAGTGAATATGTCGTCGAGATGAGGTTTGCATGAAAAAGAACACGCAGTTCCATATCGGATATTGGATCGCGGCTGCGGCCGGCCTGCTGTTGTTCCAATACGTCGCGGCTATGTCGCAGCAGGTCGCGGAATTGCCCTACAGCGAGTTCGAGACTTACCTCAAGGATGGAAAGATCGCCGAGGTCGCCGTTTCCGACAATTATCTCCAAGGCACTTTCAAACAACCCTTGTCGACGGGCGCGACACGTTTCGTGACGACCCGCGTCGATCCTGATTTCGCCAAGCAGTTACAAGACAGCGGCGTGAAATTCACGGGCCGGATCGAAAGCAACCTTCTCGGCAATCTGCTGTCCTGGGTGGTTCCGATCGCACTCTTCTTCGGACTTTGGTATTTTCTGATGAAGCGTATGGGCGCCGGCGCCGGCGGACTGATGCAGATCGGCAAAAGCCGGGCGAAAGTCTATGTCGAAACCGATATCAAGGTCACTTTCGATGATGTCGCGGGCGTTGACGAGGCCGTGGACGAATTGCGTGAGATCGTTGAATTCCTTCGACACCCGACGGAATACGGCAGGCTGGGTGGGAAGATGCCGAAAGGCGTGCTGCTCATTGGACCTCCCGGTACCGGAAAAACGCTCATTGCGAGGGCTGTGGCCGGGGAGGCCAAGGTGCCGTTCTTTTCAATCTCCGGATCGGAATTCGTCGAAATGTTCGTCGGCGTTGGCGCAGCCAGGGTACGCGATCTCTTTGAACAGGCGCGGGCCAAGGCTCCTGCCATCATTTTCATAGATGAACTCGACGCGCTCGGCCGCGCCCGCGGCGCTGGCCCTATGATGGGCGGCCATGACGAAAAGGAGCAGACGCTCAACCAGCTTCTTGTCGAGCTCGATGGCTTCGATTCATCTACCGGCGTGGTCCTGCTAGCCGCCACCAACCGCCCCGAAATTCTTGATCCGGCGCTCTTGCGTGCTGGGCGCTTCGATCGTCAGGTGCTGGTTGATCGTCCGGATAAGCCCGGACGAATCAAGGTTCTCGATATCTATATGAAGAAGGCGAAACTAGCCGCCGATGTCGATGCCGAACAGGTCGCGGCTCTGACGCCTGGGTTTACCGGCGCCGACCTTGCCAATCTAGTCAACGAGGCCACGCTGCTGGCGACGCGACGTAAAGGCGACGCCGTCGCTATGGATGATTTCAACAACGCCATCGAGCGTATCGTGGCGGGTCTGGAAAAACGCAACCGCCTGCTCAATCCGAAGGAGCGAGAGATCGTCGCCTACCATGAAATGGGCCATGCGCTGGTAGCCATGGCGCTTCCTGGCTCCGACGTCGTACATAAAGTCTCGATCATTCCGCGCGGTGTAGGTGCGCTTGGATATACGATCCAGCGCCCGACCGAGGATCGGTTTCTGATGACCAGGGAGGAGTTGGAAAACAAGATGGCGGTTCTGCTTGGTGGGCGAGCCGCCGAAAAGGTCGTCTTCGATCATCTTTCGACAGGCGCGGCTGACGACCTGGCCAAGGTAACGGACATCGCGCGCGCCATGGTGATGCGCTACGGCATGTCGGAGAGGTTGGGGCATGTCGCTTTGGAGAAAGACCAGCGCTCTTACCTCGGCACCAATCTGATGACCGGTGCGAGCGAGCGTGACTATGGCGAGGCTACCGCCAATGAGATTGACGACGAGGTACGCGAAATTATCGAAAAGGCATTTCAACGCACCGTGTCGCTGCTGGCGGAACGCAGGGAAATCCTTGAGCGTTCCGCTCGTCGCCTGCTGGAGAAGGAAACCCTGGATGAAGCAGACCTGACCGCGATTGTAGCGGGCCCAGCCTCGCCCGGCGCTGGCAAGCCGTCTGCTGCACCAGATGCACCGGCTGCGCGCCGTCGACGTTGAAGGTTTGATCTGTCGCGAATGAGATGAGGTGCCGTTTTCAACGGCACCGGTATGCCGAGCCGGTCGGAGATCTGGCTACGAACTGGGCCGGCGGCAGCGTCGTGTCGATCCTTTCCAAGACGGGATCTCTCGCATGCATTCCGCGGTAGGCCTGACGATCCAAAACCATAGAAGGCACTGACATGTACACGCATATCCTCATCCCCACCGACGGTTCAGAACTGGCACAGATAGGGGTTGCTCACGGTCTTGCGCTGGCCAAGCAGCATGGCGCTAAGGTCACGATAGTGACCGTAACGGAAGCTCCCGGTGGCCAGTTCGCTTATTCCTCCGAGCTGTGGACACCTGACGAGGCAGGGATCGCAGCCTATGAAGAAGCCCAGGGCCGCGCGGCGCAGACCATCCTGGCGCCGGTCAGGGCAATCGCCGAGCAATTGGATCTTGAGATCGAGACGGTACACGTCCCTAACCGCCGGGCAGCACCCGCCATTCTCCACACAGCCAGCCGTTGTGGTTGCGACGCTATCGTGATGGCGTCGCATGGCCGCAGTGGCATGAGCCGGATTCTTTTCGGCAGCCAGACGGCCGAAGTGATGGCCAATGCCACGATGCCGGTGGTTGTCGTTCAGTAGCAAATGCGATCCGTCAACGAGCACCAAGATCAGCCACGATTCCGGAGCCGGCGCGAGGAAGTGTCGCGATGACGGCAGGGTCCGGAGCACCTGGTAGCTTCCGCTCATAGTGCAGTAAAGCCGACAGGCAATGCCGTCAGATTCCAGGTTGATCATCCAGGCATCACCCCCAAAGCCGACATCGCGAATGTTACGATATGGCCCACCGAGCCTCGGCGAGACGGGGCGCTAAATCCGGTAAGGGCTTGCGACGGACGGAATGATCGAGGTTGCGTATCGTCATTGAGGGTCGGCACGCCTGCTGCCATTGCCGAGGTTCGGCTTCGCCTTTGATATCGATCAAGGTAGCGCAAGGTTGAAAGCGCTATGCGAACGAGTGGAAAGGGTATTTGCCATGATCAGTCTAACGGACCTCACCCCGAATTTCCGGCATGTACGCTTGCTGCGCGCACGGGGAAAAACCAAACCAGCGGGGGAGCCCGATGAGGGTTACGACCTGCTCGTTCCGCTTGATGCGAGCGGATATCTCCATGCCAAGGACTGGGGAACCCATCGCGCCTTTTGCCGCGTCAGACGTTTCGCACGCGGCGGCGAGGAGCGCGTGGGCCTATTACAACATACGCCTGACGGGCAATGGTTCTTCGACTACGAAGCGGGTGAAGACGACGATGAAATCGGCTTTCGGCTCGGCGAAGAACAATTTGTGACGGGCGAATACGTTTCAATCTGGCATGACGATGTGATGCGAACGTATCAGGTCGCGCGCGTTGAAAGACCGTAGCTAATTCATTGCTCGAGGAAATATTGATATCCTCTTGATATAGCATTGATAATGCGAAGGAATATAATATGTACAAGCATATCTTGATTGCGGTAGACGGATCCGAGCTGGCCGACAGGGGCGCTCGGCATGGGCTGACATTGGTAAAACAGCTGGGGGCGAAAGCCACGATCCTGACCGTGACGGAACCGCTCAGTTCTGTCGCCAGGGAAGCAGCACTTGCCGGTGGCGTTCGCGATCCATTGGTATCGTACGACATGCAGATGGACGAGCACGTCCGAAAGATCACCAGCGTGGTTGCCTCGCATGCCAAGGAGCTTGGAGTGGATATCGATCTTGCGCGGGAGTCTGACGATTCCGCCGCTGATGCGATCTTGCGGGTCGCTCAATTGAAGAATTGCGACCTGATTGTGATGGCCTCGCACGGACGTCGCGGGCTCAACAAGCTCTTGCTCGGTAGCCAGACCGCTAATGTGCTTGCGCACACGACGTTACCGGTTCTGGTCATACGCTGACCGATCCGTGAGGGCACCAAACGCCCGTCACCATTTCCCACAGAATTGGCCAGCTCCGCTTCGATCGGAGGATGCCGGTCCTCAAAAGTATATCAGAAAGAGTACACATGCTTTACGTCGATATCCCGACCCACAACGATATTGTTCATCTAGGCAAGCAGCGCGCGGATGGGTGTGTTTCGATCTATCTCGAGACGACACCGCAAACACAGCATATCGATGCAGCTCGTATCAAGTTCGGCAACCTAACAAAGGAAGCACTGCAGCAGCTGGAGGCTATTGGTTTCGATAAGCGCAGTAGCGCGGCGATCGCCGATCAGTTGCAGGATATTGGCGCCGATGACGATTTCTGGGCTCATCAGGCACATAGCCTGTGCGTGTTTGTGACGCCTGTGAGCTTGCGCTCCTATCGGGTGGCCAGTCGCCTGAGTACCGGCGTACATGTTTCGGACCGCTTCCACCTGAAACCGCTTCTGCGCAGCGTGACTTTCCATAACGGTGGGTTCGTGCTGGCGCTGGCGGAAAACGGCGTGCGGCTGATTCAGGTTCATGCCGACCTGCCGGCTGAGGAAGTCCGGGTCGCCGATATGCCGAAGGACGCCGCCTCGCATGCAGGTAAATCGACATTGAACGACCGTACGGACTTTACGCGATCCGGCGGACCGGACGGCCAGAAGATGCGCCTGAGGCAGTATGCGAGAAAGATCGACGAAGTAATGCGGCCTGTTCTGCGGCGAGGAGAGATGCCGCTTATCCTGGCCGCAACCGAGCCCCTGGCCTCGATCTATCGTTCGATCAATTCCTATCAGTACCTGGCGGAACAGGGGCTTGCAACGAGCCCCGGCGAACTGACGCCAGCGCAGCTTTCAGACGCTGCGCGTCCGCTACTCGACGCAATTTTCGTCGAGGACGTAGCGGCAGTTCGCAACCTCATGGACGAACGCTCCAGCCAGGGTCGGACCATTCTGGATGTGGCGCATGCCGCGCGCGCGGCGGTGGCCGGGGCTATCGACACGCTGTTGGTCGATATCGACAAGGTAGTTCCAGGTTTTGTCGACGATGCGTCAGGTCTCGTGACTTTTGCGCAAAAGGACGATGCACGCGCCTATGACATAATTGACGAGATCGCGGTTCGGGCACTTCTTGCTGGCGCGCGAGTTATGGCCGTGCGGGCGCAAGATCTTCCCGACGGCGCTGTCGTCGCGGCGATCACCCGGTATGCGATCTGATGGCGTGACGCTGCAGGAGCGGATGAAATACGCGTTGCGCCAGACGACAGTTTATGGAGGTTTGAAAAATGGTGGACGGCAACCGGTTTCGGAGCCTGCTCGTTGGAATTGCCGCCGATGAGGAGCACGCACAGGATCCGGCGTTGAACCATGCAATGGATCTGGCGCGGGCATATCGGTCCAGGCTGACCGTCTATGTGTTCGCGCCGGCTTTGTTACAACCGTTTCCATTGACGCTCGGCTCCTCATCGGTGTGGATCGCGCAGGAAACGGATCGGATCGAGCAACTGTCAGGACAGACCGCCCAAACGGTACGGCAGCTTGCATCCCAGGCAGGCATACCCGTTACGGTGGAACATGCCCATTCACCGTTTGATGGGCGCTATCAGCGTTTCATCGACCTGGCGCGCCTGCATGACCTGACAATCTTGCAGGCCGCAATATCATCCGGCGCCGGGGATAGAATAGCTATCGAGCACGCGCTTTTTGACACGGGCCGCCCGGTGCTTGTGACACCGCAAAAGAACTTTGCAGTGCCCAAAAGGGTCGCGATCGGATGGGATGGCAGCGCACGGGCAGCACGTGCGGTTCGAGATAGCCTGGATTTCCTGATCGGCGCCGATCATGTGGCAATTGCTACCGTCATCGACACCAAGGGTTCGCAAGGGCTGCGATCGGCTGACGGACTTGCGCTATATCTCGCTCAATACGGGATCGGGACGACTGTATGTGTAATCGCGGATGAACAAGGTGACGATGAAGGTCATCCTTTACGGCAATTCGTGGCCAGTGAACAAATAGAATTGTTGGTCATGGGTGCGTTTGTGCATTCCCGTCTACGCCAGGCAATTTTGGGCGGCATGACGCGATCACTGCTCGACGAGTGTCCCATTCCTATCATGATGGCTTACTAAATTTGTCGGCAAATTCATCGGTTTATCGAGGCAGAAGGGATTGACAATGGTTCAGAAAATGAAGGCGGCGGTATTCGTCGACAAGAACAGGATTGTTCTCGATGAAAAGCCCATTCCAGACGTTGGGCCGCTCGATGCGTTGATGCGTATCACGACGACCACGATCTGCGGCACGGATGTGCATATTCTCAAAGGCGAATATCCGGTCGAAAAGGGACTTACCATCGGGCATGAGCCAGTAGGCGTGATCGAGAAGCTCGGCTCGGCCGTCTCGGGCTATGAGGAGGGCCAGCGGGTGATTGCCGGAGCCATTACCCCTTCTGGCTACAGCTACGCCTGCCTGTGCGGGTGTTCTTCGCAAGATGGCGCCGGCACGAAGCACGGTTTCAAGGCGATGGGCGGCTGGAAGTTCGGCAATACCATCGACGGGTGCCAGGCGGAATATGTTCTGGTGAAGGACGCGTTGGCCAATCTCAGCCCTATTCCGGACCATCTCAGCGACGAAGAAGTGCTGATGTGCCCCGACATCATGTCGACTGGATTCTCCGGCGCCGAAAGAGGCGAAGTGAAGATCGGCGACACGGTGGTGGTCTTTGCCTTGGGGCGATCGGCCTGTGCGCGGTTGCCGGCGCGCGCCTGATGGGTGCGACGACCATCATCGGGGTGGACACGCTGCCGGGTCGCATGGACGTGGCGCGGCAGCTTGGCGCGGATCATGTGATCGATTTCAAGGCAGGCGACCCCGTCGAGCAGATCATGGCGCTTACGGACGGCCGCGGCGTGGATGTGGCCATCGAGGCGCTCGGGACGCAGGGCACGTTCGAATCTGCCTTGCGCGTGCTGCGTCCGGGCGGAACGCTGTCCAGCCTCGGGGTCTACTCCAGCGACCTAAAGATTCCGCTCGGGGCCTTCTCGGCCGGTCTTGGCGATAACCGCATCGTGACGACCTTGTGCCCCGGCGGTAAGGAGCGCATGCGGCGACTGATGGAAGTATGCGGTTCGGGGCGTATCGACCTGAAACCGCTGGTCACCCATCGTTTCAAGCTGGATGACATCGAAGAAGCCTATGATCTTTTCGCCAATCAGCGTGATGGCGTTTTGAAGGTGGCGATCACGCCTTGAGCGGACACCGATCTTCACGATGTTGATACCGACAAACCACCGGCGCTTAAACGGATCTGCAAGACGCTTTGAGGGCAGCGCGACCAAAGCCCAGGAGAGAGTGATGTACAAGCATATTCTGATTTCGACTGACGGCTCAGACGTGGCGCAGAAGGGCGTAGATCACGGCCTGTCGCTGGCCAAGAACCTCGGTGCACGCGTGACCATCATCACAGTTACCGAGCGTCTTCCAGGTTATGCCGGGATGGGGGAATGGATTCCGGCGCCCCAGGAAATAGCTGGATACGAAGCGAGCCAGAAGGAGATGGCTGAAAGGATATTGGCTGCAGCGAAGGCTTTGGCTGACAGAATGGGCGTCGCGGCTGAAACTCTTCACGTTTCCGACACGGGGCCTGCCGATGCAATCATCGAGACCGCAGAGGCGAAGCACTGCAGCCTGATCGCCATGGCATCCCATGGCCGTCGCGGCCTCGGACGGCTCCTGCTGGGGAGCCAGACGGCCGAGGTCCTGGCACGCAGTCCAGTTCCGGTCCTGGTGGTACGGTGACACATCAAGGGTAGATCGAGGAGTATAGCTGATCCGGCCTGCATCAGCCGCGCATGCGGTGGCCTCTTTTTCACTCCGCTTCTCGCAAGCCTTTTGTTGCTTACGTCAAGCTGATGACGATTGCCGTCTTTCTTCAGGGGCGTGTCAGCTTCGAGGTACAGGGTTTCCTGTGTGAATAAACGTAACTCAGGAGTCGGACTCATGAAAATGACACTGGCAATGCTTGCCTTACTTACAGCTCTGCCGACAACCGCTGCTCTGGCCGATGACGAATGCCCTGTCCCGACCGGGCAGAGGCAGTCCCGAGAAGCCCTGACGAAGCTTACGGACAGCTTTGGCTGGACCATCGACAAAATGAAGATTGACGACGGCTGCTACAAACTCCGGATAATGGATGTCAGCGGCAACGTTCTCAAGGTAAAGATCGACCCCGCGACGCTGGAAGTCATCGACGGCAAAGTCATAAGCTTCGCGGACGACGGCAATACGCCAACGGGTGAGATGAACGATGGCGCTACGCCGTAGAAGGGCCAGGCGGACTTAGACTGGGTGTACCGTGACGTCTGCCGGATCACGCGACCTCTCAAGCGGAATCCGCCGCGGTCCGCCATCGCAGGACATCCATACAGAGACCCCCGCTCTATCGGCGGGGGTCCTTTCGTTGCCGACGATAATCGCCACCGTTCTTGGGTGGCGCGTCAGCTTCGAGGTACAGGGCTTCCAAAGTGGATAAACGCAACTCAGGAGTTGGACCCCTAAAAAAGCACTGGCAATGTTTGCCTTGCTTGCCGCTCTACCGGCTACCGCTGCTCTGGCCATTGATGAATGCCCTGTCCCGACCGGGCAGAGGCATTCCCGGAAAACCCTGACGCAGCTTGCGGGGCGGCTTTGGCTGGACTATCGACAAAATGAAGATTGACGACGGCTGCTACGAACTCATGGTTGTCGGAAGCGACGTTTTTCAAGGTAAAGATTGATCCTGTGGCGCTGGAAATCGTCGATGGCAAGGTCATAAGCTTCGGAGGCGGCGGCAATGCGCCTGGGTAGGATGAACGATGGCACCACGCTGCAGAGAGACTAGACAACCTGTTAAAGTGGTCGTGTCGGCAGACTGATTCTTACGGACAAGCCGCCAAGATCGGATCGGCCGAGCGATAGCGTCCCACCATAGGCCTCCGCAAGGTCCCCGACGATCGCAAGGCCCAGCCCGGTCCCCGGCTGGGTCTCGTCCACCCTGCCTCCGCGGGCGAGCACCGTCACCACCTGGCTTTCCGGAATGCCCGGCCCATCGTCATCGACGGTAAGGATGAGCGCGTCAGCTTCATGCCGGCCGGCGATGCGTATCTTTTCGGTGGTCCATTTCATGGCATTGTCGATAAGGTTGCCAAGCATTTCGGCAAGGTCCTGCGTGTCGAGCGGGCCCGCCAGGGTGGGCGCGATCAGAATTTCCCACTCGATGCCCTCTCCTTTCGGGATGCGGCGCAGCGCGGCGACGATCCTCTCGGCCACCGGTCGCACGGGATGCAGCGGATCGGCCCAGCCGGTGGCGCCCGCTCTGGCCCGCGCCAGCTCGCGTTCGATATGGCGCTGCATGTCGTCGGCGATGGATTCCACCTCGTCGGCAATGCGGGTCTCACCTCTCCGGCGCAATTCCTCCATGTCGGAACGCAGCACCGTCAACGGCGTCTTGAGCCCATGCGCCAGGTTCGCCGCGCGTTCGCGCGCCCTTTCGATAGCCGCGTCACGGGCGTCGAGCAGATGATCAACCTCGGCCGCTAGCGGTCGGATCTCGTCGGGAAAGGCGTGCCCCAGGCGGGCGCGCTGCCCGGCCCTCACTTGCGCCAGCCGGTGTCGGACAGCGTCCAGCGGCTTCAGCCCGATCGAGGCCTGGAAGCAGGCGGCGACAACGAGGAGGACCGCTAGTACGGCCAGCGACGGCGCAAGGTCGGCGGTAAAGGCGAGGCCGGCGGCATGCACTTCAGCGCGGTCTATCGCAACCACCGCCCGGATGCTTCGGCCGCCGGCCAGAGCGGAAAGCTCGATCCGCCGCTCGACCGCGAGCAGCGACGACCCTTGCGGCCCGGACAAGCGATGCACCTGCATCTGGCCCGGTTGTGGCATGTCAACCGGCAGGGCGAGCGTTTCGCCGTTGAGCGAGCCCGAGCGCAGAACGGCCCCTGAGGACGCCAGGCCAATTTGCCAGTAGAGCCCGCTGAGCGGCTCGCCAAAACGCGGCTCGACGGGCTCGCGGCCCAGCCGCAGCGTCCCGTCTCCGGCCAGTTCGATTCCGCTGGCAAGTGGGCGAAGATGCGCGTCGAGTTCCAGGACCATCCGCCGCTCGACATGGCGCTCGAACAGGAGCAGCAGCCCCAGCCCCGCCACGATGGCGATAAGCAGGGCGGCCGCGACGCCGACGGCCAGCACCCGGAACCGGAGCGAGCCCCTGTTCATGCGTCTTCCGGCACGAAATAGCCAAAGCCGCGCCGCGTCTGCACGACGCCGGCGCCGATCTTCTTACGCAGGCGCGCCAGCAGCGCCTCGACCGCATTGGCGTCGCGGTCGTGATCGTGGGCGTAGAGGTGCTCCATCAGTTCGACAGCCGACACTACTTGCCCGGCATGGTGCATAAGATAGCTGAGACAACGGAACTCTAGCGGCGAGAGGTTGATCGGCTCCCCGTCCACCAGCACCCGCATGGTACGCGTGTCGAGTGTCACCGCGCCCGCCTGCAGCACCGGCACGGCACGGCCCGCCGCGCGGCGCAGCAGAGCGCGAGCGCGCGAAAGCAACTCTTCCATGGCGAAAGGCTTCGTCAGATAGTCGTCGGCGCCGGCATCGATGCCGTCCACCCGCTCCAGCCAAGTCCCTCGCGCGGTGAGGATCAGGATGGGAAAGAGGCGCCCGCCCGCGCGCCATTTCTTCAGCGTCGCCAATCCGTCCATCCTCGGTAGCCCCAGGTCGAGAATAACGAGGTCGTACTCGTTCGTATCGCCCTGGAACCAAGCCGTCTCGCCATCCGTGACATGGTCGACCGCATAGCCGGCCTGTTCCAGCGCGGCACATATCCTGCCGGCGATACGGGCATCGTCCTCGACAACCAGAATGCGCATGGACTTGCCCCTCCGTTCCGCTCGCGTAAGCCAGGCCTTGCCCTGCGGCCCATCTATCAAACATGCCTTAACTGACATTTCGCTGACATGGATCAACGGGATGGTGACATGCAGCCTGCGCTAGGTGACGGGCAGTCCATTTCGGACCCTAAGTGCACAGGAGACAGAAAATGCTCGTATCCAGAACCTTCGCCGGAGCCCTGCTCGCCTTATCTATTGCGTTCGTCCCGGTGAGTGGCGCGCTTGCCGAAACCGCCCATGACCACAGCACATCCGCAGCTCCGCCCGAACTGGTGCTCGACAACGGAAGCAAGTGGCAGACGGACGACCCTCTGCGCACGGGCATGAGCGCAATCAGGACCGCACTCGAAAGCTCGCTGCGCGCCGTTCACGACGGCAAGTTCGCGGCCCAGGACTATGTCACCCTGGCAAGCAGCTTGGAAAAGGAGGTGGACGGCATTGTTGCCAACTGCAAGCTGCCCGAGGCGGCGGACGAACAGCTCCACATCGTCCTGGCCCAGCTTCTCGAAGGCACCGGAATGATGAATGACGCAGGCGGCCAGGAAGAGGGCGTCGTCAAGGCGGTCGAGGCCGCCAATGCCTATGGCGAGCATTTTGATCATCCGGGCTGGCAGAAGTTGCCGCTTTGACAGTGGCAATAACGGGAGCGGCGGACGACCCGCCGCCCCCGGTCCTAGTTTCCCCATCCTGGTTCCCAGTCCTGGCTCATTGCAGAATCGCGAATGACGAAAGGATGATTTGCGGCGCGCGAAGACGGCCAGTCGCCATGCCCACATTCCCAGCTTGCAAAATCCGTTCGTGACAAGCCGGAGGCCGAAAGCGCAGTCCGGCGCAGACAAATATGCATGAGGCCCTGTGAGCAGATATCCAGCGCAACCCCCGTAATCCTGGATATTGTGAGATGGGTCGCCCTATATCAGGCGAACATGTAGTCTAGGTTGCAAGTTGAGAATACTAGCAAAGAAGGCCGTCTCGTTCCTCAGCTTCTCCAAAATTGCTCAGAGTTCGCTTTAGAATAGCCAGATATTGCAATACCCTCTTCCTCGTTGGACATCTGGCAGAGTAGAACCTGTGCGGCTCGCCTGGATAATTCTGCGAACCATCATCCGGACCGTCAGCGTAGCGGCAACAGTTACAAACTAAAGATCGCGCTGAGATCAGGTCGCAGCTCTCCGGAAAAGAGCGACCCGACCGCTTCGGGCCGTATCCCGGCTTCACCCTCGCGCAGGAGGAACAATGCGTCGAGACCCAGGCGACGCGCAAGCTTCGCTCCGGCTTCCGGGCCGAGAACCATCAATGCAGTTGCCCAGGCATCGGCCTCGGCGCAGGTTCGTGCTACGACGGTGACTGAGGCAGGCGGCGTCAGAAGAGGCGCGCCGCGGCGTGGGTCCATCGTGTGCGCCAGGCGGCGGCCTCCGACGAGGGCCCAGTGTCGGTAGTCGCCCGAGGTGGCGACTGCGGCATCCTGTAGCGCGAGGATCGAATGCGGCGCACGGCGGTCGAGGTCGGGCTCCTCGATAGCGATTGTCCAGGGGCTGCCGTCAGGACGAAGGCCAAGCGCCCGCATCTCGCCGTCTATGCCCACCAGTGCGGAAGAAATGCCGAAGCTATGCAGCGTCTCGGCCAGCCGGTCCACACCGTAACCCTTGGCGATGCCGTTGAGGTCGAGAGTGATTAGGGCCGCCTTGCGCGCCCTCACGTTTTTCGAATCCAGCTCCAGTACCTCGTGGGCGGGCCGGCGTGGCGCATCGAGTGCCCGGCGGATAAGGCGCTGGTCGGCCGCCGCCGGGCCGAAGCCCCAGGCCTGCACTGCGTCACCCATGCCGATGTCGAATGCGCCGCCCGATGCGCGACCGATGTCGAGGGCGAGACGCAGCACGTTCATCAGCCGATCCGGCACGGCCATCCATTCGCCGACCCGTCCGACGTTCAGGCGCATCAGGTCGCTGTCGGGTTTCCAGGTGGACATCTGTGCGCCTACCTCGTCCATCGCCGCTTGAAGCGTATCGCGGACCGGCCCGGGATCGAACGCTTCTGCTGCATAAAAGAGCGCCGACCAGCGTGTGCCCATGGTGTGGCCGTTCAGCGCCTGGCGCTTCGGTTCAATAGATATCTTCGACATAGCGTCCCTGAGCCTTGAGCAGGGCCGGTGTCAGCCCTGCGGGAGCGAGGATGTCGGTGAGCGCGGCGGAGACACCGGCCGCCATGTTGCGCCCGCCGCAGACCATGATCTGCGCGCCCTTGGCGACCAGGCGCGCAATTTCGGCAGCTTCCTCGCGCAGCGCGTCCTGCACATAGCGCGGCATGCGCTCGCGCGAGCAGGCCGTGACGAGTTGTCGGAGACGGCCCTCCCGCTGCCAGCCTGCCAACTCCTCACCATACAGAAAGTCGCTGTCGGGATGGCGCATGCCGAAGAATAGGTGGATGGGGCGGTGCCGCGCATTGGCGCGCACAAAGCCCGCCAGCGGCCCGATCCCCGTCCCAGCGCCGATCAGGATCAGCGGCGCGCGGCCGCGGCTGGCGTGGAAGCCGGGATTGCGGCACAGGAAGGCGGTGACCGTGTCGCCGGTCTCCAGTTCAAAAAGCTGGCTGGAGCACAAGCCGGCCAGGTGCTTCTTCACGACGATTTCGATGAAGCCGTCGTGACGCTCCGAGGCGAACGAATAGAAGCGGGGAACGGTCGAGCCTTCCGGCAGAATGCCGAGGAGGTCGCCCGCACGGAAGCGGCTGAAGCTACGACCTGCCAGCCGCCGCCACAGCGGGATTTTAGGCAGGGCAAAGCGCAGGATGGCCGTCGGGGCCTGCACCTCGGCGCCGTAGTCGCGGCGCGAAAGCAGCGTCAGCGGCAGGGCGGCCGGCGGAACCGGCTGGTGGGTGAGAGTCAGATCGATGCGCATCGCCGCGCCGAGCGAGCGGCCCCAGCGGGCAAAATCCTGCGTCGATTGGCGGTCCACCGTATCGAACGGAACCAGCGTGAGCCACCCCTGGGCTTCCGCCGTTTCCGCCACCGCCTGCGCGAAGGCGCAATAGGTGAGGAAGCCGCGATCGCCGAAGCCGAGGACCACTAGCGGGAGAGCCGGGGGCGCCGGCTGTTCTTTCAGTCGGTCGAGGAAGTCCCCGGCCGAGGCCGGTGCGTCGCCGTTGCCATAGGTGGCGGCGAGGACCAGGATGCGCCGCGCCTGCCGGTAGCGTGCCGGGTCGAAGGCCGACAGCGGCGCGGCATGCACTGTCTGGCCGGCGTTCGACAGCGCGGCATGCAACGTCGCAGCAAAGCCCCAGGTGCTGCCGCCTTCGCTGCCGACCAGCAGGATCGTCTCGGCATGCCCGGCGGCAACATTGCCGCGGATGCGCGGCCGCCCGCGCCGGCGTGCGAACCACAGGACAAAGCCCGTGCCTGCCATCGCCGGTACGCCAAGTGCCATGAGCCCAAGAACCAGGCCCAGCAGGGAAGCCCCCTGCCCGGTGTGCAGCATGTAGATGGTTTCTGAGACGCGTTGCCAGCCGCTCAGATCGGCCCATGCCAGCAGCGCGCCGGTGCCTTGGTCGAGATAGCCGGTGCCGCGATCGGTCTTGAGGGTGAAGACGTCCGTCGCGTCGCCGGGGTCGGGGAACGACAGGCTGCGCAGTTCAAGGACGGGCGGCCGCTTCAGCATGTCCAGTGCCGCGACAGACGCACCAGTTCGGCCGCTTGCATCGTTGAGGAGGGCTGGCGATGTTGGCCCGTCGGGCAAAAGATCGAAGGTCGAGGCGGTCATCCATAGGGCCGTGGCCGAGGACAGCAGCAGGCCGGCGACGGCGACACGGGCGATCTCGACATGCAGCCGTCCCGAAAGCGACCCACGCAGCGGTGCGAACCAGCGCCGCCAACCGCCGGCCCGGCGCGCCACAAGGCCCACGCCGGACAAGGCCAGCACCAGCATGGCGGCGGCGCCGGTCGCCATCGCCATGCGGCCGCTGTCACCGAGAAAGAGCGATCGATGCAGGCCGGTCAGCCAGCGTTCGAACGGGTTGGGGTCGGCGGCGGCAATGCCTTGTCCGGTCGCCGGATCGATGGCCGCCGCCTGCGGCGCACCGTCCTCGAACCAGTAGGCGGTGATCTTGCCCGAGGGCGCCCGCCGGATCTGCTCCACTTGCGGGTGGGCGGCTTGAATGCGCATCGCCAGATCGGCGGTCGAAAGCGTGGCGGCCGCCTGCGGCGAGGACAGCCGCTCGGCGGCGGGGAACAGCGACAGGGCCGCTCCGCTCAGGCTCAGCACCAGCAAAAGAAGTGCGGCCAGAAGGCCCGGCCAGCGATGAAGGGCGCGCATCATGGCCGTCTCCGGCTACATAGCGTAGGAGAAATTGGCGATGTAGCGCTGCCCGGGCACCGGCGTGCCGACTCCATCGGACGTCAATGGCACGGCGACCTCGTTCGGGCTGTCGCGCATATCCTCGACAGCGGCATCGACATGCAGCGTATAGCCGGCGTCGAACAGCGCGTCGGCCAGATCGAGCGTGATTTCCAACGTGCGGCCCGCGCCGACGCTGGCGCCGGTGATGCCGTTGATCTCCGCGACATTACCACCGGTGGCGCGATACCAACCGGACAGGTGTTCGTAATATTTCGATTTGGCCCCGGCCATCCACAGGCTGCCAACATACGCACCCCGCGCATCGGTGACATAGAGCGCGAGATAGGCGCCGTCGCCGCCATAATTGTTCAGCGTCGTAGTCAGCGTGACAGGTTTGGCCATGGCGAGGCCGGGAAGCGTAAGCGCTGTGGTCAGGGCGAGGATTGCAAGAAAGGATTTCATGTCGGCTCCATCTTTTTCGCACGGCGGTGCACGGGAAAGTACCGGCCGATTTTCGTTGAACCGGACCCCAGGCACTCTTTCTGCCGGTCTGATATCCTCAACGTGAAGCATGTGGCTGAGCGTTTGCTGACGGCATGGAAGCTTTTGCTTCAGCTCATCGTCAGGAAGGGACGGTGCATCCGGCAACGTCTCGCCGCTGCCCGGCGTATCAGCCAAAATGTTCGGCCCTGCCCCGTCATGCCATATCGGCACAAACAGAACAGGGCCGTCTTGAACGGAAGGATGCGTTCGCTCAGCGTGGGCTCATGCGCTGGAGGGTTCCATCGCGCAGCACGAACTGGTGCCAGATGGCCATCAGGGCGTGCAGGCCGGCAAGGATCAGGATAAAAGTGCCGGCATTCTCGTGGAGGTCGGCGATCAGGCCGGGGTGTCCCTGGACCGGCACCGTGAGCGCCGGAAGCTCGACGCCGAGAAATGAGACGGACACACCCATGCGCGATGCGGCATACCAGCCGGTGATCGGTAGACCGATCAGAAGCAGATAGAGCAGGCCATGACCGGCCTTTGCCGCGGTCGCGAGCCAGCCGCGCTGCGCATTCATATCAGGTGCCGCGCCAAACAACCGCAGGATCAGGCGCGGTACGACTAAGGCCAACACCGCCAACCCCATCGCAAAATGCAGCACGGGTGGATTCTGGATCACCTCGCGGCCGCCCTCAGCAGTCAGCCAGGCGCCGAGCACCAGAAGGGCGGTCAACCAGTGAATGACGATCATGCTTTTCGAATAGCGGGTGGGACTGCGGGACATGGTCTGCTTTCCTGTCAATGAGAGCGGCGTTCGCAGGATATGCGAACGATATCCGGTCACTTCACGACGCTTTTCGGCAGGTTGCCTGTCTCGAACAGCTTGTTCGACGGCAGCGCGCCGGTGGTGCCGCTCATACCGGGTTCGTATGATTGGCGTCGCTCACCTTCGTGATCGTCATCAGGCCGGTCTTTGCGCTTCATCTTGACGATCGAAAGCGTAGCCGGGTCGATCTTGGCCTTGAATGCCTGCCCGGTTTCGTCGAGGCCTCTGACCTGATAGCAACCGTCGTCGATCTTGATCCGGCCTACCTGCCAGCCGCGTGCTTGCGCCATCTTCTGTACCGCTTCGCGCGACTGCCACTGATCCATTGGCACAAGGCAATCATCGTCGGCCATAGCTGTACCGGCTCCGGCCATGACGAGGAAAAGCGAAGCTGCTGCAATATTTTTCATCATGTCATTTGTCCTGCATCAGCGTTTACATGAAGAAAGAGTGGCATTCATTCCTGACGAACAGCTGAAGCTGCAAGGTTCTCTCCGTCAGCTGGCTGACAGGTTTCGCAGGCAAGAGGTTAGAAATACGCAGGGTGACCCACTCATGAGAATCCTTCTGGTGGAAGACGACATGATCCTTGGCGCGGCGGTGCAGGATCACGTCATCGCCGACAATCATTCGGTCGATTGGGTAACCCGTCTCGATGCGGCGTCTGACCATATCGACAGCGCCGCCTACGATCTCGTCCTTCTCGATCTCATGCTTCCTGATGGGCGAGGCATCGCGTTTCTGCGCGATCTGCGGCGGAAAGGCAGCGTCACGCCGGTCATCATCCTCACGGCGCTAGATCAAATCTCGGACCGCATCAACGGGCTTAATGCGGGAGCGGATGATTACCTGACCAAGCCCTTCGATTTGTCCGAACTGTCGGCGCGGCTGAACGCGGTCGCGCGTCGCTACAGCGGTAATCCCAACCCGCTCATAGGGTTTGGCGATCTTCTGGTCGATCTGTCCGCAAGAACGGTCCTGCGCAATGGCCGGGCTATCGATCTGACGGCGCGTGAGTGGGCGCTGTTCGAGGCTTTCGTCCAGCACCCCGGTCAGGTTCTGTCTAAAATGCAGTTGGAGGAGCGGCTCTATGCCTTCGGCTCGGAAGTGGAGAGCAATACGATCGAGGTCCATGTCAGCCGCTTACGCAAGAAACTGGGGCGCGCGGCCATCGATACGGTGCGTGGCATCGGCTATCGCCTGGGAGGGGCGCGATGATCGCGCCCCACAGCCTGCAATGGCGTCTGTCGCTCTGGCTGGGGTTGGGCATTGCTATTCTCTGGGCGGTCGCGGCCGCGGTGACATCGCAGAAGCTGCACCATGACATGGACGAGGTCTTCGACAGCGCGCTTGAGGAAACCGGGCAGCGTCTGCTGCCGCTGGCCGTTCGCGACATTATCGGCCGGGACAGCGACGACGACGCCAGCCAGAGCGTCGCGACGATGCGAGAGCACGATGAATACTTCACCTATGTGGTGAGGGATGCCGAAGGCCAAGTACTGCTGCGCTCACACAAAGCCGACTTGTCCGTCTTTCCACCATTCACCGGCATGGGATTTGCAAATACTCCCACCCACCGCATCTATTCCGATGCAGCGCTTCAGGGCACGATTACCATCTCAGTTGCCGAGCCGTTGGCCCGCCGCCATACGGTGGCACAGGAGATATTGCTTGGACTG
The DNA here is from genome assembly GCF_054489405.1 of Mesorhizobium sp. A623. Classification (NCBI taxonomy): domain Bacteria; kingdom Pseudomonadati; phylum Pseudomonadota; class Alphaproteobacteria; order Hyphomicrobiales; family Phyllobacteriaceae; genus Mesorhizobium; species Mesorhizobium sp. A623. The sequence goes on from NZ_JBTMXB010000017.1 coordinate 56,658, forward strand.
GCGCTTCCCTTGGGCCTGCTTATCCCGATCAGCCTGGTCGGGGTCTGGGGCATCGTGCGCCTGTCGATGATGCCGCTGCGGCGATTTCGCTCCGACATCGAGGTCCGAGGTGCGGGCGACCTGACGCCCATCTCCGCGGAAGGCTTGCCTTCAGAGATCCAGCCGAATGCGCTGGCGGTGAACCACTTGCTGGAACGGCTGAGGCGCACGCTGGAAGCCGAGCGCAGCTTCACAGCCAATTCCGCACATGAACTGCGCACGCCGGTCGCTGCGGCGCTCGCGCAGACGCAAAGGCTGATCATCGAAACATCGGACAAGGCCGCACGCGACCGCGCGCGCGAGATCGAGACGGCATTGCGGCGGCTTTCCAGACTGTCGGAAAAGCTGATGCAGTTGGCAAGAGCTGAAGGTGCGCGCCTCCAGGCGGCAGAAGCGGTTGATATCGTGCCGATCCTGCGGATGCTCGTGCTGGAGATGACGACAAGCGCCGACGGCGCGGACCGTATCGAACTGACAATACCCGACGCCCCGGTGTTCTCCCGCATTGATCCCGACGCCTTCGCAATTCTGACACGAAATTTGATAGAGAACGCACTGAAGCATGGTTCTCCGCACGAACCGGTGTCCGTAACGCTCTCAGCCGAAGGTGCACTGCGCGTCGCTAACGCAGGGCCGGTTGTGCCGCGGGATCTGCTTGCCCGCCTGTCCGAGCCGTTCGAACGCGGCCGTGCGCAGGCGGAGGGGGCTGGGTTGGGGCTGGCCATCGCAAAGGCGATCGCCGCCGGCACTGGTGGCAGAATCGAGCTGCACTCGCCGCGAGAGGGGCAGCAGGACGGTTTCGAGGCCAAATTCTTCATCGACAGTTGACGTGACCATACACCTCGACAAACTGTGAACCAGCGTCCTGGACAATTACGCTGCAAGCAGCATCATAATGACTTCTCTTCGATTTTGGATACCCCTACAGGGCCGCTATCACGCTCTTCATCGGCGCGATCCAAAGAGTGTCGTGCAAGCCATTACTACCGATCGGCAAAGCGCATTTGTGCAAACATGCCCAGAGTGTCTACGCTGTATCAACGCACCGCCGAGGCGGCACTGTGTGCGATCCACATAATCCACTCGGCACTTCCTCAATACGATCCCTCCGAGCAACGCTCATGGCCGATGCCGCTTATACCCTTTGCTCAGACCGCCTTCCAAAAATGCGTTCCTTCTGACCTCCGAGCCAGATAGCGCATTTATCAATTCAACGAAGCGATTGTGATTTGTTCTGTCTGGGGCGGGTAGAGCTGACAAATTGACGATTTCGATAGCACCGTCTGCGATTATCTTCTGCACTGCCGCATTCGCTTCGTCGATCGACCCTATTCTTGCGCGCGAGCCGCCGATGTGGCTCGAGATAGCAAGTGCGCGGTCATCTGTGGAATTGAGCACAATCATCGGACGGGCTAATGGCCCAATCGTATCAACCTGCCGCTTGAAAAGATCGACGTCGATATCCGGAGCGGCCAAAACCACCTGGTTTATTCGGTGAAGGACGTCATCTTGACCTGAAATCTTGAGTTGCCGGAGCGCTTCGACAACAAGCCAGGCTCCCATACTATGTCCAAACAGCGTAACGTGGCTCTTTGCCCGATGCCTCTCGAGGTCGCGAAGCAGTTTCACAAGGTCGTCGCGCGCGTAGATAGCGGCGTCCTTGTCTGCAACATATCCCGTGACTGATCCTTCCGATGGCCAACTGAAGAGGATCGGCGTTTCCGTCAACTTTCCGTCCGCGACGACTTTCGCAACCTGAAACAGCGACTCCTGGAAACTATAATTGTACCCATGGACGTAGATAAGGATATCGTTGGCCAAGTCGATATCTTTGGCGACGATCGGTTCCCGCCCCATGACGGTGTATCTTTGGTGAGAGTTCGCCTGCATTTGTGGTTGAGCCTTGTCCAGCTCTTTATGGGCGGCGGGTATTGCGACTGTAAAATTTTCAAACCGCAACTGCGGCGATCTCGCCGCAGTGTACCCAACACCAGTGGCGTCTCGTTGGCGATCGGTCGCCGTGATTACCGTTATTTCTTGATAAGTTTCGGAGCCTCGTACCTGACGGTCAAAGTGTCGGCACCGGGTCGTGCAGCGCATGCCGACAGACCAACGGCCACGACGAAACAAATCGGCCATTGCCTCACCCCGGCAACGGCTATCCTAAAGAGATTATCCATTAGGCGTTTGATTGTCGTTGGCTTGGCGAGAAGCTGCCTGTCCGTCATGAATGGAATTATTGAACGCTAGATCGTTGTGTTTCGTTGACAGCGCCGCCAAGGAGCGACCTCGGATGACTGAAACGGCACTGACGCTCCACCAGAACGCTGCTCGCAGGCTCATAGCGGCGACGGTTCGCATTTCATAAGCGTTGCCTGCCAATATCCAGGCTCCAAGACCTACAAAGACGACCGTGGTTGCCAAGGCAATGGCGACTGCAAATGAGGGTGACCATGGGCGGAACAGGATCAATCCTGCTCCGGCAACGATATATGCGAAGCCCGCAGCAAAGTTGAAATACAATACAAAAGGTACGATATTTGCTGTGGGCTTCGCTATTCCATGCAGTACAAAAAGCGCATTTCCCCCGGAAATAAGCGTGACTATTCCGAACAGGATTGCAATCCCGCCAAGCACTTTGATCACCAGCTTTGATACCCAGGCCGACATCCTGCTTCCTCCTCCCCGCCCCATTTCGAAATGGTGCTCGCTAACGTTCCAGTTTGAATATCTGCTTGCTGCCTTTCATGCCGAGATAGCCATTTTCGGATCGAACCAACTTCACGCACCGTTCGGGGAGCAGCGCCCCCGGCTTGAGACACAGTCCATTCGCTGTCGGTCTCCATTTCGGAGACAAATCCATGGGCCCGCCGGTCATCTTGCCGGTTCCGTTCTCGAAAAGCACAAGGGTTCCAACGCGGCCATTCTCCATGGCTATTTTCCATGGACGCCCATCTGTGATCGTTTGGACCGCAGACGCATCGTCTGCCTTGCCCGGAATTGGCGTCGCTACCACTATGGCGGCGAGCGCAAGAAGTGAAAGCGGCAACAAGAATTGTCTCTCTTGCCTGTCTGCACGCCGATTTCTTTCTGGCTTCTCCATTTATCTGCTCCCGTGACTGGAACCGGGATAGGGGCTTGGTGCACGCTACCGATCGGGAGCGCGCAGGCCGTACCATTTATCCTTGACTGCGTAGTAATGGTCTTTGGTTCGTATCTGAACGCTTGTTTCCACTGTTTTGAACTGATGATACTCCGCTGTGATCGGCACCGAATCAGCGGGCCGGATGATCAATCAAAGCCGCGCCCCTCTCCTGCTTCTTCATGGGTTACGCCGTCCCGGATGTGATAGATGCGCTTGAAGGTCGGGATGATCTTCTCATCATGCGTGACAACGATGATCGCCGTTCCAAATCTGGCTGCCATGTCGTTGAGAATCCGGACCACAGCGAGCGCCCGTACGCTGTCGAGAGGCGCAGTCGGCTCGTCGGCAAGGATGACCGGCGGCCGGTTGACCAACCCGCGCGCGATCGCAACCCGCTGCTGCTCACCGCCGGAAAGCTGTGAGGGCATGGCGGCGGCGCGATGCTCGACATCGAGCGCCTTCAGCAGATCGCGCGCACGCCGTCGCGACTCATTATTGGGAACACCCGCCAGCATCGGCAGCAGGGCGACGTTGTCGGTGACGTCCAGAAAGGGAATGAGATACGGCGCCTGGAAGACAAAGCCAATCTTGTCGCGCCTCAGCGCGCGAAGATCGCGGATCTTCCAGCTATCGTCATAGATTACAACGTCACCCAGCGTCATACGCCCGCCACTCGGGTCGATGACCGCCCCCAGGGCTTTGAGCAGCGTACTTTTGCCGGAACCTGATGGGCCGATGAGGCCGACTACTTCGCCAGGGGCGACCTGCATGTTAACATTCTTGAGGGCATCGACCGCAGTATCGCCACTGCCATATCGCTTTCTGATCCCTTCGATGAGGATTCCGCCGCTGCCCATGTCAACCTCCAATCGCTTCGGCGGGGTCGATCTTGAGAGCCATACGGATGGCGACGACGCTGGCGAGCGCGCATATGACAATGACTGCGACAAGCCCGATCATCGTGTCTTCGGACAGAAGCAAAACAAACTTCGGAAACAGAGGCGCTGCAAAGGTCGCCGTGATCTTGCCGACGACGAAGCCGATCAGCCCGAGCACGAGTGCCTGCTGCAAGATCATGGACGCGATGGTTCGATTGCGAGTGCCGATCAGCTTCAACACAGCAATCTCACGTATTTTGTCCATCGTCAGCGTATAGATGATGAAAGCAACGATAGCGGCGCTGACAATGGCCAGGATGGCCAGGAACATGCCGATCTGCTTAGCCGAGGTTGCGATCAGCTTGCCGACGAGGATTTCTTCCATCTGCGGGCGCGTATAGACCGTCAGCCGCTTCCATCTCTCTATATCCGATGCGATCAATTCCGGGTTGTAACCGGGTTTGATGCGCACCAGAACAGCGTTCACATAGGGGTTGATGTTTTGCGAGGCGATCACGGCGTCCAGTAGACCCGGCACTCCAGGCCTGTTGAACTCCGGGTTTTCGCTGGTGCGCCGGCGCTGGCGGACAATGGAATCGTTATCCTTGACGAATTGCGCTCCCTGCGCGTCCTTCAGCGGAATGAAGACCATCGGGTCGCCGCCCGACGATACCGCCCGCCGCGTCAGTCCGACAACAGTATAGCGGTTCCGCCGGATCGTGAGGGTATCGCCGAGGATGAAGCCGGTCGCGGCATCCGCCACAGCCTCGTAATGACCACGCGTGATCTGGCGCCCGGCCACCAGAAACCGCGGCCAGCCCGGTGTCGTCATGTCGCCGGGAGCGATGCCTACCACCATCGCCCGCACATCCGTGTTTCCTTTTCGGACCTGCATCGTCAGATAGGTGACGTTGGCAACCCGCTCGACGCCAGGGGTGGTCAGGATCATCCGATAAATGTCGTCATTGATGCTCGAGGCTTCGGCGTAGGGGCCGAGTGTATTCTGCTGGACGACCCACATATCGGCACCGCTGTTGTCGAGCAGCACCTTGCCGTCGTCAACCATGCCCCGATAGACTCCGGCCATGGTGAAGGTTACGCCGATGAGCAGGCCAAGCCCGATTCCGGTGAAGACGAACTTGCCCCATGAATGCAGGATGTCGCGGCCGGCGAGGCTGATCATTTGAGAAGCTCCGTAGGATTGCCGGTCACGTGGATGCGGCTCACACTCGTCAGCCTCGAGGCGCTGTGAACAAGGACCTCGTCACCGGCCTGCAGACCTTTTGTGACCTGGACGGTACCCTCCAGATCCGATGCGCCGAGTTGAACGGCGGTGAAGCGAACTTTTCCGCCCTCGATTCTCCAGACACCGGTCTTGCCATCGACATTCTGGACAGCAGCGTTCGGGATTACCGGCGTGACGGGAAGATCGGGCAGAGCAATCGTCACTTCGGCCAGTTCCCCGATTGGAGGCAGCGGTTCGGGTAGCGTTTCGAATTCTACCTTGGCCAGGGTTTCTTCTGTCACCGAGTCCGCAAGCACCTCCACGCGAGAGACTCGTCCTGCTACGCTATTGCCGCCATGAGACCGCAGCGATATCTGGGCAGGAAGCCCCTTGCGCAGGCCGTTTGCTGCAATTTGATCGAACCGCGCATTGATCCAGAGGTTCATGGGGTCGATCATTTCGATGACTGCCTGACCAGCTACCATGGTCGTTCCCGCCTCCGCATTGCGTGCGGCAATCACCCCGTCGACCGGAGCACATAGAACCAGATTTTCCTGCTGCTTGACCAAGCCATCGCGATCCGCACGGTTGCGCTGCAGATCCTGTTGCGCACCCACGAGATTCGACTGAGCCGCCGCAAGAACGGCGTTCGCCACCTGGCTGTCCTGCCGCTTGGTTTCCACCGCGACTTCACTGACAGAGCGGCTCTTCCACAGTTGCTCATGGCGACTGGCCTGCGTATCGGCATAATCCTTACGCGCCAGAGCATCGTCCACCTGGGCTTCGGCAGTTGTTACCGATGCTTCCGCACGGCCGATCGCCGCATCAAGCGCAGCGATACGCTCATCAAGGTCCACAGGGTCCATTTTCGCCAGAACCTGCCCGGCATGCACCTTGTCGCCAACATCGACAAATATCTTGCCGATACGTCCCGCGCTGGTAGGGCCAATCTTGTACGCGAAACGGGCCTCGACCGTCCCGATACCGAAGAGCGCAGGTGAGATCGTCCGGCTCTCAACACTGGCCGTCATGACGGCGACCGGTGCCAGCGGTCCTGATCTCAGCACCACGTAAACGAATAGGGCGGCGATTGGAATTGCGACTGCCAGAAGCATTAAGGTGCGGCGCTGTATTGAAGGCAGTTTCACGGCATTGCCTCCACACATGCGCGATGTGAAATGAACTCACCAGGAGCCGCATCGCGGAGGCTACCGATCTCTCCAGAGATCAACGCCCGGAACATCAAGTGCTGGATTGTCGCGATGAACAAACGAGCAGCCATTTCCGTGTCGAGTGTGGGGCGTATTTCGCCGCGCTGCCGTGCTTCTTCAATCACCCCGCAAAGACGGCGCTCATAGCGTTGGATAAGTGCCTTGATCATCAGTCTGAGACCGGACTGGTCCGCCCTGCCGAGCGCACCGAACAACAGGCGGGGGACGCTTGGATGATCTGCAACATAGGCGACATCAGCCATGAACATGGCTTCGAGAGATTGCATTGGAGATGCGGCGGCTGAGGAATGCGAATGGGTCATTACATCGCCTCGACCGCGCGGCGATACAATTCAAATACCCCCGGTGCACTTGCACGAATGCGCTTCACGTCGCCAGCGAGAAGGGACTGCATGACAAGACCCTGGATAGTGCCGATGAAGAGCGTGACAGCGGCCTTGTCATCTAGCGACGCAGACAACTGACCGCACTCCTTACCTTCCGTGATCAGCCGGCCGAGACGCTCGCCATAGCGCTGGATCAATGTCTGCGCCATACGTTTGGCCACGGTCTGTTCCGCACGCTGCAATTCACCAAACAACATCCGTGGAACGCCCGGGTGCTCCGAGATGAACTCGATATGCGTCATGAACGCGGCTTCCAGAGCGTCAAGCGGAGAGGTCGCGGCGGAAGTCGCCTTGTCGATGCGTGCCAGCAAACGTTCCGAAACCCATTCCATGACGGCTTGGATAATGGCGTCCTTGGACGGGAAGTGCCTGAACAAGGCGCCTTGGGTTACTCCCATTCGCTTGGCGATAGCCCCGGTCGTGATGTCCGCCGGGTTCTGTTCTGCGGCAAGGTCGATAACGGTTTCGACCGTCACTTCACGCCGCGCTTCCGCGGGAAGGTAAGCAGGTCGCGAGATCATAACGTCACTCTCCAAAGATAGTAATTAGTTACTCACTATTTATATCGGGAACTCGGGGTTCGCAAGAGGGGAATTCAGAAATTAACCCGCTGCGTGCATGCAATGTCACGGCGACATCGTCCTGCGGCAGGAGGATATGGAAGGGTCCGGCCCCGTGAACCCCACAAGCTCCCAGTGATCGGCTCGCCGACAATCGGGGTGCCGCTAAAGTCGATCAGAGATCAGCCCGGTGCCCGGTCCCACCAGCGTCTCAGGCTTTTCCGAACTGGTCGAATGCTTCCAGCGCATGGCCTGCATACATGACAGCCGGCCCGGCGCCCATGTAGATCGCCATACCGAGCGTCTCCAGGACTTCCTCACGGCTTGCGCCCCGCTCGACAGCCGCCGCAGCGTGAAACCCGATGCAGTCATCGCAACGAATGGCCACGCTGATGGCAAGCGCGATCAATTCCTTGGTCTTGGTGTCGAGGACATCGGCCTTCAAGGCCACCTGCGATATTGCCGAGAACCCTTTCATCACCTCTGGCGCGCCGCTACGCAATTCTCGCAGCCCGCCAGAGAGCCCATCGATGAACGCCTTCCAGTCGTTATGCATTCCATATCTCCAGGGTGTTCGTTTCAGAGCCGTTCGATAACGCCGATCAGCATGTCGCGAATCTTTTGTGCGGAGCCGCGCAAGACTTCGTTTTCGATCGCTGCCATCGATGCCACCGGATCAACAGCGGCAATCTCGATCTCGCCATCCCCGAGTTCCTGAGCGACGACATTGCAGGGTAGCATCGTACCGACCTTGTCTTCGATCTCGAGCGCCTCGTGTGCCATGGCTGGATTGCAGGCACCCAGGATGCGGTAGTTACGGAAGTCAATGCCGAGCTTCTTCTTGAACGTTTCCTTCACGTCGATCTCGGTGATGATACCGAAGCCGGCTTCCTTCAGCGCAGTCGTGACGCGCTCGACCGCTTCGTCGAAGCTGCAATGCAGGGTTTTGGCAAAGTAATAATTCATGGTTTTCGTCCTTTGCGGGTTCAGGCGGAAGAATGGTCGGCGCCGCGCCGGCGCGATACGTTATTGATGTTGCCAGGAGGGACGTCTTCTTTCCCCCTACCTCGCAGCACCACATAGATAGCCGGGATGACGAGCACGGTAAGCGCTGTGGATGAGATCAGGCCAAACAGCAGCGAGATCGCCAGGCCCTGGAAGATCGGGTCGGTCAGGATCACCGCCGCTCCGATCATGGCGGCGAGCGCCGTGAGCAGGATCGGCTTGAAGCGGATGGCGCCAGCCTCCAGCAGAACCTCCACCAGCGGCCGCTCCGGTGTGCGGGCGTGGCGGATGAAGTCGACCAGCAGGATGGAGTTGCGCACGATGATGCCGGCGAGCGCAATGAAACCGATCATCGAGGTGGCAGAGAAAGGTGCGCCGAACAGCCAGTGACCCAGCAGGATGCCGATGAAGGTGAGCGGGATGGGCGTGAGGATGACCAGCGGCAGCTTGAAGGAACCGAACTGCGCCACGACCAGTATATAGATGCCCAATATAGCCACCAGGAAGGCAGCGCCCATGTCTCGGAATGTGACCCAGGTCACCTCCCATTCGCCGTCCCACAACAGCGTCGGTCTGGACTCGTCGTCGGGCTGGCCATGCAACGCGATCACCGGCTTTGGCAGATTGCCCCAGTCGGCCTTGTCGATGGCCTCCTGCACCGCCAGCATGCCGTAGATCGGCGCTTCGTAGGCGCCGGCAAGCTCAGCCAGCACCATCTCGGCGGGGCGGCCGTTGCGTCGGTAGATCGGCCATGACGCCGGCTCGTGACTGACCGACACCACGTCCCCCAGTTCGACCACGCCGCGTCCACCCGGCAACGCGTTAGCTGGCACTGGAGTTGCCAGCGCGCGCTGGTCGACCAGGGTCTTGCTCTTGGCAAGCGCCACGCGGATCGGAATGGGTTGGCGACCGCCGCCGCGGTGCGAATAGCCGACGGTGGCACCGCCGTAGAGCGCGCTGAGCGTGTCATAGGCATCGGCTTGCTCGACCCGGTAGTATTCCAGATTGTCCTGGTCGATGGAGACGCGCACGCGCTCGGGCTGGTTGTGAAAGCTGTCATCGATGTCCACTATGAAGGGAATGCCTTGCATTAACTCCCTGACCTTACTGGCCACCGCGCGCCGCGTTACGGCGTCCGGTCCGTAGATTTCGGCCAGCAGCGTGCCCAGCACCGGTGGCCCGGGTGGTGGCTCCACTACCTTGATTACCGTGCCTTGAGGCAGGCCAAGACCCTTCAGGTGCTGGCGCATGTCGAGGGCAATGGCATGGCTTTCCCGGCCGCGGTCGCTCTTTGGAGTAAGGTTCACGGCAATGTCGCCCTGCTCCGGGCTGGCGCGCAGGTAGTAGTGCCGCACCAGCCCATTGAAGTCGAACGGTGCGGCGATGCCGGCATAGGTCTGGAACGAGATGATCTCAGGCACCGGCGCCAGCCGGCCAACCATCTCCTGTAGCGCCCGGTCGGTGTCCTCCACGGACGAGCCTTTCGGCAGATCGAGCACGACCTGCAGAGTTGCCTTGTTGTCGAAGGGAAGGAGCTTCACCGTTACGTGCTTGGTGTAGATCAGCGCCAGCGAGGCGAGCGTGGCCATACCGACCAGCAGCAGGAAAGTCCAGGCGCGCGCCCGGCTCTTCAGAATTGGACGAGCCGCCGCGACATAGATGCGACCGAGCCGCCCGCCCTCGGCGGCGTGGCCGCCAGCTTTTTCAGCGCCGGCATGAGCCGCGCCAAACTTCATCATCAGCCATGGCGTGACGATTACGGCGACGAAGAAGGAAAACAGCATCGCCGCCGAGGCGTTTGCCGGGATCGGGCTCATATAGGGGCCCATCATGCCGGACACGAACAGCATGGGCAGAAGCGCGGCCACCACCGTCAGCGTGGCCACGATAGTGGGGTTGCCGACCTCAGCGACCGCGTCAATCGCCGCCTGTACGCGCGGCCGGCCGTCATGCATCGCCCAGTGGCGGGCGATGTTCTCGATTACGACGATGGCGTCGTCCACCAATATGCCGATGGAGAAGATCAACGCGAACAGACTGACGCGGTTCAGCGTATAACCCATCACCTGCGAGGCAAAAAGCGTGAGCAGAATAGTAGCGGGAATGACAACGGCGACAACCATCGCTTCGCGCCAGCCGATGGCGACCGCTACCAAAACCACGATCGACAGGGTGGCTAGCCCGAGATGGAATAGAAGTTCGTTGGCCTTTTCGTTGGCGGTCTCGCCATAATCACGCGTGACCGTCATTTCAACGTCCTTAGGGAATATCTGGCCGCGCACCTGCTCCAGCCGCTTGACGATCTCGTCGGCGATGACGACGGCGTTGGTGCCGGGTCGCTTGGCGATGGCGAGCGAGACGGCCGGTGCCCGCTCCAACCCGGTTTCGGTCTTGCGGATGTCGCTCACGCGGTTCTCGGCCGGCTCGGTCGCCAGCACGACGCTGGCCACGTCTCGCACATAGACCGGGCGGCCGTCGCGCGCGGTGATCAGGATGTTGCCGATCTGGGGCAGTTCCTGCAGCGTCTGGCCGGCGACGATGGCACGCTGGCCGCCGTCCTCGCGCACGGTGCCTATACGGAATGAGCGGTTGGCGCCGGCAATCTTGGCCGAAAGCTGCTGTAGCGTGATGCCGTAGAGCGACAGCTTCTCGGGGTCCGGCTCGACGCGGATCTCTTCCGGTTGCTGGCCGACGATGTAGGTCAGGCCGATGTCCGGCAGCTTGGCAACCTCCACCTGTAACTCGCGCGCCAGCCGGGTCAGCCCATTCGCTGTCCAGCGCTCAGCCGCCTGCGGGGCGGGTCGCAACGTCACCACCACGATGGCCACGTCATCGATACCGCGCCCGACGATCAGCGGCGCGGGGACGCCGACAGGAATGCGATCCATATTGGCCCCGATCTTCTCCTGTACCCTGAGCACGGCGGTGTCGGCATTCGTGCCGACGTCGAAGCGGGCCGTGACCACGGCGCCATCGTCTTCGGTCTGCGAATAGACGTGCTCGACCCCATCGAGGCTCTTGACGATGGTCTCCAGCGGTTCCGTAACGAGCTTGACCGCATCCTCGGCCTTCAGCCCGTTGGCGCTGACATGGATGTCCACCATCGGTACCGAGATCTGCGGCTCTTCCTCGCGCGGCAGCGTCAGCAGCGAGATCAGGCCGAGCGCAAGCGCCGCAAGCAGGAACAGCGGGGTCAACGGAGAGGCGATGAAGGCGCGCGTCAGGCCGCCGGCGATGCCGAGCTTCATGGCAGCACCACCCGGTCGCCGTCGGTAAGGCCGGTCAGGATGACGGTTCGCAACTGGCCGTCCTGGTCGAAACTATCGCCGGAAATGACGGCGACGTCCCCCTCGCTGTCCGCGCCGGCCACGCGTACATAGTCGATACCGTGCAACGTCCGGATCGCTTCGGACGGCACTGCCAATACCGAGCGCCGGCCGACCGGGATTGAAACCAGCGTGCGCTCATTGACGAAATAGTCACCAAGACCGGCCACGTCGACGTCGGCAATGACGCGCCCCTCAGCAATCTCTGGATAGACTTTAGCGATGCGCCCGTGGCGCATGGCCGTCGTACTATCCGGCCCTAGTCCTCGCCCGCCGACGAGGACCTCCGCACCCTCGATGATTTCGGCGGCATGACGTTCGGGCAGGGAAAGTCGCAGATAGTAGGGTCCGCCGGCAATACGCGCGATTGTCTCGCCGGCCATCACTACCGAGCCGAGCGTGACCGGCACGGTCAGCACCCGACCGTCAGAGGGCGCCAGCACCTTGCCCTCGCGAGCGCCCTGCTCGATTACCGTCTTTTCGGCTTCCGCCGCCGCGACCTGGTTGGTGAAGACGTCCAAAGCCATCGTGGCGGCATCGAGTTGGCTCTGCGTGGTGACACCGCGCGACAGCAGGCGTTGGACGCGCTCCAGATCGGTGCGGGCGTTGGCAAGCTGCGAGCGCAGGGCGCCTATCTTGGCTTCCGCCGCATTGAGCTGCAGCGCAATCTTGTCATCCACCACCACAGCGACCACGTCGCCCTTCTTCACCTCGCTGCCTTCAACAACGCTGATGTCGCTTATGATACCGGTGATGCGGGCGCGAGCGGGCACGATGGTGCGGCTCTCGACCTGGCCGAAGACGGCCTTCATTTCGAGAATGGTGGTGGCACGAACCACGAATTCAGCGGCAAGAGCAGTCTGAGGAGCTACTGCCGCCGCAATCAACAGGATAACCGAAAAGAAACCACGGAACATCGCAAACCCGGAAGGCTGGAACATGTGGACGATGGCCGGCCCCACGGACGAAGTACGAGGGGCCGCCGCTGCGTTACTTGAAGGCCACGCCCGGCTTGCAGCCTAGCCGCCTGAACAGCATGGCTGCCGGGCAAAAGCCGGTGATCGAGGCCTGGAACATATTGAGGCCCGCAAAAGCGGTCAGAAGGTACCACCAGGGCGACACGAAGAACCCGAGTGCCAGCGAAGCCAGCACCATGCACCCGGCAAACATCAGAACGGCACGGTCGAGCGTCATTTCATTCTCCTTGCGAGTGGCCGGCGGGTCATTCCGTCGGCTCCAGATGGATGTCCTTGAGCTTTCTGATCCCCAGCAGGTCGAGCGTCAGGTTCTCGTAGAAGGCCTCGCTCTTGCCGGTGCGCACCTTGTGCAGAAAGTATTTCTCGAAGCCGACCTTGGCGGCTTGCAACCATTCGCCCTGCGAGGACCGGTTGATGTTGGGCGGTGGGATCTGCGGCTGCGCCACGAAAGCGATACCCTCGTCGCCGAAATCGGCCAGGCACACCGCGTTCCAGGTGGCGATGGCGCGAGGCTGCTCACCACGCAGCAGCGCTGCGATGTTTGCGGCTGTTGCGGTAACCATGGATTCGATCATAAAACCCGTTTTGGGCATACCGACCGGCACCGGTCCCTTATTGACCGGCGGGATGGCCACGCAAACCCCGATGGCAAACACGTTCGGGAAGGCCGCGTTGCGCTGATACTTGTCGATGGCGACGAAGCCTCGCGGATTGGTCAGCCCCTCGATGCCGTGGACGGCCGCAACACCGCGGAAGGCCGGCAGCATCATGGAGAAGGCAAAGGGCAGGTCGAAGGAATAGGTGCTGCCCTGGTTGACGACGGTCAGCCTGTCTTCAGGTCGCATATTCTCCTTCATTTCGAAGGGTATGATGGCACCACCAAGCCCGGCGCCGAGAACGACGATCTGTGCCATGGGCTATTCCTTCTATCCTGCATGCCCTATATCTACGTTGCACGGCCTCACCTTGATCTGGCGCAAAGCCGCATTGTTATGGGCTGCATCTAACATTCAGAGATTATAAATTCAACACTATGAATGTAAAAGAAATGACCCCAGCCGCTGAGGCTGCCAGCGACCTCATGCGCAGCCTCTCCCATCCCCAACGCCTGCTGGTGCTTTGCGCCTTGGTGGCCGAGGAAAAGTCGGTCGCCGAACTGCGCCAGGAACTCGGTATCGAACAGGTGCCGATGTCGCAGCAGCTCATGCGACTGAGGGCTGACGGCTTAGTAGAGGCGCGACGTGAAGGCACTACCGTCTTCTACCGCATCGCTCGGTCTGAGGTGCTTACCGTGGTGGAGGCTCTGCACGACGCATTCTGTAGGCCTCGATCTAAGGCCTAGATGTCCGGTAATCATCATTCCGGTTAGCGCCTTTGACCCAGCACCACTTTGATCTACGTCAAAGACGTGGCGAGTCATGCTGCGCGTTCGGGAACCTTGCGGCGGTGGTTCTGCTTCGCAGGCGGCAGCGGGTGCCCACCTTTTGGGGTCGGAGCAGCAGAGGTTGTCTTTGCCTTGTCCCGACGGATCGGGTCTGACAGAAGACGCAGCCCATTTAGCACGACTAGGACCGTGCCGCCTTCATGGCCGACGACCGCCAGCGGAAGCGGCAGATCGAAGAACAATCCGCCGGTGACGAGCACCACCATGGCGCCGATCGCGATGATGAGGTTCTGTCGGATGATGGCGGCGGAACGGTGGGCCAGGCGATGGGCGTCGGCGAGCCTTTCCATGTCCTCTGACAGGAGTGCTACGTCGGCAGCCTGAAGAGCCACATCGGAGCCAGCCGCGCCCATCGCAATGCCTACATCGGCGCGGGCGAGGGCTGCTGCGTCGTTCACACCGTCGCCGACGAAGGCTACCTTGCCGCTTTCGGCAAGCTCGCCGACACTGCGAACCTTGTCCTCGGGTAGCATTTGGGCGTGGATCTCGTCGGGTTTAAACCCAAGCTCGATCCCAACCCGCAGTGCCACCGGCCTGCGGTCCCCGGTCATCATGACGATCCGGCGTATGCCACTGCTGCGCAAGGCGGCCAAGGCTGGAGCGGAACTGGCCCTTGGCTCGTCCGCCACGCTCACGGCGCCGAGCACAGTTGCACCACGCCCAAGATAGACAACCGTGTGAGCACCGCCTGCGAGCTCTTCTAACGCGGCGTGGTCGACGCGCGCACCCATTTCCTTGGCCAGATGCAGATTTCCGGCCCATAACGGGCCAAAGGCATCAAAGCCGGTGATGCCGAGACCTGGGCGTGCGTTAACGTCCACTACTATTACCGGATCAAGCCCGCGTGCGGTACCCTCCCTGCGGATTGCCGCGGCAATATGGTGTTCGGAATGTGCCTCAAGCCCGGCAAGCAAGGACAGAAACCGGCTTTCATCTCCATCCAGCACAACAACCTGGGTTACTGCGGCTCGGCCGGTCGTTAATGTGCCCGTCTTGTCGAATGCGAAGGTGTCGACCGCAGCAAGCGCTTCGAGTGCCGTACCTCCCTTGAACAACACGCCCCCGCGCGCGGCGGCCGAGAGCGCCGACAGGATGGCGGCGGGCACCGATATGACGATCGCACAGGGGCTGGCCGCAACCAGAAGCGTTGCGGCCTTGTAGAGAGCCTGTTCCCAGTCGCGTCCCAACCAATAAAAGGCGGCGAAGGCAAGAACCGCGCCCGCCATAACCGCAACGGTGTAGCGCTGGCCGAACCAGGAACTGAACCGTTCGGAGGGAGCCTTTGCCGCCTGCGCCTCCGTCACAAGCTGGATCATGCGCGCGATTGTGCTGTCGCCGACCGTCCTGGTGACAGACACTTCCAGCACCCCGTCGAGATTGACGGTGGCCTCGAAGACCTGTTCGCCGGACTCCTTGGAGACGGGCATGGACTCGCCGGTAATGTTGGCCTCGTCGATGCCGCCACGGCCATTGACGACCATGCCGTCGGTCGGTACCCGGGCGCCAGGGCGTAACACCACCACATCGCCGACGGAAAGTTCGACGGCGGCAACCTCCTCCACCGCACCGTCCCTGCCCTTTCGCAGTGCCGTTTCCGGACGGAGTGCCATCAGCGCCTCTATGGCGCGGCGCGCCCGCCCGAGCGCCCGATGCTCGAGTGTGGTGGAAATGCTGAAGAGTGTCAGCAGGACTGCGCCCTCGAAAGGCGCGCCGACCACGGCCGCCGCGACGGCGGCAACCACCATCAGCAGATCGATGTCGAGGATATGGTCTCGCCAGAGCGCAGACAAGGCCCGCCATGCGGCTGGCAGTCCGCCGGCGAGATAGACGAGCACAAGGCCAGGCAGGTTGAGGAAGTAAAGCTCTCCGTCGAAGAGCCAAGTCCCTGCGGCGGCGAAAAACATGCCAAGGACGGTTGTCAGGGACATAGCCGACGAAAAATCGAATAGCAAAAATTGCTTCACGTCATCCCTCACCATGTCTGGTTCCCACCGTATTCTGCCGACAAATCTTTTGTTGATGGCATGAGACGTCTTGTCCAGCGCGATGCCCATCACCTGTCGATCAGAAAACTGGCTTCAAATCCGCCAGCCCTGCCCTGCAGCGGAGAAGCAAGTTCCAGCCTGCCGCCATCGCCGGCGGTGATCGCCTTCAAAATGGCCAGCCAGCCCGGCACTGACCGCCTGCCCGGCCACGTGCGAATAATTCGGAAAACCGGCCAAGCAGATCCGGAGGCGCCAAAGGTCCTCCACTGGCGAAGCGAGGCACACTGTCCACCGACAGCGCCGCGCGAGCCGCTTCCTGCTGCGAACCGTGCTTCAACACCAGATCGATATGGCTGATATTGTTCGCACTTGTCGTCATTTTGCATGTCAACACCCTCGGAATGACCACGATATCAGCCGGCTCTGCCGCATGAAGGCGGCCCCTTCGGTCGGCGCCACTCGAACGGGCGGTAGTCGTTGAACATACGATATATCTCGCGTCGAATGCTTCGAAGGAGCTCACTCTTTGACTTTCGCGGGTACAGGCGACAGTCTGACGGTGGCATCAGTCATGATTAATCCTTTGGGTGGAATGAACCTTCCGCAGATACCGCCGATGCCCCGCTCTCCCGCTTTCAGGTTTTCCATAGGTACGAGAGCCGGCGGGCAATAGATCCACCTGCCGGTTGTCGTCGCCGATCCATGGGCTCTCACTCGGCCGATCGCGCGTGGAAATGCTTCGTTCGCCTAGGTTCACCCATCGGCTCGATCCAGTAGGGATTGCAGTTAACCGCCTTCCGCAACGTCTGTCATTGACGCCGATCAAATGTACCGGCATCAGTTTCATATTGCTCCAAGCCGGAACCATTCACACGTCGGCATTTCCGATAGTGGCTTGGAAACTGGCCAAAGAGCGCTGGCAAGAGTTCCTCTCTGTTAAGCCACAGAGGAGGATATGCACAGCCGTCTAACCGCCGGTGCCGTCCGTGCCGACCTTCCCATGCCTATCGAGGATATCGACATTTGTATTGCGGCCCAACTGCTCAAATTGAGTCAGCGATGATCATAGCGAGAAATGACCCAGTGGTTCGATGATCACCGAGGCTGCGATCGACGAAAGAGCCGCTCGCCTGCGGCGCTCCGCCGGCTTTCTTTCCGATGCAGACAAATGTAGTTTTCGCGGCTGTCGACGATGCTTTTGTCAAAGACGTATCAGATACTTCGGATTCGTGTTTCGAGTTGTGTAACAGCGCGTTGACGATCTGCTTTCCAGTTTTTGAGAGAAGGCCATGCCAGCCAGAGATCTACCAGGGTTGCAACGACGCTTCCTTCAAGCCGTCCTGTCCAGGCGTTTCGAAGGATGGGCCGGCTATCTCCTGGCCGCGGCAGCGACCGCCGTTGCTTTTGCGATCCGGCTGCCTCTGCAAGAGACGCTCGGGAACGCTGCCCTTTTCATCCTTTTCGTTCCCGCTATTCTTGTTGCTGCCATCGCCGGAGGCATAGGCCCGGCGCTCTTCGCCCTGGCCCTATCGATTGTCGGAACGTTCCTGATCGCAGGCGCAGATCCGACGTTCTGGATACAGATCATCGTTTTCATAGTCGCGGGACCGGTTATCGCCTGGATGGGTGAAATGCTGCATCATGCGCGTCGGGCACTCGACAGGATCGAGAGCACGCTGCGGGCGAGCGAAGCGCATCTGCGCTCGATCCTCGACACCGTCCCCGACGCCACGGTGGTGATTAACGACAAAGGAATCATTACCTCCTTCAGCGCCGCAGCGGTTCGGCAGTTCGGCTATGCCAAGGAGAAGATCGTGGGTAGGAATGTGAACCTGCTGATGCCAGAACCCTACCATAGCGAGCATGATGACTATGTTCACCGTTATCTCTCCACCGGCGAAAAGCGGATCATCGGCATCGACCGGGTCGTGATCGGACGCAGGAAGGATGGCTCGACATTTCCTATGAAGCTCGCGGTCGGCGAAATGAGGTCCGCCGGCAAGACCTACTTCACCGGTTTCATCCGCGATCTCACCGAACGCCAGCAATCAGAGGCGCAACTACAGGAGATCCAGGCCGAACTGGCTCGTTTGGCTCGTCTGAGCGAATTGGGCGAGATGGCTTCCACGCTTGCGCATGAACTCAACCAGCCGCTGGCGGCGATCGCAAACTATTCGCAAGGCTGCGTGCGTCTGCTCAAGGACTTGGACGCCACAACGGCTGAACGGCTTAAGGACGCGCTCGATGAAACCGCGAGACAGTCGCTTCGTGCCGGCGGCATCATCCGACACCTGCGTGAATTTGTTACGCGAGGTGGGGCCGAAAAAACGTCACAGGATATCCGCAAGCTGATTGAGGAGGCCGGTGCGCTGGCGCTTGTTGGCTCCCGCGAGCAGGGCGTGCGTACAATTTTCGAGTTCGTTCCAGATACGAGACATGTCATGGTCGACAAAGTCCAGATCCAGCAGGTCTTGATCAACCTGATACGCAATGCCGTGGAAGCCATGCGCGATAGCGAACTGCGAGAACTGGTCGTTCGCACGACCCGTGAAGGCGATGACTATATCGTAACCGAAGTGGTCGATACAGGCAGCGGAGTTTCGGAAGAGATTGCCGCCCGCCTTTTTCAACCGTTCGTGACCAGCAAAGCCAACGGGATGGGAGTCGGCCTGTCGATTTCTAAACGTATCATCGAAGCCCATGGTGGCGTCATCACAGCCGGACGAAACGACAAGGGCGGGGCGACTTTCCGCTTTTCACTCCCCGTGACCACCCGAGAGGCAGCCAATGCAGATTGACGACTATACCGTGCATGTCGTCGACGACGAGGAACCGGTCCGCAAGTCGCTTGCCTTCTTGCTGACCACGATGGGGTTCACCGTCCGTCTTCACGAATCCGGGAAAAGCTTCCTCGCCCTAACGCCGACGAATGGCAGGGTCTGTCTCGTCACTGACCTGAGAATGCCCGATATGAATGGCGTAGAATTGCTGGAACGCCTACGGGAAAAAGGCGCAATGGTGCCTTCCATCGTCATTAGCGGCCACGGTGACGTGCCGATGGCCGTTGCAGCCATGAAGGCTGGGGCGGTGGATTTCATTGAAAAGCCGTTTGAGGACGATGTCCTTGTCGAGGCCATCAGGCGGGCTGCCGCCCATCTCGATGAGTTGGCCATCATCGACAATGTTACAGCCCTCAGATCCAAGCTCGCTCAGTTGTCAGACAGGGAACGCCAGGTCTTGTCCGCAGTCGTCGCAGGCTTGCCCAACAAAACAATCGCGTATGACCTCGACATCAGTCCGCGCACCGTGGAGGTTCATCGCGCCAACATCATGGCTAAGATGCAGGCAAGGAGCCTCCCCGAATTAGTGCGGATGGCAATTGCCATGAACCTTTGAAATGGGGAAATGAGGGCCGACATTTGGCCGGATTGTGTTGGTATGCAATCGCCGCAGGGTTCCTAACCTGTCGACGTTCCCAGATTATTTTTTCGACGCTCCTATTGCGCGTTGATCTTGCTCAATGTGACGAATCTGGGAACATGTAAACGCCTTCATGACCGGACGCAGAAGAAGGACCGGTTGAGGTCTTCAGGTGACAGAAACTGAAATCATACTGATCGCAGCCCCGGATAAGGGCTTCAGGCGCTCGCTCGAATTCGCGCTGGAGAGCGACGGCTTCACGGTATGTGCCCACCCTTACGCAAGCGACGCCTTGGCGTCGGCGGACGCACGGCGGGCTGCGTGCGCTGTTTTGGATGACGATGCCATCGACGATTGGGAACAGGCCAGGAAACAGCTTATCGATTTCGCCAGGCCTGTCATCCTTCTTGTTGGTCTTTTTCATGCCGCCCCCGACCTTCCTTTCGTAAAACCCGTCATGAAGCCATTTCTGGGCGAGCCCCTCATAGAGGCCGTACGTAGTGCCGTGGCAGGATTGGTGTGACGGCTACTACGTAGTTCCCCTTACGGGCATCACCGAATTTCCACGCGTTCGAATTTGGGCGATTGGTCTGTCGACGGTATCAGGAGACGGTCATGGCCCTTGTTGCACCGCATCGCAGTTCCTACTCCCCGTATAAGTCATCGCATGTCTGCGAATCCATAGGGGGTTACCCACGCAAAAGCCTTCAGGCATTGACTTTCTTTCGTCCGGGCGCCGAGATTTATGCCCCGGGTGAGAAAAGCGGAAAGCTATATCAGGTCGAAATCGGCGCGGTCCGAATCCATCGCTTGCTTACCGATGGGCGTCGCCAGATTTCGGCATTCCATTTACCCGGCGAGGCGTTCGGCCTAGAGGCCGACGTAACCCATCACTTCTTTGCGGAAGCGATTTGCGGCACGGCCGTCCGCGTCATGCGTCCCTCTTCGTATCAAGATGAGACCGCTGCCAAATTGCTACCAATGGCACTTCAGACCTTGGTGAGAGTGCAGGAGCATCTCCTCGTTCTTGGTCGGCAAAACGCCGATGAGCGTATCGCCGCCTTCATGACGGACATGTCCGAACGGCAGGGTGGCCTGACGCAGATAGAGTTGCCGATGTCCCGCCTGGACATTGCGGACTACCTTGGCCTGACAATCGAGACCGTCTCCCGCATGTTCACCAGGCTACGGCAAAAAGGTATCATCGAGTTACCCACGCTACGCAGCGCAAATATCATTAAATTGCAGACCTTGAAGGCGATGGCGTCCTGACGCCTTCGCCATCCCGCGTTGCCAGATTGAAGTGACCCGGAAAGGAAAAACTGTCTTGAACCTCCAGGCGTTCGTTCCCCTCGTCACCTATCCGGAAGCAAATGTGGACGTGCTTGGCGCTCACGTAGCCTTCGTGGCTGCCGAGATCGGTGCGGCAATCCATGCCGCCGCCATCAATGCCGACATCCCTGATACATCCAATACACTTTCCAGGCTGCTGATCAACACCCCCAAGCTGATCCGGGAAGCCCAAACAGCCAGTCGTCATCGAGGAGAGCATCTACTCACTGTTCTGAAGGAAAAGGCCGAGACGGCAGGCGTGCAACTCACGACCGCAGCCTTATCCGCACCGCTCGCTCTGTTAGGCGAGGCTGCGGCGCTGCATGCCCGCTACTACGATCTCAGTCTTGTGGGGTGGGAAGCCGGCAATCAGACGTCGAGAACGACCGCCGAGGCAGTCATTTTCGGTTCGGGGCGACCAACCCTGCTGTTGCCCGAACTATGGGATATCACATCCTTCGACCACGTCGCGATTGCCTGGGATGGGAGCCGAGTTGCCGCGCGCGCGATTGCCGACGCCCGTTTCGCCTTGAACCGCGCCGAGCGTATATCGATCCTTACGGTAGTCGATGAAAAGCCACTCAAGGAGAATAGCCCTGGCGAAAAGCTGGCTAGTCGACTGCGCGAGAGCGGTCTGAACGCCGAAGCCATCGAGATCAAGGCGCAGAGCTGCCCCATTGCAGCAACGCTGCAGCAGACGGCGATCGAAAAAGAGGCTCAGTTACTCGTCATGGGTGGCTACGGCCATTCGCGGCTGCGCGATTTCGTACTGGGCGGAGCGACGGAAGGTATCTTGTCGAACCTTCTGATACCTGCTCTCATTTCGCATTGATGCAACATAGTGGAAGTTAGCTAAGCCAGCCAGCTCTTGTAAAAAGGCCGAATCCGGAGAAGAAGTCATGATTATCAGGGAAATGACCCGCGAGGAATGCATCGAGTTGCTGGAGGTCTCACGTCTTGCCCGACTGGCTTGCTCGCGGGAAAACCAGCCATATCTCATCCCCATCCAATATGCGTATGAACAGGGCTATTTCTACAGCTTCTCGATGCAGGGGCAAAAGATCGACTGGATGCGGGAGAACCCTTCCGTTTGCCTGCAAGTGGACCATTTAGGCGGGCATCGAGAATGGCGCAGTGTGATCGTTTACGGGACCTTCGAGGAACTACCGGATCGGATCGGCTGGAAGCGCGAGCGTGATCACGCCTGGTCATTGCTGGAAAAGCACGCCAACTGGTGGGAACCCGGTGCGCTGAAGCCAGTCCTGGCGCCGATGGCTACGCCGTCCACGCATCTATTCTACCGCGTTAAGGCCACGCGCATAACCGGGCGGCAAGCGATTGAGAAATCCCTGCCAAGCCAGTCGAGTGCATTTTGAACCCTGGCCTGAACGGCTTGCCAATTCATGCTGCCTTGCATGAATCGCTTGTCTGATGGCGCTCGCCCCAACCGAAAGCGGGCAAGAGATCGACGAATGCCTTGATTGGCAGATGGTCCGAAGCGACGCGCGCCAGCGGCGTGTCGTGAACCGTGACAGGCGACAGAATATCCTCGCGGTTCGTGATGATGCGGTCGAGCGCAAGCAACGGCAACCTGGACGGAAAACTCGGGACGGCCGGCGAGATAGGGCCGAAAGCTGTATTGAGAGTACTCAGCGCCGACCGGTCATTGAAACGCCATTCGTTAAGATCGCCCATGAGCAATGTGGGCGTGTCATCATCCGCGTTCACGATCTCGGATATCATGTGGGCCTGCCGCTTGCGCGAATGGCGAAGCAAGCCGAAATGCGCCGCTATGATTCGGATTGAGGCTCCCGCGTCGAGGTCGATTTCGGCAACGATCGCGCCGCGCGGCTCCAGCCCTGGAAGTGTGACCTGATGAACGCCACGTACAACCCCGCGCCTGAAGAGCAGCACGTTCCCGTGCCAGCCATGCGACTTCGTCTTACCGGAGACAGGGACCAGTGCAAGGCCGGCTTCACGTTCAAGACGAACCAGATCCAATATCCCGCTACGGTCCCCAAAGCGCCGATCGGCCTCCTGCAATGCAATGATGTCAGCGTTGATTTCCCGGATGACCTGACCCGTACGCAGCGGGTCGAACTTGCCGTCGGTGCCAACGCATTTATGAACATTGTAAGATGCTACATGCAACGCCGACAAGTGCGGGCCATAGCTGACGGTCTTCGGTGACGCATGTTCATCGCCTCGCCGAATCCGCTCGAAGATATCCGCAGAAAGCCGCCCATTCATTCTCCGTATAGCCCTTTCCTTGCTCCCCTCGTGTTTGTGGAATCATGTCGACGGATCTTCTTGTCTGGAATAGGGTGAGACGATCCCTCACACAATCTTCACGCACGAAACATTTGATTGATGTCCCTGAATGGTGACTCTGTCAAAGATAAGGCGACCCGAGCCACAGAATGCGGTCGATCAGCCGCACAAGAAACGGACGGGCGCGCAGTCCGGCGAGCGTGACCGAAGTGGATGACTCAATGGCCGATCGGATTCGCGCATCGATCTTACCGGCAAAGTCCCGATCAAGCACAGCAAGATCGATCTCGAAATTCAATCGCAACGAGCGGGGATCGAGATTCGAAGAGCCGACGAATGCCCAGGTCGCATCGACAGAAAGTAGCTTGGAGTGGTCGAACAAGCCTTTGGCGCGCCAAACGCGGCAATAGCTTCTCAGGACCTGGTCGAACTGGGCCGTCATGGCACGATCGACAAGGACGAGGTTGTTGGCTGACGGGACGACAATATCAATATCAACCCCGCGCCGGGCGGCAGTCGTCAAGGCAACGATCAACTCACGGTCGGGCAGGAAATAGGGTGACATGATAAGGATCGACTTGCGCGCAACGGAGAAGGCTCCCATCAGCATCTTCTGGTTCGCTTCGACGCTGTCATCCGGTCCAGAGGGGATGGCCCGCACGAGCATCCCCGTCCCCGGATCGCCGGACAGCATCCCGGCTCGCCAGGCATCACCGTGCAATCGCTCTCCTGTCGTGAAATGCCAGTCTTCGGCGGCAACTGCGAAGACGTCGGCGACTACCGGTCCCGTGATGCGAAAATGTGTGTCGTGCGCGCAATCTGGACCAGCGAATTCCGAAGTGAAGCCTTTCCTGATGTTCATGCCTCCGACAAACGCCGTCGTTCCGTCGGCCACGAGAATTTTCCGGTGTGTCCTGAGATTGGCGTAGGGCAGCCGCAATCCCATGATGATACGGCCGTTGAATACGTCCGCCGAGACGCTGCCCTGGCGAAGATAAGGCACGATACTGGGAACCGAATAGCGCGCGCCCACAGCGTCGATCAGAACCCGCACCTCGACACCACGTTTCACGGCTTCGATAAGGGCGTCGGCAATGCGTAATCCGATCGGGTCGCGGTCGAAGATGTAGGTTTCTAGAATGATGCTGCGGCGGGCACCCATGATCGCCTCGACCATCGAGGCGTAGGCTTCGTCGCCGGTCTTCAGCATGTCGATGGTATTCGCGGCCGTCTGCATATGGTGTGTTATCCTGTCGCCTACGGTCTTGAGGGCAGCGAATCGGCGGCCGAACCGTTCGGCAACAAGGTCATTTGTGACGTCAAAACTCGGGTGCGCCGGAGTCTCGTGCCCGGCCATCGAGCGTTCCGCCGCGATCGAGCTGCGCCGGATCCTGTTTATGCCCGCAACCGCATAGATCAGCGCGCCGACGATCGGCGACAACATAATGACCCCCACCCATCCGATCGCCGAGCGTACTTCGTCCTTAGTCATGGCCGCGTGCACAGCGGCAACCGCCGCGACCATCACGGACACGACAGCAAGAAAATGGGGCCAATGGGTCAGAAACAGGGTCCACATGGACAGAGAAGCTACGCGTTCATTTGGCCAATGTCGTTACTCCGGTGGAACGATCCAGGTCATCGTGGGCTGCATCGCTCCGGTGTCATAGACGTTCGATGGCATACAGGCATTGTAGCTCTGTTGGCGCCATTATCGACGGGACTGCATCTTCTGGCCGAGATCGAGGGCGGCAAGCATGAGGCCGGGCTCGTCAGGATGACGGCTGAGTGTGAAACCGAATTCGCGGCACATACGTAGCATTCCGCTGTTCTCCTCCAGGACAATACCTTCGATCTGTCCGATCCTCTCGGCCTTTGCATAGTCGACCAGCAGCGTCAGGAGTTGCCAGCCGATGCCATAGCCTTGCAGATCGGTTCGGACGAGCAGTGCGTACTCGGCCTTCTCCTTGTCCGGATCGCAAGAGAGCCGCCCCACGCCAGCTAGCGCGCCACTTGCCTTTTCCAGTACGACGAAGGCGATATCGCGGTCGTAATCAAGCTGCGTGAGGCGCTTTAGCATCTGGTCGGGAAAATGCTTGCGTGGTCCAAGAAAGCGCAGCCGAATGTCCTCAGGGGCGATCTTTGCCAGGAATTCCGGATAAAGCTCGATGTCGCCCGGCTTGATCGGTCGAATGTGATAGCCGGCGTCACCGCCCACGAATTCTTTCTCCCAGCCGGCCGGATAGGGCCGAATTGCCAGCATAGGGTTCGGCCCTCGCTCTTCGACGGCCTGGAGATCGATCTCGATACGTGCATCAAGTGCGATCGTTCCGTTTGCGTCGGCGAGCAGAGGATTGATATCCACCGCGAGGATGCAGGGAAAATCCACGATCATCTGTGACAGGCTGTTGAGCGCGTGGGCAATCGCTCTGCGGTTGGCGGGCGGCCTATCGCGAAACCCCGCAAGCAGCCGGCCGATGCGCGTGCGTTCGATCAGGTCTCCTGCGAGTAGGTCGTCAAGCGGCGGCAAGGCGACTGCGGTGTCGTTCATCATTTCGACTGCGACACCGCCAGCCCCGAACAAGATGGTCGGGCCGAAGATGGGGTCGCGACTCATACCGAGGATGAGTTCCTGCGCCATTTTGCGCATCACCATCGGCTGTACGGCATAGCCTTGAATGTCGGCTTCGGGCGCTCGCTGGCGTACACGGTTTTCGATTAGCCTCGCAGCCTCTTCGGCGGCTTCCGCCGTCTCAATATCGAGAATAACACCTCCCACATCCGACTTATGCGAGATCGCCTTTGACAGCAACTTTACGACTACCTTTTCCGACGTTTCGAGCAGCTTCGCGGCAACCGCGCCGACTTCCCGGGGCGAATGCGCGACGACGACCTTCGGCACCGATATGCCATAGCTGGCCGCCACCGCCTTGGCCTCCGGCTCGGTCAGCAGGCTCCGGCCTTCCGTTGCCGCCTTGCGGAAGATGGCTAGGACGGCTTCCCGATCCCTTACAACGTCCTCGCTACTGCTTGACGGCACACGCATCAGCGCCTTTTGCGCTTTCGACCAGTCTGCGAGGTAGGAGACGGCGTGTGCCGCCTCTGCGGGCGTCTCGAAACTCGGAATGCCGGCGCTTTGCAGCACGCGTCGAGCCTCCCGTGCCGTATGCTCTCCAAGCCAACAGGTGAGCAGCGGCTTGCCCGCAACGTGTCCGGCCTCGGTCAGCCCGACCACGGCAATAGCGGCGTCCTTAGGCGAAGCCAGGCCCGTTGGGCAGTTCAGCACCATCACGACATCGACATCGGCATCCGAGGCGACAGTCTTGACGGCACGCCTATAGCGTTCGGGTGGCGCGTCACCGATGATGTCGACAGGGTTAGCGTGCGACCATGTCGATGGGAGCTGGCGGTTCAGCTGCTCGACCGTTGCGGCAGAGAGCGCCGCCAAGGAGCTCTCGCTTCCGGCAAGCTGATCCAGAGCGAGGACCCCGGCCCCGCCGCCATTGGTGACGATGCCGACATTGGTGCGATCCAGTGGTCGGAACCGCGCTGTAATCTCGGCCGCATCGAACAACTCTGCCAGTCCGTCGACACGCAGGATGCCAGCCCGCGAGAGTGCAGCATCAACGACCCGGTCGGCGCCCGACAGCGCTCCGGTATGGGTCGCGGCAGCCTTGGCGGCGGCCTCGTTCCGACCTGCCTTCACGGCGATGACAGGCTTGAGCCGGGCGGCCGCGCGGGCGGCAGACATGAACTTGCGGGGGTTGGTGATGGTCTCGAGATACATGACGATTACGCGCGTCTGTGCATCGCCCGCCAGCAAATCAAGCCAGTCGCCGACATCGACATCAGCCATATCGCCAAGGGAAACGATGTGGGAAAAACCAACAGCGTTTTCGGCCGCCCAGTCGATAAGTGAGGTGGCGATCGCACCTGACTGTGACAACAGAGCGATATTGCCAGGGTTCGCCGCCATATGCGCGAAGCTGGCATTCAGTTTCGCAGGCGGAATCGCTAGTCCAATCGTATTGGGCCCGATGATGCGGAACAGATGCGGCTTCGCCGCATCAAGCATCGCCTGCCGCAAGCCGTTCTCACGCGTCAGCCCGGCAGTGATGACGACGGCCGCACGACAACCTTTTTCCCCAAGCGCCGCTATGATGTCCGGCACCGTTTCCGCCGGCGTCATGATGACAGCAAGATCCGGAACGCCGGGAAGCTCTTCTACCCGGCTATAGCATTGATATCCGGCGACCCGCCCGTACTTCGGATTAACCGGCCAGATGTCGCCTTCGAAGCCATCGGTGATGATGTTCTTCATGACAATGCGGCCGACGGATCCCTCGCGTTCGGAAGCGCCGAAGATGGCAAGAGATTTTGGGCGGACGACATACTCCAGATTGCGTATGGTCACGACAGCTCTCTCCAATCAAACGCATCTTTGGCCGATCCGTGGCCTCTGTCTTTGATGTTAATCAAGGTGCTATCGGCATATGCAGGGTCAGGAAGGAGGGGCCACAATAGTCGATGCAAGGGATTTGACGCCGAAACACAGCCAGAGCTCACCCGCCGCGCCAGCAATATCAAGTCAAAGATCCGCTCCCGTGTCGAGTATGTCTTCGCCGAGCAGAAGAGCCGCATAGGCATGTTCATCCGCACCATCGGCATCGATCGCGCCACGACCGAGATCGGTATGGCCAATATCCTCTACAACACAAAGCGCCTCATCTACCTGGACCGCATCGCAGCCGTATGAACGGTTGCCGTAAGGGCTGACGACGGCGCGGCGCAAGCCCAGCAATCGCCGCCGGATAACCTGTTTGCACGCCAAAAGGGTCGGTTAAGCCTCAGAAAGAACGTTGATCGAAGCGTCCAGTTTTATCGCAAAGTCATGGACCTGTTGCCAATCGAACCAAGGTCAAGCTTCGGTGCGGGTTCACGAGTGGAAAAGATCTTTATCGAAATAATTTCGGCCTATAGAAACAAGCTCGAAACGCCCACGGCCAAGACGGCCAATATCGTGGAGACCATCGTAACACCCAACATATAATAAAGTATGGTCCATGCGATCGCGACAACAGCAGCAGATATCGCCGATCTAATAATCATATTATAAATGCCACGTTTAGACCCACTCATGGAATTTATCCCTCATGTAGAATGAAATTATTGATACCGACCATGCAAAATATCCGTTCAATTTGTGCGATTCTTGCGATCTAGCCGAGGAACACCTCGCTCCTCTCCTTCGGGTTAGAACAACTCAAGATCGTTCAACGAGCAGATGTCACTTGAGGAGGGACTTCTCGTCCCAACCTCGGCCTTTGATTATCATCGGATGTTCGCGTTGCCGCCGGGCAAAGGACGTCACTCTTACATGGTAGTCTACGGCGGCAGCGTTGGTATGGATTGTTACGGATGCCTCCTATGTCGATTCCGAAGCCGCTACTGGCCGGGCACGCTTACCCTCGCCACGCGCCAGCCGAACCGCGTCTGCGAGTGTCTTCCTGAAGTGGACCCGCGGCGGCTTCACACCGTGAATCAGAAGAACTCGACGAACCGGTCGCGTTGTGCCGGCAATGTAGACCGCTGCTCCATGGCGGTGAGCCTTGCGGACGAAACCCTCGATCGTCGCAGCACCTGTCGAATCGAGAAAAGGCACCGCGGAAAAGTCGACGATATAGGCTTTCGGGTGCTCGCCGATCCGATCCAGGGCCGCCCCGACTGCAGCCGCAGCACCAAAGAAGAACGCCCCGGATATCCGAAAGATCACGATGTCGGGATCCGTTGCCAGATCGACGTCATACGGTCTTCGACCATTGCCGTTGGTGCTATCGGCTACATCATCCTGCGCGATAGGCCGTACGTTCTCAACTTCGATGGACTGGGCCATGCGATGCAGGAACAGCAGCACGCCAAGCGCAAAACCGACGAGGATACCTTCTGTGAGATCGCGGAATATGACGAGCAGGAAAGTTGCCAGCAAGACGACCGCATCGCCTCGCGACGCCCGGATCAGCGTTGCGAATTCATGCTTTTCGGCCATGTTCCAGGCGACGATGACCAGCACCCCTGCCAGCGCCGACAGCGGAATATAGGAAGCCAGCGGCGCGGCAATGAGCATGAACGACAGGAGAAAGACCGAATGGAGCATTCCCGCAACCGGACCATGAGCGCCAGCGCGAACATTGGTGGCCGTGCGGGCGATGTTGCCCGTCACGCAGATGCCGCCGAACAATGGCGAGGCTATATTGGCGACACCTTGAGCCACCAGTTCACAGTTGGAGCGATGTCGTCGGCCGGTCATTGAATCGGCCACGACCGCCGATAAAAGGCTTTCGATGCAGCCCAGCAGCGCGAAGGACAGGGCGTTCGGAAGCACGTCGATAACCTTCGCGTAAGACATCACCGGCAAATGGGGCATCGGAATTGACTGGGGGATGCCGCCGAACCGCGTTCCGATCGTCT
>NZ_JBTMXB010000018.1:0-85099 GCF_054489405.1 Mesorhizobium sp. A623
AATGGCGCTGGAAAAGCAGGCCGCATGACGCCACAAATCAATCTCCGGATTCTCCAATAGGCTGGAGGAAACACGGGACTCAGGTCACACTGGCCCACCAAGCCGGTGGGCTTTATGTTTGGCGTTATGGTAACGAACAGTATACCTAGCAAAATCAACTACTTAACAGGCCAGAACGGCGCCACAAGGGCGCCGTTGGCAGGAAAAGCGAACCGGGCTCAATACCAGCGGCGGCTGCTGGAACCCGAAGATTGCGCGACAAGCATGCCGAGAACAAACCCGATAGCGCCGCCAAGCGCCAAAGCCGTCGAGACCGTGCCGGGGTTTTCCTGAACCGTCTCGGAAACCGTCTGGGCCTTGGCCCGCAACTGGCTGGCGGCGCGCGACGCGCCATCGGATGCGCTGTCGTACCAGCCCGAGGCCTGTTCCGCGACGTCTTCGGCACGCGCTGCCAGCGTCTTGTTGATCTTGTTCATCTCGCGGCGAAGATCGGCAATCTGCTTCTTCATCGCATCCTGGATGTCTTCTGCCTTGGGAGTATCAGCCATGGGTAATTCCTTATGTATGAGATTGTGGCAGACATAATGCTGCTATGCCCGCGATCCGCTGTCCGAAGGCCTAGAAAACAGAGAGGTATTTCAGCAGCGAAATGATGCCGATGATGATGATGACCACCTGCACGATCTGGCGCGTGCGCCCGTCGATCGGCAGTCTCTGGACGAGATAGAGTACGAGAACGATTACAAGAAACGTAATGAGAATACTGATCAGAAGACTTGCAGCCATGTGTCCCTCCTTGATGGTGCTTCAATCAAGGCGGGTAACGGCTGGGTCCGTCAAAAAGTTCCGAACGTGTTTCTCCGAAGCCTCAGCCGCGGGCGGTTCGACGCAACGAGCCTAGCCGGCCCGTTCGATGCGGATGACCTGCGGCTTCGAGGTCAAGTGACCGTCCCTGGTGACACCGTCAACGGCCTTCCGCACCGCAGACTCCGTCGTTTCGTGGGTGACGAGGATGACGGTCTTTTGCTGCGGCGTCTGCAAACCCGTGGCGTGCTGGACGATGGATTCCAGCGAAATGTCGCTGTCGGCCATGCGCTTGGCGATTGCCGCGAAGACGCCGATGCGATCGTGCACCGTCAGCCGGATGAAATATCCGCCCGCATGGGCCCGCATCTGCGCCTTTTTATACGGCGTCAATTCCTTTGCCGGACGGCCGAATACTGGCCCGTGCTGGAAGCCAGGGCGGCTTTTGGCAATATCGGCGATGTCGCCGATGACTGCCGATGCGGTAGCGTTTCCACCCGCGCCGGGGCCAGATAGCAGCAATTCGCCTAGAATGTCGGTCTCGATGGCGACAGCGTTGGTGACGCCGTTGACCTGCGCGATCACGGATGCGGTCGGCACCATGGTTGGATGGACACGCTGCTCGATACCGCTTTCCGTGCGCTGGGCGACGCCGAGCAGCTTTATCCGATAGCCCAGTTCGCCTGCCGCGCGGATGTCAGCCTGCGTGATATTGGATATGCCCTCAAGATAGATGCTGTCGGCGGCAATCTTCGTACCGAAGGCAAGACTGGTCAGGATGGCCAGCTTGTGCGCCGTGTCGTTCCCCTCGATGTCGAAGGTTGGATCGGATTCGGCATAGCCGAGCCGCTGCGCGTCTTTCAGGCAGTCCTCGAAGGACAGGCCTTCGGCCTCCATGCGCGTCAGGATATAGTTGCATGTGCCATTGAGGATGCCGAACACACGCGAGACGCTGTTGCCTGCCATTGCCTCGCGCATGGTCTTGATGACGGGAATTCCACCGGCGACGGCAGCTTCGTAATTGAGCAGCACGCCTTTCTTTTCCGCAATTTCGGCTAGCGCCACACCATGCTTGGCAAGCAGCGCCTTGTTGGCGGTAACGACGTGCCGGCCGGCTTCCAGCGCCGCCCTGACGCACGCACGCGCAGGTCCCTCTTCCCCGCCGATCAATTCGACAAACACGTCGATATCGGCCTTTTCCGCCAATTCGACCGGATCGTCGAACCACTTGACGGCGCTGAGGTCCACGCCCCGGTCGCGCTTGGCGTCGCGGGCCGATATCGCCGAAATGACAATATCGCGGCCGCATTGACGCGTCAGCTCCGCCGCCTTGTCGCGCAGCACGCGCGCTACGGAGGCGCCAACAGTGCCCAGACCGGCAATTCCCACACGCAATGCTTCAGCCATGGTCTGCGGCGCCCCTCGAAATCAATTGATGCTATGCTTTACGATGCGACATTCAGCGATGGGCCGAAAGCGAAACGACGTTGTCCGGCTCGCCTGCCCTGGTCGACAGGAAACGCTTGATGCTTCGTGCCGCCTGCCGGATACGGTGCTCGTTTTCGACCAGCGCCAGACGCACGAAGTCGTCGCCGTGCTCGCCGAAGCCGATGCCGGGCGCAACCGCGACATCGGCGTGCTCGATCAGGAGTTTGGAGAACTCCAGCGAGCCGAGATGGCGGAACGCCTCGGGTATCGGCGCCCAGGCGAACATTGAAGCGGCAGGTGCTGGAATGGTCCAGCCGGCACGGCCGAACGCATCGACCATGACATCGCGGCGCTTGTGATAGACGGTGCGTACTTCCTCGATATCGGTACCGTCACCATTAAGTGCTGCCGACGCGGCAACCTGGATCGGCGTAAACGCACCGTAATCCAGATAGGATTTGACGCGGGTAAGAGCCGAGATGAGGCGCTCGTTGCCGACAGCAAAACCCATCCGCCAACCCGGCATGGAGAAGGTCTTCGACATGGAGGTGAATTCGACCGCCACATCGACGGCGCCCGGCACCTGCAGCACGGAAGGCGGCGGATTGCCGTCGAAATAGATTTCCGAATAGGCGAGATCGGACAGGATGATGAGGTCGTTCTTCCTCGCGAACGCCACCACGTCCTTGTAGAAATCAAGCGAGGCAACCTGCGCCGTCGGGTTCGAAGGGTAGTTGAGGATGAGCGCCAAGGGTTTTGGGATGGAATGGCGCATGCCGCGCTCGAGCGCCGGGATGAAATTGTTGTCCGGCTCGACCTGCATCGACCGGATGACGCCGCCCGACATGATGAAACCGAAGGCATGGATCGGATAGGTCGGGTTCGGGCACAAGATCACGTCGCCCGGCGCGGTGATCGCCTGCGCCATGTTGGCGAATCCCTCTTTGGAGCCCAGTGTCGCGACGATTTGCGTGTCGGGGTCGAGTTTTACGCCGAAGCGCCGGGCATAATAGCCAGCCTGTGCACGACGCAGGCCCGGAATCCCCCGCGACGACGAATAGCGGTGCGTGCGCGGATCACGCACGACCTCACATAATTTGTCGACAATGGCCTTGGGCGTCGGCAGGTCCGGATTGCCCATGCCGAGATCGATGATATCGGCGCCTTTGGCGCGGGCGCTCGCCTTCAGCCGGTTGACCTGCTCGAAGACGTAGGGCGGCAGGCGGCGAACCTTATGAAATTCTTCCATGACAAATCCCGGCGAACGCAAGCGGCTTTTCGGTGCGCGCTATAAGCTTATTTGCATGTCGGGTCGAGTGCGGGGTCGCACTTCCCTTCGATTTGCTTCAGCGTATCGGTCCCATGGGTTGCGGCCAGATGGTCGAGTGTCGCAGCATCTGACGCTTCGGTGGTCGTTCCGGGAAGGGCCGCCGCATTCGCCCGATCCGCCTGCAACTGGCTGAGCTTGGCCGTCTTTTCGGCATCGGTGAATTGTTGTGCCGCGACCTCCGGCTTGATGTTCAAATTGGGATAGGTGCCCGTGTCGCGTGCGCCCTGAGAAATTGGAGCGGCACTTTCGACGGGCGAACTGGTGCCGCAGCCGCCCAGCGCCAGCAGCGCTGCCATCATGGCAACGATGCAAACGCCCGAAGCGCCGGAAAAACCGGATTGCGCGATAGTATTTGTCATATTCGTTCCTTGGCGATCGAGCTAAAGCGCATTGGACCGGGGCATTCGTCTCGTGATAATATGTCAGCAAAATGCCTCGGGAGGAACTGCTCAAGCCTATGGCCAAAGCAAACGAGCCGCACAAGACGACCGAAACCGAGACATCGCCCGTCGAGCAGTATCTGGTCAAGGACCCGGAGCGCTTTGCGCTGAACATGGCGCGTATGATCGAGCAGGCCGGAAAGGCCGCCGCCGCTTGGGCCGAACCGCGTGAAAAAGGAGAGGTGCGCGACCAGGGGGCCGAGCCTGCGGTCGATATGATCAAGACCTTTTCCAAGCTTAGCGAATACTGGCTGTCCGACCCGCAACGCGCCCTGGAAGCACAAACGCGTCTTTTTGCCGGCTACATGAACGTCTGGGCGAATGCAGTCCAGCGCGCCAGTTCCGGCGAAGAGGATCAAGGCGCGGAGATACAGCCCGATCGGGGAGACAAGCGATTCCAGGACCCCGAATGGGGCCGCAACGCGTTTTTCGATTTTCTCAAGCAGGCTTATCTCGTCACCTCGCGTTGGGCGGCAGATCTCGTCGAGCATGCCGACGGCCTCGACGAACATGCGCGCCACAAGGCAGGCTTCTACGTCAAGCAACTTACCAACGCCATCTCGCCGTCGAATTTCATCCTCACCAATCCCGAACTGTTTCGCGAGACCATTGCATCGAACGGTGCAAACCTGGTTCGCGGCATGAAGATGCTGGCCGAGGACATAACCGCGGGCAAAGGCGACCTCAAACTACGGCAGGCGGACTATTCGACCTTCGAGATCGGCCGGAACCTTGCCATGACACCGGGCAAGGTGATCGGCCGCAGCGATGTGGCCGAGATCATCCAGTACACGCCCTCCACCGAAACCGTGCTCAAGCGTCCGCTGCTGATCTGTCCGCCCTGGATCAACAAATTCTACATTCTCGATCTCAACCCGCAGAAATCCTTCATCCGCTGGGCGATCGAGCAGGGCCATACCGTATTCGTCGTCTCCTGGATCAACCCGGACGAGCGCCACGGCGCCAAGGACTGGGAGGCCTACATTCGCGAGGGGCTTCAGTACGGCCTCGATATCGTGGAGAAAGCGTCGGGTGAGCGGGAGGTCAATGCCATCGGCTATTGCGTCGGCGGCACGCTGCTGGCGGCGGCGCTGGCGCTTCTGGCGGAGGAAGGCGATCACCGTATCCGTTCCGCCACCCTGTTTACCACGCAAGTCGACTTCACCTATGCGGGCGACCTCAAGGTGTTCGTCGACGAGGACCAGGTGGCCGCGGTCGAACGTTCGATGAACGAGAAGGGCTATCTCGACGGCACCAAGATGGCCACGGCGTTCAACATGCTGCGCTCCGGCGACCTGATCTGGCCCTATGTCGTCAACAACTACATGCGCGGCAAGGAGCCCCTGCCCTTCGACCTGCTTTACTGGAATGCGGATTCGACGCGTATGGCGGCGGCCAATCACTCCTTCTACCTGCGCAATTGCTATCTCGAAAACAACCTGTCGCAGGATCGGATGGAGTTGGCGGGGCACATGATTTCACTCTCGAACGTCACCATTCCGATCTACAATCTGGCTGCCAAAGAAGATCATATCGCGCCGGCGCGTTCGGTCTTTCTCGGGTGCCAGTATTTTGGTGGAGACGTCGAATATGTGATGGCTGGCTCAGGCCACATTGCCGGGGTCATCAACCCGCCTGCGGCCAACAAGTACCAGC
This sequence comes from Mesorhizobium sp. A623, assembly GCF_054489405.1. Taxonomy (NCBI): domain Bacteria; kingdom Pseudomonadati; phylum Pseudomonadota; class Alphaproteobacteria; order Hyphomicrobiales; family Phyllobacteriaceae; genus Mesorhizobium; species Mesorhizobium sp. A623. The sequence goes on from NZ_JBTMXB010000018.1 coordinate 5,659, forward strand.
ATTTCGTCGGCGGCAAGCCGGTTGGCGATTTCGATGAATGGGTCGCAAAAGCCACGGAAATCCCCGGTTCGTGGTGGCCGCACTGGCAAAAATGGATCGAAGAGAAAGAAAATACGCGTGTTCCGGCGCGTGCGCCCGGCCGGAATGTCCCGACGCTGGGCGACGCACCCGGCACCTATGTCCGGGTGCGCGTGTAACACACTGTAATGTGCGGTGAGTTGACGGCTGGCCAAAAGCTGTCGAAATGGGCACGTCAACTGGCAAATACCCCAATCGGGCCGTCCGGCATCAATAATTTTCCGGGGTTGCTAATTTGGCACAGAAGCTCTCTCAAGCTTCGCCGTTCAATTGCGTGGGAACTTCGCTTCAATAGTTGAGCACGCGCCGCAAAGCGGCACCGAGTGGGGAATTATGGTTTGAAATCAGGTGGATCGCACATTGCGAGGAAAGGCGCTTATGCCCTCGCGGCCGCGCTGTTTTCCGCTTTCCTGGCGTCCTGCACTTCTGCCGGAGATCCCTCCGCTTCGTTTACCATGCCCGGATACGCGGAAGGCGTTGCCGGTTCTGTCGATCCGTCGGGCGTAACGGCCGATTCGGCTGCAACGCAGACCCTTAGCCCGCAGACGCTCATGACTGCCGAGGGCGATGCCGAATTACCCGCCCAGGTCGCTTATCTGCCGACCACGAACCCCAGCGCCGGGTTCCCGGTAGTCGCACCGGCGAGCGCGGTGGAGATCGCGGGGAGCACGCCGCAGGCGTTGGAAGCCGACGCCAAGGCCCCCGCCGCAACGACGAGCGCAGACATTGCCGCCTCGCAACCCGTGCCGCAAGAGCCAAAGCCTGCTGCGGCGACGGACGATCCGGTCTATGCAACAGCAAGCGAGATGCCCAAGCCGGAAACTTCAGCGCCGAAGAAGAAAGGGTTTTTCGCATCGCTGTTTGGTACTTCGCAAGCGCATGCCAAGCCGGCACCGATCGTCGAAACGAGCCCTGCTCGAGAAGCCGTCAAGCCGGTCATCACGCTGGCCTCGGCCGATGCCGGCGACGAGCCAATCGTGAATACCAATGAAATCGTTCACGCTTCCATGAACGGCGCCCTGCCCGGCGTGCGCCAAACCGCGCTGTTCGAGATAAAGCGCAAATCGGGCATCGACGATGAAAGCGACGTTGACCTCAATGAAGACGAGGGCACCGGCCTGTACCATCTGGCGTCCGCAGCCGGCTTGGCGCGCCTGGCGCCGAATGGCCTTCTGAAGCAGACGGAGGGCGTCGACGTCGCGTGTCTCAAGCCATCGCTGGTGCGCGTCCTGAAAACGATCGAACGCCACTACGGCAAGAAGATGATCGTTACTTCGGGCTATCGCGATCCGAGCCGGAATCGCCGGGCCAACGGCGCCAGAAACTCCCTGCACATGTATTGCGCGGCTGCGGATATCCAGATTCCGGGCGTCAGCAAGTGGGAACTTGCCAATTATGCGCGCGCCATGCCCGGCCGCGGCGGCGTCGGAACCTATTGCCACACCAAATCGGTGCATGTGGATGTCGGCCCGGAGCGCGACTGGAACTGGCGCTGCCGTCGCCGCAACTAGGCGGGGTAATGCTGTTTCGTCGGATTCGGCCTACACGGCCGAAGGCAATTGGCCGAAATCGTTCCGTCATTTCGCCGGGCATCTCGGCGATGAAGAAAAAAATCCATTCAAGCTTGCCTGATGGCTTGCCCGTTTGCATTCACGTCACTATAAGCCGATCTCAACTGAGCGCGCCCATCGTCTAGCGGTCAGGACACCGCCCTTTCACGGCGGTAACAGGGGTTCGATTCCCCTTGGGCGTACCAGTTTCATAAAGAACCTCTTGTTTTTCAGTGGTTTAGGTGGGTGTTCCGCTTAACCAATAACATGGGTTAAGCAGTTTTCCTATTCTCTCATCGATGCAATAGCATCGACAGCCATGGCTTTTTGCTCGACGGCGCGGGTGTATGTCATGACCTCCTCCAGATTCCGATGCCCGGTGATCGACATTATCTGGTGAGGGCTACAGCCCGCCTCTGCGAGTCGCCGGCACGCCGCTTTCCTTAATCCGTGCGCAGATGCCTGTTCTTCGATCCCAGCTTTTGTGGATGCCTCGCCAAGCCAGTTTGTAAAAGCCTTCTCTGATCGAGGCTTGTTGTAGATCGTCCTGATGAACGTCACCCCGTCTTTGGGGCAGTCTTTCAGTAGCTCCCATAGATAAGGATGGACCGGAAACGAGACCTCCGTCTCATGGCCCGACTTCTGTGTGGTGATGGTGATGACACGATCATCGGAGACGTGATCCCATGAGATGCGACAAGCGTCCGACCGCCGAAGGCCGGTAAAGAGCAGGATCTCCATCGCAAGGCGCTGCGGCGTGCCCAGGGTCCAGAACTCGCGATATGCGGCGATGTCCTTCTCTGACCATGTTCGGAAGCCCTTCGCCCGATATTTTACCTTTCTGGACTTCTTGACCGGGTTCTCGGCCATGAGGCCGATAGAGACCGAATGCTCGAATAGCTGGTTCAACCGCTTCCGAAGATGCGCAGCCGCGCCGGGACGATCCGCCATCGTTTCCATGATGCGGTTGATGTCCACTGGCAGGAGCCCCGCGAGTTTGCCGGGGCCGTACTTCAGCACGAAACGATCGAGCGTGCCGCTGTAGGACGTCTGTGTCGTCTTCGCCAGCGCCTTGAATTCGAGCGACTGATAGAAACGATGCACCGCGTCCTTGACGGTCCCGGCCTGGATGTTGCCGGTCCCGATCTCCTTCGGCTTTCCGTCCTTCGCGGCATGGTAAGCCGTCCAGAACGCCTCGCAATAGAGAGGCCCAGGCAGCGGAACGCGAGACTGACCGGCACGGCGGAAATATATCCGATCCTTGCCGTGCCGGTCTTTGATCGTCTCTACGTATTTTGGTTTGCGGTGTCGCAGCATCGATCCCAGAATTCTCGGTTATCGTTATTCGCCACGATGGCCTTCCCGTCGAAGAGAGAGTCTAGATCGTATCGGTCATAAAGCTCAACTCCGAACATCGGGCGAGGAGCCGGGATTGCCCCGGTCCTGCGCTGCGAGTCGAAATGGCTTGGACTGATCCCGAGATAGGCGGCCGCAGCCGCCCGTCTCAGGCCACGAGGTTGAACCGTCAAAGGCCGGCCCTTTCCATCGTCTCCGCGATGGCATCGACGCCAAGGGTTCGGTGCAGGCCTTCCGCTGCCTCGTGGTCGTCGGCCACGTCAGCCGGCTCGACGGTCCACGTTGCCGGGAATGTCCGATGCCCGATCTCATCGAGCGGATCGGGTCCGATAGGCTTGCCGGTTACATGGTCCAGCCGGACAGGCTCGCCCTTTCCCTCATGGCCGCGTCGGTGTTCTGGAACCTTGCCTCCTACCGTCACGTAGGCGGCACCCATGGCCTCAGCCATAGCGCGGGCGAACTCTCCCGTTACGGTCCAGTCGACGCCGATGGCGTTGCCCACGCGGCCGGGCGGATAGGCAACGAAGCTTTTCCGAGACCAGTTCCAAGCCAACTGCACGCCCTTGAACGTCACTCCAAGGGCCGGAACGGCCGCGTCGGCTTCTGCAATTACCGGTGCTTTCCGTGACCAGTCGGCGTCAGGACGAAACCCAATTTTGTAAATTTTGATGTTCATGTCACTGTTTCCTCCACCAGCAGATCGACCCATGCTTTCCGCTCGTCGGTCGTCGCTGCTTTGATCTCGTAGGTTGCCCCGCTGCGGGCGTTCAAGGCTTTCCAGGCCGGTGTGATTTCCGCAGCGGCGGGTTGCCATCGGATGGTCAAGACCAGCGTGGCAGTACCGGCAAGCCGGCTGGCGATGATTGTCTCGCCAGCCTTCAAGGTGCGGATGCGGCACGGGGCGGTGAAGATCGTGGCGAACTCCAGTTTCGTACCGCCGAAACCGTCGTCGACCTCGATGTAGTTTTGGAAGTCGGCGACTTCACGTAGATCGGAAGCCGTGGTCAATGCAGCCATTTCGGTTCCTCCTCCTCATCAACGAGCTTGTCGCGAAGACCTCGATATTCGCGCAAGAATTTTGGATGCTCGTCGTCCCGCATATACCGGAGCCAGCCGGGGCCTGTGTCATCCATGCCGATCATTGCCCATCCGGTTTCGTCCATCGCGGAAAGCTGGCGTTTCAGTTCGAGGGCGCTACTCATGCCGCGTCCTCGATCTTCGACCTGTTATCGTTCGCTCCGAGAAGGCCCATGTTGAGCGGCTCGACGTAGCTGTCGCCCCCGTCGATTTTGCTCATATTCTCGAAGCCCCTGATCTCGTTGCTGGAGAGCCAGCCGCCCTCACGCCCGACCCGATAGGCCGTGTAACGGTCGGCCAGCGAGCCCCGAAGCAACCCGTTGAGGTCATGCTCGACAAAGAACGTCTTCCGGGCTTCTGGCGATAGCAGGGCCACGTTCATCGACTGTTCGACCCGCTTCGCCCATGGTGCGAGGCATCGGACCACGAGCGCCCGCGATTCCTGTTCCGCGTTGGAATAGGTCGAGTTGTCCGTGATGCCGGCGACCGATGGCGGCACTCCGAACACACGGCAGATATCGAGGTTTGACAGCTTCCGGGATTCCAAGAATTCATTGTCCTTGGCGTTGAAGCTGAACTGCTCGAATTTCGCCCCACCGTCGAGGACCAGGACTTCATTGGCCTTCAGGGAACCGATGAAGCGTTCCTTGAACTTGGCGATCACGTCTTCCTTGCCAGTCCCTGCCAGCTTGTCCGGGAACACGAGCGCCCCCGCTGGCCTGAAGCTGTTCTCGGCCGCCGCGCCAGCCGTGTCCTGCTGCGCCAGCGCCAGCCCGAAAGCCGCCGCTGCGATCTGGATTGGAGATTGACCGAGAATGCCGTCCTTCGTCCGGTAACGGAGGTGCAGACATTCCTCTTGCAGTAGCGTTTCGGTCCCGCCATCGGGCAAGGCGTGCTTGTAGCGGAGCCTGCCCGTCTTCAGCATCTCGACCGTAACCGATCCGGCCACGAGGGGATGGAGGGCGATAACCTGGCCGCGTCCGTTCCGCTCGATACGGGCGTAACCATTGCCGTAGGTCAGGATCGAGGCGATCAACCATTCCCTTGCCTCAAAGGCGGTCAGCGAGGGCGAGGTCTGGGTCTGAAGCACATCATATAGAGGATGCTCCGATGCCGCCTCACGGCCGCCGCTGTCCGTCTTGCGATAGACCTTGAGCGGTACGCCGGCCAAGCTTTCCGATATTGCCGCGATGCATCGAGCGGCAACGGCATGGCCGCTGGCCTTCTCAATGTCAGCACGTCCTACCCATCGCGAGCCAAGGAACTCCCCCAGAAAAGGATCTGACGATGCGATGCGGGTTTCGGCCTTCTTTCCAAATGGCCAGATCATCGTGCAGCCTCCAGGTCGAGCAGAGCGATGCGACGGGCGGCTGCGGTCCTGTTCTGACGCGAACGCGCCGAAACGGACGTGCCGGAATATGCCGGGAACGACTGGACCACCGACACCTCGTGGAGCTTCACGCTGCGCAGTTCGCGCTTGTCGCCGCTCCATGCCTCGCCGCCTTCCGGGACGGAGAATGAAAAACTGGCCCCGCCAAGATCGCCACGAGATGCCATTGCAAGCAGATCGCGACCGAGTGTGGTTTCCGGCATGTCGATCTCGAACCGCAGGCCGCGCTCGTCTTCCTGTAGGCGAAGCGTGCCTGATTTCGTGCGGGCCAGCACCTTGCCGGTGTCATGGTCCACAAGGGCCAGCTTGTCGTCGCCGGCCGCCAGACTGGCAGAGAATGCGCCCTTGCGGATCACCTCGGAGAAATCCGCGATCCGGGTTTCTTGATTGAAGACGGCGGCATAGCCGACGAGCTTCCTTCCTTCTGCGCGGGCTTCTGTCGCCGCGCGTTTTTCAATGGTCATAGATTGATCTCCCGATAGGGGGCCAAGAGTGCATCGACACCAAAAGCGATGGCATGGCTCGGCGTATCGCCGGCTGCTTCGCGCGCGTTGTACCAATGCGAAATAAGGAGGAGCGTGGCGTGACGGACTGGCGCCGGAACCGGGGAGGCCGAAGCCACCCCGATCTCGTTGATGTACGCCGAAGCCGCCTCGATCAGCGAAGTGATGTACGCATCGTCAGTGTCGAACGTGACACGCAAATGCGACTTCGCCTCTACAAGGCTGACCGTCATTGTTAGATGGCCTTCCAGGCGAACGACTCGTCGTGACGGATGGCGATATCCGCGTCGAGGAACGCATGGAGCCGGAGCCCGCCCTTGTTGGCATCGCTGTAGGGATTGGCGAGAATATCGACGCCGCTCCAATATCCGACGATCAGGTCCGACCAGTGCCCGAAGATGATCGGGTTGGTGTCGGGCGTACCGGTGATGGTCGCCACCTGATTGGTCGCCACGACCGCCTGCTGGTGGAAGATGTCGGCCACAGAGATATTGCGGTCGGTAGTATCCTTGAGCTTGCGGACAGCCGCCATAACCTTCGGATTGGTCAGGAAGGCTGCCGTGCCGGTCACGTCATCGATCTCCAGCGCGGCGATCAGATCGGCGGCAATGTCGGTGATCTCCGTCTCTGCCGTAGCATCCTGCGCCAGCTTATTGGTGATGCCCTTCGGCTCGTTGACGCCACCGCCCTTGATCGCGGCAGAGTCGAGAGCCTGTGCCAGCACAAAGCCCAGATCGCGGCGAAGCACGTCTTCGAGCGCGACACTGTTCTGAAGCACCAGGCGGCGAGAAAGATACATTTCGCCGGTGACGGTCTTCGGGCTCATGCTGATCTTGTCGAAGGTCGCGTCGGAAGCGGTCGACGTACCATCTTCAGCGATCCATGAGGACGAGGGTCCGCCAGTCAAGCGGGGCAGATCGAGGTTGCCTACAAGACCGCCGATAACGGTTGCGCCAAGCCCCTGAATCGCCATTGCCGGACGAAGCCGGTCGATCATGCCGCCCAGGTTGGTGGCAACGGTATAACCGCCTGCGCTGGGCGTGCCGACCGTCTGGGCACGAGTTTCGAGGATCATCGAGGTTGGCACCATTACGCCCCTCGACTCCCTGCCACGCGAAAGCTCGTCATGCTGTTCGCGTTCGACGCCGGTCAGATTGCCGGCAGCGGATTCCCGGATGGCCTTCGCGACACTATAAGAGCGCAGTTCCTTTTCGACATTGGCGTCCGGCTCGGCTTCCGCCTGGCGCTCGAATTCCGCCAACGTGGCGGCGCGCTTGATCTGGACGTCGAGTGCTCGGACTTCAGTTTCCAACGCATCGAACTTCGTTGCGTCAGGGGTATTGCCAAGCGCCTGCATTTCTGCAATTTTGGAAGCGCGCTGTTCTTTGATGTGATGAACGTTCAAGGTTTGTCCTTTCTGGACGGTTGTGGAAATGAGACCAGCGTCGTTTCTCAGGCGGTATGCCGGTCCCGTTAATACCCTCGCCAATTGGTCGAGGGGTTTCCCGCAAGACTGCGGAAACACGAATGGCCCGCACGGCAGATGCCGGCAGGCTCAAAAATCCTAAATTGTGATGCCACCCCCCAGGATGACGGCCATTGTGGCCTTATGCATTCCGGCCCCTCTGGTTGCCGGTTTCTTTAGTCCGCCCTTCGGGCGCTCAGTGCTCGGGCAATTCGCCCGCGAATCGATCAGAAAACCCGATCTAACAATAGGATAGCAAATCAATGTGTCTTATTTATGTCGAAAACACAAGATGTAGCGATTGACGGATCGATAGTTTCGTGCAGGTCAGGTTACTGGCACTAGATGTAGTGTCTGGCCACAAGGAAAGGCGACTCGGAAATCGAAGTCAACGCCTAATTGTCGGTGCTGCCACGAGGTTGCCGAAGCCGCCTCGTGGCGCTATTTTATTCGCGGCGATCCGCCTCTTCCGTGAGCGCCGCAATCGCGATCTGCACGTTCGCAAGTTCAGCGGTTATCTGGTCTAACCTTGCCGGGTCCTTGTCCTTAACATCCCGACCAATCTGCGCCCGAGATTCATAGAGCAGTTCGTCCACAAGATTTGCCCTGCTAGCCTCCATTCTCGGGATGAACGCCAGTATATCGGTTTTGCTCGCTTCCATTTTCCAAGCCCCCTAAGCCGCCATTAAACACGCCGGCAATGTTTCCGGCTCGAACCGAGCCGCAATCGACTGTGCCATTGCGAGCGCGACCAGTCCATCAATCCTGCCCGCAGCTTTCGCCTTGTCCAGTTTCCGACCTCCAGCCGGGTCTTTTGTTATGACCGCGTTCGCAGCGCACATCGTCAGGACCGGATTGCCGCCATGCCGCAGCTTGGCTTCCGCGACCGACCGCTCCAGCACGTCGACCGCTGGCGACATATCTTTGAAACCTTGCCCATGAGGAACAAGGTTCATTTCCGCGCCGATGCCGGAAAGCTCGCGTTTCAGGTCTTCGATGCGCCAGCGGTCATAAGCGACGGCCTGTATATCGAACCGGGCAGCGTCTTCCGCCATCGCCTCCGCAACGAAACCGGGATCGATGGTCGAGCCGGGGATCAGCGTGATAAGCGCCTGCCGCGCCCATACGTCATAAGGAACTCGATCCGCGTCCGACTTATCGGCAATACCGTTCTCCGGCAGAAAGAACCGCGGCAAGACGTGCATGGTCCCGTCATCCATCGGGAAGATCAGCACCCAGGCTGTCAGATCGCGCGCGGCGCTGAGGTCCAGACCACCGAAACAGGGCCGACCTTTCAGGGCCAATAGGTCCACCTCACCATTGCAGGCGTCCCATTCGGCTTTGGCGATGAACCGGACGTGAGCGGCGACTCGCTGGTTCAATATCTTATTGCGGAAATCCTGCATCTTCGACGGAATGCGTTCGGCCTGTTGTGCTTGCCGGGCCACGTCTTCCTCGGATCGGAAGTCGCCCAGCGCGGGATTGGCCTTCAGCCACGTTTCGCGCGCCATCGGATCGTCGCCTTCCGGTGCCGCAAACAAGGTTAGGTGGAAGGACGGATCGACCACCTCGCCAGCGTTCACCTTCAGCCCGTAATCGATCAGCGTAGAAAAGACATGGTTGTCGTCGGGCGCTTGCGTGGAGATGGCCACGAGGAGGGGATTGTCGCGGGCACCCATCGCACTGTCCAGCGCGTCGTATAGATCGCGTTTCGGTGCATAGCCCAATTCATCGACCACGGTAAACGATGGCGACAAGCCTAACTTGGTCGTGGCGTCCGATGACAGAGCGGCGAAGATCGAGCCTTTGCCAGCGCCTTCCAGCACTTCGATCTCTTTTCGGAACCGGATGACATTGCAGCGCGCCTCCAGTTCCGGGTGCTGGCCTATGATGGCGACCATTTCCGCGAACATTTTACCGGCCTGGAAACGGTCATTCGCGGCCGCATAGCATTCCCCGCGCGGTTCGGCTTCAGGGCCGGCGAGGTGACAGAGAGCCAGACCCGCCGCGATTCCAGTTTTTCCGTTTTTCCGAGCCATCGACAAAACGGCCGTCCGAACCGGACGATTTCCGTTTTCGTCTTCTTTATATACCGCCTCCAGAAACTCACGCTGCCAATCCCGGACAACCATCTTCGTGCCGGCCATCTTTCCCGCCGTAACGGGTAGGTCTTCGAGGAAGGCGATGACACGCTCGACGCGAGACAGGCCTTTCTTTTCCCATGGCAGACGCTTGCGCAGCTTTGGCGACAGGATGCCGCTTTTTCCCTTGGGCTTTGCGCCCGGTCCCCTTAAACCCATTGTTCAATTTCCTTGATGTTTTCAGCTTCATTGTTCAATAAAAATGAAACTAAGTCTTTTCTCGACTCCCACGCCGGTCCATAGCCCGTCGATCCTGGTCCTGCGAAGGCCCCGGTGTCGCTCGATGCCGCTGGCGGGCCACAGCGCCCCGCTGGTGCGTCCCAGCCTTCCGGGTCGATAGGGTTGCCCTCCGTATCAAAGCCCTTGAGTGCCCGCCTGAAGCCCGACGCGTTAGGATGATCGACGGCGTTGGTCTTGCTGTTGTGACAAGGCAGGCACATGCTCATCAGATCGGAGAGCGGCGGGAATGGTTCCCCGCCTTTCTCGATGGCCTCGATATGGTCGACCGCGATGGCAGGCTCGACCACTTCCCTCCGCAGACACGCCTCGCAAAGGGGTTGGTCGGAAAGCTTGGCACGGCGCAAGGCCTGCCATGTGCCGGTGTTATAGGGCCACGCGCTCATGCTGCACCCCGCTTGAGGAAGGTCAGCGTCGATGGATCGAAGTCGTCGTCACTATCCACCGTGGATAGTGGGCCACGAGGGGAAGGGTGATCGTCGTTACCGACCATCCCGACATGATGGCGATCTCCCCCGACCGGAACTTCGCCATCCCGCGCGGCCAGATAGGAGTTGGAGGCTGAAACGGGCGAATGTAACAGGCTCTCAACCCCCTCATTACTTTCGTTACTTTCGTTACTTTCATCATCGGGGGATTCGGGTTGTGACGTTTGTAACGAAAGTAACGGGGGGTTAGAGGGCGCTGTTACTTTCCCGGCGATCACCCACAATCCCCGGCCTTCCTTCTCGATCTTGCCTTCCTTGGCGAGGCGGGGAAGATGCTGGCGCACGGTCACGGCCTTGATGCCGGTATCGGTAGCGATGGCGGTCGGCCCCATTGGCTCGTCTGCTTCCCTCATGGCCCTGACGATCTTTGCGGCGGTGTCGGACATGCTGACCTCCGCTGCATCGCCGCGCACGCTCCATGTGCAGGTGGCCTTGTCGAATGAAACGGCAGTCTCGATTTCTTCGATATCGCGCCCTCGACCGTATAGCTCGATCAAGCCCGCTTCGTTCCGTTCCAGCGTCAAGGTGGCGTCAGCCGCGCCGCTGATACCGCCAGTGCCGCTCACGCGGTCGAACGGGTCAGCGGTATGAGCGCCCTTGTTGGTGTGGTGGACTATGATGATCGCGACCTTGTAGATACCGGCGAGCCGGGTCAGCGGTCGGATATCCTCATAGTCGAGGTCGTAGGCATTCTTGTTGCCCTTGCGAGCGGCGCGAAACATCTTCAGCACGTCGATGATGACGAGCTTCGCATTCGAATGCGCCTTCAGCCATTCCTCGATCTTGGCAATGCCCCCTCGATCAGCCTGCGGCCATTCGGTCTCGAACTGAAGGCAAGCGGGCATTTTCAGGCCGAGCATCCTGTCCAGCGGGTTCTGCATGATAAGGCGCTCTTTCAGGCGGCGCGGGTTATCCTCCAGCGCCAGATAGAGAACATCGCCCTGCTCGCATGTGCCGCCTAGACAGTTGGTGCCACGCGCAACCGCCATAGCGGCTTGCAGGACCAGCCAGCTTTTCCCTAGCTTCGGTGCGCCCGCAAGGATGGTGCAGCCTTCGGAAACGTAGCCGGGAACAACGTAGCGGACAGGCGCGAACTCCATCCCCATGAGGTCGAGGGCGTTGAAGCTGGTCAGGCGTGCGGGCTCTACCTCCACAATATTTTGGGGAAGTTCGACATAGGCCAGAAGCTCGGCCTTGGCGTTCCCCATGTCGAGCCAGTCGGACACATCGCCCTTTTCCGGCAGCATGGGGAAGTGAACCGACCGGACCGACGCGGCATTCCCCCGCAAGGCCCCCTCTACTTGATCGGCGTGTTTCTGGCCGGGTTCGTCGTTGTCAGCGAGGATCACCACGGTCTTGCCGGTGAACCAGTGATTCAACTCGTCACGCCATTTCCCGGCACCTTCCGGCGCGGACGTTGCGACCAGTCCGAGACCGGCGAGACGGTCGGCGTCCTTTTCGCCCTCGACAATATAGATGGTGTCGGCCGCGATCACTTCCGGCAGGCGATAAGGAATGCGGACCTGTTGCGCGCCCTTGACCCATGCCGTTCCGTTCCACGAGTGCTGATAGAACGACTTTTTGCCGTCGCGATAGACCTTGGTCACGCGGAGATACGGCTCTCCGTTCTGGTCGCGATAGACGAACTGCGGATCGGCAGGACGTTCCTTCCTCGTGGGTTCCCATGCGGGCAGGCCAGCGGCTTCGCGTACATAATCACGGCACGCGGTCGGATCGTCTTCGGCGAAGCTGTTGACGACGAAGCCTTCCGCATTCGCCGGATCGTTCTTCACGGACAGCGAGCGATCATCTTTCCCATGGCTGGGACCGGGAACGAGGCAGGCGTTATTTCCCGCCAACATAGATTTCAGGTCGCCCGTGAGGGCGAGGCAGACAGTCTGTGCGATGTTCATTGCGCACCGACGACCGCTGCGCTATATTGGGTTGTGAAGACCCTATCAAAGCCGTTCGCGATGCCAGTCGCGGCGGCTTTTCCTTTTGGTGATTCGTCCATTCGGTTAAGCGAAGACGGAAAAACATCAAACGACTCAATGGAGCGTTTTGCGTAGGTTAAGCACGCTATGCTCTTGATTTCATTGAATGATTGCCCTTCCCTTGGGCGTACCAGTTCTTTCCAAGCACATCGAGACCTGATCAATCAGCGCGGCTGAGGCGTGTCGCCCGCAAGCGGTAACCGGTTTCGCTGCAATGGCGAGCATCACACAGCGGTTTAGATCACACCGTGTAAAGAGCCGTTCAAATCGTGCAGCGCACTTCTATGTGGAAGGCGGCTTGTATCGGTCTCATGTCGCATTATCCCCGTGCGGTCGCCCCTGACCTCAAGTCACCACCTTGAGAGCGATTATCTCCGCCCAACAAAAAGGGCGCCGTTGAGCGCCCTTTTCATCTTTGTGCTCAGGCGTGCCGCTTATTGCGGAAGCTTGTCGTCGACGCCCTTGACGTAGAAATTCATGCCGAGCAGCGTGGCATCGTCGGCAACTTCGCCGTCCTTCAGCCACGGCGTGCCGTCCTGCTTGGCAATCGGGCCGGTGAAGGGGTTCCAGCCGTCGGCGATCTTCTTTTCGGTCGCCACCGCCATTGCCTTCGTCTCGTCGGACATGTTGGTGAACGGGGAAAGATGGACGGCGTCGTCCTTGATGCCCAGCCAGACATTATCCGACTTCCAGGTGCCATCCAGAACAGCCTTGACGCGCGAGACGTAGTACGGCCCCCAATTGTCCGTGTTGGCGGTAAGCTGCGCTTTCGGCGCGAACTTGATCATGTCGGACGACTGGCCGAAGCCATGCAGGCCGCGTTCTTCCGCGACCTGAAGGGCTGCGGTCGAATCGGTGTGCTGGGTGATGATGTCGGCACCCTGGTCGAACAGCGCCTTGGCGGCATCGGCTTCCTTGCCCGGATCGAACCAGGAGTTCACCCACACGATCTTCGCCTTGAATTCCGGATTGATGGAATGCGCACCGAGCATGAAAGCATTGATGCCCATCACCACTTCGGGGATCGGGAAGGACACGATGTAACCGGCAACACCGGTTTTCGATTCCTTGGCCGCGATCTGGCCCATCACGTAGCGGCCTTCATAGAAACGGGCGTTGTAGATACCGAGATTGTCGGCGGTCTTGTAGCCGGTGGCGTGCTCGAACTTGATGTCGGGGAACTTCTTGGCAACCTTCACTTCCGGGTCCATGAAGCCGAAGGAAGTGCCGAAGATGATCTTGCAACCCTCGCGAGCCAGACGCTCGAAAGCGCGTTCGGCGTCCGGACCTTCCGCGACGTTTTCCAGATAGGCCGTCTCGACCTTGTCACCCAATTCCTTCTCGACCTCGAGACGCCCCTGATCGTGCTGGTAGGAATAGCCGAAGTCGCCGATCGGGCCGACATAGACCCAGCAGGCTTTCAGCTTTTCCTGGGCTTGTGCGCTCACCGCCATTGAAACGGCAGCGGTGGTCGTCATCAACGCAACGAGTAGTTTTTTCATTAGGTTACCTCTCCGTATTAATCTCTACGCCTGTGGTTCGTCTATCGTCGTCAGCGGTCCGGGACGAATGGCTGCCCTAGCGAAGCAGGCGTGTTCATCATCGTCAGGCGCTTGTTACGCGAGATTAGAACGAGAACCACCACGGTTGCCAGATAGGGCAGCGAAGAAAGAAGCTGCGGGGGGAAGGATTTTATGATTTCCATCAACTTGTAGGCGATCCAGGGCGCGCCGACAAAGTCGGCAAGGTCGATTGCCTGGATATGCAATTGGCCGATCCAGATGGCGCCGAAAATATAGGCGCCGGCCAGAACCCGCCAAGGCCGCCAGGAGGCGAAAACCACCAGCGCCAAAGCGATCCAGCCGCGTCCCGAACTCATGTTTTCCACCCATTGCGGCGTGTATACCAGAGACAGATGGCCACCAGCCAATCCGGCGCATGCGCCACCGAAGATGACGGCCAGATAGCGGTAGCGGATAACCTTGATACCAAGCGCATGGGCGGAGCCGTGGCTGTCGCCGATGGAACGCAAGGTCAGGCCGCTGCGCGTGCGAAACAGGAACCACATGACGGCTGCGGTCAGCGCGATCGAGATGTAGAAGATCGGGTCCTGGCCGAACAGCAGCCGGCCGATGACGGGGATCGAGGTCAGGCCAGGAATGTCGAGATTGGGCAGCCTTTCTCCGGGCAGGCCGACAAAGCCCGTGCCCATCATGCCGGAGAGGCCGAGGCCAAGAATGGTCAGCGACAAGCCCGTCGCCACCTGATTGGTCGCGAGCGTCAGTGTCATCACGGCAAAAAGCAGCGAGAATGCTGCACCCAAGGCAATGGCTGCCAGCATGCCGATCCAGGGCGATCCGGTGTAGTAGGCCGCACCGAAGCCACCGACGGCCCCCATGATCATCATACCCTCGACGCCGAGATTGAGAACGCCGGAGCGCTCGACCACCAGTTCGCCGATTGCCGCGATCAACAGCGGCGTGGCTGCCGTGACAATGGTCATCAGGATATTGACGGTGATGTCCATCAGCGTGCCTCCTCAACGGTTGGTGAAGCCGTCAGGCCAACCAGCCGAATGCGATAATGGATGAGTGTGTCGCAGCCCAGAACAAAGAACAAAAGCATGCCCTGAAATACGCGCGCCACCTTGTCGGAAACGCCCAAGGCGGTCTGTGCGGCTTCACCGCCGAGATAGGTCAGCCCCAGCACCAGACCAGCCGCCACGATGCCGAGCGGATTAAGGCGGCCAAGGAACGCCACGATGATTGCGGCAAAGCCATATCCGGGTGAAATCGAAGGCTGCAACTGACCGATCGCGCCGGAAACTTCGGAAATTCCGGCCAGACCTGCCAATGCGCCTGAGAGCATGAAGGCGAAAAACACCATCTTGTTGAAGCCGAAGCCGGCGAAGCGCCCTGCCCTGGGGCTCGACCCAAGCACGCGAATTTCAAAGCCCTTGAGCGTCTTGCTCATCAGGATCCACACCAGCACGGCTGCCACCAGAGCGAAGACGAAGCCCCAATTGGCGCGGCCGGCGGCCGGGAAAATCTCCGGCAAGGTCGCGGAATCGCTGAACAGCACGGTCTGGGGGAAGTTGAAGCCCTTCGGATCGCGCCACGGCCCACGCACCATCCAGTCAAGCAAAAGCTGCGCGACATAGACCAGCATGAGGCTGGTCAGGATTTCGTTGGTGTTGAAGCGAGCTTTCAGGAAGGCCGGGATGGCGGCATAGGCGGCACCGCCCACCATACCTAGCAGCAACATCAGCGGCAGGACCAGCGGGCCTTGGAAATCGGGGTACATCACCGGGATGATCGATCCGACAATGCCGCCAAGGATGAACTGGCCTTCGGCGCCGATGTTCCAGATATTGGCCTTGTAGCAGACGGACAGGCCGACCGCGATCAGGATCAGCGGAGCCGCCTTGATGGCCAGTTCATGCAACTGCCAGACTTCCGTCACCGGCGAGATAAAGTAGGTGTACAGCCCCTTGACGGGGTTGACGCCGAGAAATGCGAACAGGATTCCGCCCACTATCATCGTCAGCAAAAAGGCGATGAATGGCGACAGCATTGAAAACAGCATCGAGCGCTGCGGGCGTTTGACGAGTTCGAGGCGCATCATGCCGTCTCCAGCGCGTGTTCGGAATGGCCAGGTTCGGCGCCACCCATCAGCAATCCGATTTTTTCGAATGTCGCTTCGGCAACCGGCATCGGCTTCGACAGGGAGCCGTCGTGCATGACGGCGATTGCATCGGATATCTCGAACAATTCGTCGAGGTCCTGGCTGATGACCAGTACGGCCGATCCTTTTCGCGCCAGTTCGATAAGCGCCTGCCGGATATGAGCGGCGGCACCGGCATCGACGCCCCATGTCGGCTGGTTCACCACCATGACAGCGGGGGCGCGGTCGAGTTCGCGGCCAACGATGAATTTTTGTAGATTACCGCCGGACAGGGCTGCCGCTTCAGGGTCCGGCGCGCTCTTGCGCACGTCCATTTCCTTGATGATGCGCTGCGCCGATCCATAGACCGCGTCCGCCTTGATCAATCCGGCAGCGCCGACGAAAGCCTTTGCGTCTGTGGCATGGCGCGACAGGAGCAGGTTTTCGGAGAGCTTCATGTTGGGGGCCGTGCCATGACCCAGCCGTTCCTCCGGCACAAAAGCCGCACCCAGAAGCCGCCGGCCCGTGATGTTCAGGTCGCCGGCATCCTTGCCCCGAATGCGCACCGAAGCGCGATCCGCCTGCCGCACCTCGCCAGAAATCGTTTCGAAAAATTCGCCCTGGCCGTTGCCTGCGACGCCTGCGATGCCGATCACCTCGCCGGCGCGGACACTCAGGTTGATGTTACGCAAGGGAATGGAGAAAGGCGTTGCCGGCTTGCGGCTGAGATTTTTGATTTCCAGCAGGGTTTGCGCCTGGTCGATCCCTTCGGCCGGCGCACGCACGATCGCCTGAACCTCGTTGCCGACCATCATGCGCGCCAGGGACGATGCCGTTTCCTCACGCGGATTGCAGTGACCGACCACCTTGCCGTGGCGTAGCACGGTAGCGCGGTCGCAGATGCGCTTCACCTCTTCCAGCCGGTGCGAAATGTAGAGGATCGACTTGCCCTCAGCCCGCAGACGCTCGAGCGTTTCGAACAATTTGTCCGCTTCCTGCGGTGTCAGCACCGAAGTCGGCTCGTCCAGAATGATGAGTTGCGGCGTCTGCAACAGGCAGCGGATGATCTCGATGCGCTGGCGCTCGCCGACCGACAGGTCGCCAACCAGCGAGTCCGGGTCGAGCGGCAGGCCATAGCTGTAGGAAAGCGCCCTCGCCTTGGCCGCAATACTGCCGATGGGCGAGCCGTCATCCAGCGACAGCGCGATGTTCTCGGCAGCCGTCAGCGCTTCGAACAGCGAAAAATGCTGGAACACCATGCCGATGCCCAGTTTTTTCGCAGCGCCGGGGTTGGCGATCCGCACCGCTTCGCCGTTCCAGAATATCTCGCCGGAATGCGGTTCGAGCGATCCGAACAGCATTTTGACAAGCGTGGATTTGCCGGCGCCGTTTTCGCCGAGAAGCGCGTGAATCTCACCTTTGGCGATGTCGAGATTGATATGATCGCAAGCGGTAAGCGTACCGAATATCTTCGTCAGCCCACGAACCTCAAGGAGGTTGGCGGCGTCATGTTGTGCACTCACAGTGCCTCCCATCTGTTACCAGACATGTTCTGCGTTCCCGGAAGCATCGTAGGCGCGGCTTTGCATTTAGGCAAAGTGGGACACGGGTTGAAAGAGCTTCAAGATTTTCAGCGAAAACTCAAGCGTCAGGGACGGTGTTCCGCCGCTGTTTTCATGGTGAAGCCGCGCTCAGTTTTTTTTGGCGCCGAGGTTCGGGAAAAACTGCATGATGCCGCCGATGCAGAAGAGGTAGAGGCCCGTTGCAGCTATCCCTATCTTCGTGAAAAGGCTGACGTTTTCTGCAAGCACCCCGATCTGGCTGTAGAACTGCGCCAGCGCTGATTCAGCCAGCGCCAGGACACCGAACCCGCACCAGAGCAGGGTGATGGTCAGGTTGACCGGCCGCAGCCGCTTGACCCGGACCGGGTGCAGGAAGTTGATCGGAACGAACGTCAAGAGACCGGCGATCACCACCACGGCGAAGGAAGGCCATTCGCCCGGCCCGATGACAAAGAGCGTAAACACCACCATGTTCCAGACCACGGGGAAGCCCTTGAAGAAGTTCTCCTTGGTCTTCATGCCGGTATCGGCATAGTAGATCGCGCTCGAAACGACGATGATCGCGGCGGACAGGAACGAGAGTTTTTCGCCCATCAGGCCGAACTGGTAGAGCGCGAAAGCCGGGATGAGCACGTAGGTCACATAGTCGATAATGTTGTCGAGCAACTCACCCGACCATGTCGGCAGAATCTCCTTCACCTCCAGCTTGCGCGCGATCGGCCCGTCGATGCCGTCGACGAACAGTGCAAGGCCAAGCCACCAGAACATGGCCGTCCAGCGCTCTTCGCTGGCCGCGACCAGCGACAGGAATGCCAGAAACGAACCCGACGCGGTAAGAAGATGGACCGAAAAGGCCTTCGCCTGCGGCCATGTCACTTTCTTCTTGGGCCGAGGAATCCGGTCGGCGATCTTCTTGCTGCGTGTTGTCTTGCGCACGGTCACCGCCAATTTGCCTGTTCGTCCCTTAGCAGGAAGACTAAACAGCAGCCCCCGTGCCCGGACAAGGGGAATAGCTCTCGCAAACCCGATTAGGCACGGATCATTGCGCCAGATTTAACCGCCCGTCCACGTTGATCAAGCCTCGGCAAACACCCTATATGCAAAGGCATAGGGTTCGGTGACCAGACCGTACCTGCAACGCAATGCGGATGATCGACCTTGGCTAGCCACAAGACAGCGCAAATTCTGGTTGCAGGGACCGGCCCGGCGGGCCTGATCGCCGCCCTTGGCCTGGCCCACGCCGACTTTTCCATCACGCTGATCGGCCCGGAAGCGGCTGTTGCCGATGGCCGCACGACCGCACTGATGAACCCGGCGCTTTCCGTCCTCGATTCCATCGGCGTGCTCGATCGATTGGTTGATCAGGCAGCGCCGCTGAAAATCATGCGGATCGTCGATGCGACCGGCAGGCTTATCCGCAGCCCGGTCGTCACTTTTCGGGCCAGCGAGATCGGTGAAGAACGGTTCGGGCTGAATTTGCCGAACAGCGCTCTTGTGCCGGCGCTGGCCGCCGCGGTATCCGCGCATCCTGCAATCCATTGGCAAAAGTCCCTCGTTGCCTCATGGCGCCTTGAAGCCGAGCAGGCCGTCGCCGTGCTGCCGGATGGCAGCGAGGTTTCCGCCCAACTGGCGGTCGCGGCGGATGGGCGGCTGTCGCCTGCCCGCCAGGCCGCCGGTATCGGCACTTCGATCCGCACCTACCCGCAGGCGGCGCTTGTGCTCAACTTCGGCCATGGCCGTGAGCACGCCTTTACCTCGACCGAATTCCATACCGAAACCGGCCCTTTCACGCAGGTTCCCCTGCCCGGCAACCGCTCCAGCCTTGTCTGGGTCGTAGAGCCCGAGACGGCCAAGGATCTCGCCGCACTGGACGATGCGACCCTTTCAATTCGGGTCGAAGAGAAAATGCAGTCCATGCTCGGCCGCGTGACGATAGAGCCTGGACGGCAGATTTACCCGCTTTCGGCGGTCACACCCAGGTGCTTTGCACAAAACCGCGTGGCTCTGGTCGGCGAGGCCGCGCATGTGTTCCCCCCGATCGGCGCACAGGGCCTGAACCTTGGCATAAGAGACATCGACGATCTCATTGGGATTGCTTGTCAAAATCGTACCGACCCAGGTGCAGCCAAGGCACTTGCTTTCTACGACCGGAAGCGTCGCCCCGACATTCTGGCGCGTTCCAGCGCGGTCAACCTGCTCAACCGGTCGCTGCTGTCCGATATGCTGCCTGCCCAGTTGGCCCGCAGCGCCGGCCTCGGCGTTCTAGGTGCCCTGACGCCGCTTCGCGCTTTCTTCATGCGCGAAGGGTTGCGGCCAGGAAGCGGCTTTGCCGCCATGACCGGCAGGCTACGGAAATAGGTCCGGCGGCAAGATGCCGTGCGTGATGGCGTAAAGCAGGCCTGTTACCGTTACGACCGACAAGCACGTCGTGATAAGCACGCTGGCGGAGGCACGCTGCTCCCAGACCTGATATTGCTGGGCCATCACAAAGACATTCGTCGCCGTCGGCAGCGCTGCCAGAAGCACCGCCGAAAACAGCCAGGTTTGCGAAAAATCGCCGATTGCGCTCAAAACGACGTAGCAAAGCAGCGGATGCACGATGAGTTTCAAGATGGCGAGCGGGGCCATTTCGTGCGGCACCCTTTTCAGCGGCCTCAGCGCCAGCGTAACGCCCATGGCAAACAGGGCACAGGGTGCTGCCGCGCTCGAAAGGTAAACGAGCAGGCGCTCAATCGCCACCGGCGGCTTGAGGGCAAAGAATGCCGCTGCAACGCCGAATGCGGTGGCGATGATGAAGGGATGCAGCACTATCCTTTTCAGAACCGATGCCACCAGTTGTGTCGGCGAACTCTTGTCGTCGCCGGACAGCGCCATCATCATCGGCAAAATGGTGAAGTGCATGATGTTTTCGAAGCAGAAGATCAGCGCCACCGGCACAGCTGCCGCGTCCCCGAATGCCAGAATTGCAAGCCCCGGCCCCATATAGCCGATATTGCCATAGGCCGCGGCCAACCCCTTGATGGTCGATTCCGCTATTTCGCCTCGCGAAACCAGCAACGAGCCGGCAAACATCATCATAAATATCGCAAAGGTGGAAAGGACCGAACCGGCGATGAAGCGCCATTCCGTCAATTGTTCGAACGGCGTCTTGGCGAGCAATTGGAAGAACAAGGCAGGCAGCGCCAGATAGATGACGAAGGTATTCATCCAGCCGAGCGCTTCCAGCGGCTGGCGCGTAATGCGTGCCACGAGGAAGCCGAGGAAGATCAGGCCGAAGAATGGAAGAACGAGGCCGATGACTTCCGACATGGCGTTTCCTGACGATGCGAGGTATCGCGGCTAACCCGAGGGTCGAACCCGCGTCAAGCCCGGACAGCATTGAAAAGCCGCGATGTCTGCGCCAAATAGAATTGGTTAGTAGGATGAGTATGATGAAAACGGCCAAATTTTCGATCGGGCAGGTAGTGCGCCACCGGCTGTTTGCGTTTCGGGGCGTGGTTTTTGACGTCGACCCGGAGTTTGCGAACACGCAGGAATGGTACGACGCCATCCCCGCCGATGTTCGGCCGCGCAAGGATCAGCCATTCTATCACTTGCTGGCCGAGAACTCGGAAACGGAATACGTCGCCTATGTTTCCGAACAGAACCTGCTGGAGGACGACACGGGCGAGCCCGTGCGCCATCCGCAGATCAGGGAAATGTTCGAGAAGACGCCGGACGGCCGCTATGCGCCAAGAGGCCAGTTGCGGCACTGACCGAACTTTCAGCGCCAGCACATAGCCGGCGCGCTGAAAAAAATCAGGCTTCCTTCTTGGTGACGGCGACACGCAGCGAAAGATCGCGAAGCTGCTGCGGCGTTGCCTCGGCCGGCGCGCTCATCAACAGGTCGTAGGCTTGCTGGTTCATCGGGAACATGGTGATCTCGCGCAGGTTCTTTGCGCCCAGCAACAGCATGACCACCCGGTCCACGCCCGCCGCCATGCCACCATGCGGCGGCGCGCCATACTGGAAAGCGCGGTAGAGGCCGCCAAAACGATCCTCGACCGTCTGCCGATCCAGTCCGACAATTTCGAACGCCTTGACCATGGTTTCCGGCAGATGGTTGCGGATGCCTCCGGACGCGATCTCGAAACCGTTGCAGACCATGTCGTATTGGAATGCCTTGAGGCTGAGCGGGTCCTGCCCGTTCAACGCGTCGAGACCGCCCTGCGGCATCGAGAACGGGTTGTGGGCAAAGTCAACGCGCTTCTCGTCCTCGTTCCATTCGTAGAACGGGAAATCGATGATCCAGCACAGTTCGAAACGCTCACGGTCAACGAGGTTCAACTCCTCGCCGGCGCGCGTACGTGCGGCACCCGCGAATGCCACGAATTTTTTCGGATCGCCGGCAACGAAGAAGGCAGCGTCGCCTTCGGCCAGTCCAAGCTGCTGACGAATGGCTTCCGTGCGCTCTTCGCCGATGTTTTTGGCAAGCGGGCCGGCCCCTTCGATCTTCTCGCCTTCCTTGCGCCAGAAGATGTAGCCGAGCCCCGGCTGGCCTTCGCCCTGCGCCCAAGAATTCATGCGGTCGCAAAAGGCTCTGCTGCCGCCGGTCTTGGCCGGAATGGCCCATACTTCGGCCTTGGCGTCATTCGCCAGGATGTTTGCGAACACCTTGAACCCCGAGTCGCGAAAATGATCGGAAACGGCTTCCATCTCGATGGGGTTGCGCAAATCCGGCTTGTCGGAGCCGTATTTACGCATGGCAACGTCGTAAGGAATACGGCGGAAGGTCTGCGTCACCGGCTTGCCGTCCGCGAAAGCCTCGAACACGCCGCGCATCACCGGTTCCATCGTGCCTAGCACGTCGTCCTGCTCGACAAAGCTCATTTCGAGGTCGAGCTGGTAGAATTCACCCGGCAGGCGGTCGGCGCGCGGATCTTCGTCGCGGAAGCAGGGCGCGATCTGGAAATAGCGGTCGAAGCCCGACACCATGATCAACTGCTTGTACTGCTGCGGGGCCTGCGGCAGTGCGTAGAACGTGCCCGGATGGATACGCGACGGCACCAGGAAGTCGCGCGCGCCTTCCGGCGAGGATGCCGTCAGGATCGGTGTCGAGAATTCGGTGAAGCCGGCGCTTTCCATGCGCTTGCGCATTTCGGAGATGATCTTGGTGCGCTGGACGATATTTTTGTGCAGCGTATCGCGGCGCAGATCGATAAATCGGTACTTTAGGCGGATATCTTCCGGATAATCCGGTTCGCCGAATACCGGCAGCGGCAATTCCTTCGAAGCGGACAGCACTTCGATCTCGCGTGCGAAAATCTCGATCTGGCCGGTCGGCAGGTTGGCGTTGGCAGTTTCGGCAAGCCGCGCCTTAACCTCGCCATCGACACGGATCACCCATTCGCCGCGCACCGTCTCGGCGATCTTGAACGCTGGCGAGTCGGGATCGGCGACGATCTGCGTCAGGCCGTAATGGTCACGCAGATCGATGAACAGCAAGCCGCCATGATCGCGCACCCGGTGGACCCAGCCTGAAAGGCGAACGGACGAGCCGACATCTTCCTTTCTCAATTGAGCGCAGGTGTGACTACGGTAGCGATGCATTGTCATGGGGAAAATCCGGGCGTTAAGTGCGAGCCATGGCCTTGCGGCGTGGTTCCAAATTGGGCGGAAAAGCGCATGAGAGACCTTATTTGTCAAGGTAATGCGGTCCGCTTGTCACCAGTATGGTCACAAAGCTTGACGAAAGCGCCATCGACTGAAATGGAAAGAGACCTCTCCATTATGAAAAAAGCGATTTGATGCACGTCATCACTACACAAAGAGAGCTGGAAACCGTTCTCTCCGCGTTCGAGAAATCCGAATTCGTTACCGTCGATACCGAATTCATTCGCGAAACCACATTCTGGCCGATTCTGTGCCTGATCCAGATGGCCGCGCCCGGCGTCACCGCCCTTATCGATCCGCTGTCGCCCGAGATCGACCTAAAACCGTTTTTCGAGCTGATGGCGAATGAAAAGGTCGTCAAGGTTTTCCATGCCGCAAGGCAGGACATCGAAATCATCGTCCATCTTGGCGACCTGGTTCCCCATCCGGTCTTCGACACGCAGGTCGCGGCCATGGTCTGTGGTTTCGGCGATAGCGTTTCCTACGACCAGCTTGTCCATAAAATCACCAAGACGCAGCTCGACAAGTCGTCGCGCTTCACCGACTGGCGTCATCGGCCCCTGTCCGAAAAGCAACTGGATTATGCGCTGGCCGATGTCACGCATCTGATCGACGTCTACCAGCACTTGATCGCCCAGCTGGAGCGCGAGGACCGCGCGCATTGGCTGAACGAGGAGATGGTGGTTCTGACCTCGCGCGATACCTACGATCCCAAGCCCGAGGATGCCTGGAAGCGGCTGAAGATGCGCCTGCGCAAGCCGCAGGAATTGGCGGTGGTGCAGGCCGTTGCCGCATGGCGCGAGCGCGAGGCGCGCGAACGCGACGTGCCGCGCGGGCGCGTGCTGAAGGACGACGCCATCTACGAAATCGCGCAGCAGGGGCCGCGTGATGTCACCGCGCTTGCCAGGCTTCGCACCATCCCCAAAGGCTGGGAGCGGTCGTCTACAGCGGCGGCTCTGCTTGAGGCCGTCAATTCAGCGCTCGACCTGCCCAAGGAAGAGATGCCGAAGCTGCCGAAGCCCTTCCAGCCACCGGAAGGCTCCAACGCCGCTGCCGAGTTGCTCAAGGTGCTGTTGCGTCTCATCGCCGACAAGGAGGGCGTCGCGGCCAAGGTTCTGGCCAGCAGCGACGACATCGATCATATCGCAGCCGAAGGTGAAAAGGCCGACGTGCCAGCTCTGCAGGGCTGGCGACGCGCCGTTTTCGGCGAGGCAGCGTTGCGGTTGGTGCGCGGCGAGGTCGGCATCAAGTTCGACAACCGCAAGATCGCGGTGTTCGATCTCTGACGGCTCAGACTGCACCGGCCAGGTGCAGCGCAAACCACAGCCACATAGCGGCCAGGATCAGGAACCCGGCGGCAAAAGCCGGGCTGCGGTAGCGTAGATTGTTGCTGCCGACGTGGATGAACGCATGGACATAGCGCGCCACCACGAACAGCCAGGCGAGCGTGACTGCCACGTAGGAAACGCCGTTGGTCGCAAAGAAGGCCAGGCACGCGACATGAAACAGCACCGGCAATTCGAACTGGTTCATCAAATTGGCCGCGACTGTCGCGCTGATGTCCGGCTCGCTTGAACGCGTCTTGAACTGCCCTGCCCGCACCGCACCGCTGACGATCGCAATGCGCCGCCGCCAGCCGAGCAGGCAATAGACCAGGCAAACCAGAAGGACATGCGCGACCATTGGCCAGAAAATAGCTATCGGGTTCATCCGCGCCGCTCCTGTCGGGTCTTACTCACATGCCGCCGGGGTAATTGGGGCTTTCGCGCGTGATCGTAACATCATGCGTATGGCTCTCGCGCAGACCTGCATTCGTTATGCGAACGAAAGTGGCGCGCTCGCGGAAATCGGCAAGGTCATGACCGCCGACATAGCCCATCGCCGCCTTGAGACCACCGGCCAGTTGGTGCAGCACGCCCGACACCGGCCCCTTGTAAGGCACCTGCCCTTCGATGCCTTCCGGCACCAGTTTCAGCGTGTCGCGGACCTCGGCCTGGAAATAGCGATCAGCCGAGCCGCGCGCCATGGCGCCGACGGAACCCATGCCGCGATAGGCCTTGAACGAGCGACCCTGGTGCAGATAGACCTCGCCGGGCGTTTCGTCGGTTCCGGCGAGCAGCGAGCCGATCATGGCGGCACTCGCGCCGGCAGCAAGCGCCTTGGCAAGATCGCCGGAAAACTTCATGCCCCCATCGGCAATGACGGAAATATCGGATTTCTGGGCGACTTCCACCGCCGACATGATCGCCGACAATTGTGGCACGCCGACACCGGCGACGATGCGAGTCGTGCAGATCGATCCCGGACCGATGCCGACCTTGACGGCGTCGGCGCCGGCATCGATGAGCGCCTGCGCGCCTTCGGCGGTGGCGATGTTGCCAGCCAGGATGCGTACGGAGTTGGAGATCTTTTTCGCCCGCGTTACCGCTTCCAGAACACGCTGCGAGTGCCCATGTGCGGTGTCGATGACCAGAAGGTCCACGCCCGCGTCGATCAGGCGCTCGGCACGCTCAAAGCCATCGTCGCCGACGCTGGTGGCCGCTGCGGCGCGCAGGCGTCCCTGCGCATCCTTGCTGGCGTTGGGATTGAGCTGCGATTTCTCGATGTCCTTGACGGTGATGAGACCGACGCAATTGCCTTGCTTGTCGACCACCACCAGCTTTTCGATGCGGTGCTGGTGCAACAGGCGCTTGGCTTCGTCCTGATCGACGTTCTCCTTGACCGTGATCAGGTTCTCGCGGGTCATCAGTTCGTAGACTTTTTGCGCCGGATCCGACGCGAAGCGCACGTCGCGGTTGGTTAGGATGCCGACGAGGCGGCCCGATTTGTGACCGCCGGTGCCGCCGTTCTCGACCACAGGAATGCCCGAAATGCTGTAGCTACGCATCAGGCCAAGCGCATCGGCCAGGGTCGCGTCCGGTCCGATGGTCACCGGGTTTATGACCATGCCCGATTCGAACTTCTTAACCTGGCGAACCTGTTCGGCCTGCTCTTCCGGCGTAAAGTTGCGGTGAATGACGCCAATGCCACCAGCCTGCGCCATGGCGATGGCGAGGCGCGATTCGGTCACCGTATCCATGGCGGCGGACAGGATCGGGATGTTGAGATCGATATCGCGGGCGATGCGCGTGCTGATATTGGTCTCGCCGGGCATCACTTCGGAATGGCCGGGCTGCAAGAGCACATCGTCAAAGGTAAGCGCCAGCGCGCCGGTGGACGTTTCAATGATTTTTGCCATGGCCAGTCCCAATGCACGAAACGCGCTGCAACCAGAATTACAGCGCCGACTCGTCGTTTTTCCCTATCAGGGTTGGCGCTGGCTGGTACCACTTCTTTCCGGCGATGAAAAGCGATCACCGTGCCAAGAAGTCAATCGCGGCAACATTCATTTTCGCGCGTTCGACCGGCGCGTGCGATCGTGCCCTCGCGCAAAATACCTCAATCGAAGCATTTCAAAGACTTAAGTGGAGTGGTTGCAGGATGTCTGCAGTCGCTGCAATACGCCGGAAAATCAGGCGCCGCGGGCCACGCGCTCGATTTCTTCCCGCACCAGCCGTTCGACAAGCGTTGGAAGATTGTTATCGAGCCAATCCTGCAGCATGGGCCGCAACATCTCTTCGGCCATTTCATCGAAGGATTTCTTGCTGCGGCTGGCAAAGGCTTCGGAAAGCTCGCCAAAAGCGGCGGCAACCTGACGGCCGGTATGTTCCGAAACGATCGCCGGCCGTGCCGTTGCCTCGACCTTGACCGGCATGTCGACCGACGCCTCATCGGACGATTGTGACAGCAGCGAAAAATCGTCTGCCAGTTCGCCTTCGAAAATTTCGACTTCCGGTTCTGGATACGCCGCCTCGGGATTTTGCACCGGCTGGCCGGCCGTGGCGATGTCGCGGCGCCAGTCTGCTACCAGCACATCCGCGCTTTTGGTGTCAGGCACTGTGCTGGCGGCCGATGCCTCGACATGCGCGCCCCCGCTTGCCTCCGCTTCGACGGACGCCAAGGAAGCGCTGTCCGTGGACCCGGTCTGTTCAGAAGCATGCGCTTCAGCCGTCATCCTGGCTTGCACGTCTGCCAGGGTGAAAGGCTTCCGGGCCTCCGACCCGGCCCTGAGTTCGGCGCGGAATGACGTGATTTCGGCTTCCGCTCGCTCCCCGGCAACCGGCTCGAAATCCTGTTTCAACTCAGCGCCATCTTCAGGCTGCTTCCGGCCGGGGTCGCTATCCTCGATGATCCTGCGAATGGAAGCCAGTATTTCTTCCATCGAAGGTTCGCGCTGTGCGCTGCTTGCCGTTGCCATTGTCACGTTTGTCGCCCTTGTGACCATTTTCACGCTCGCAGTGCAGGGCGAACGCGTTCGAATCATCTACGCGAGCGTACTCGACAGACGGCGATACGAGAATCCCCAATCTGGATTCATGGCGGATTTCAACAGATTGGGGTTTTGGTTCGGCAAGCCGTCAGCAAGCTACCGCATACGCCGCCTGCGGATTGCTATCGATCTTCATGAGGCAAACAGGCCGCGCGTCAGCGACCGTCAGGCGTACGCAGACCGATCCATTTATCCTTGACGGCGTTGTAGTGTTCCTCGGGCTTGTACTTCGCCACCTGCAGGCCGAGCCTTTCCGTCGAAAGGCGACCGGTCGCCGACAGGATCGCGTAACTGGCCACCACCACGTCGCGTTCGGAACTGACCAGATTGATCTGGGCGGAGATGACGGTGTTTTGCGCATTGAGCACGTCAAGCGTGGTGCGCTGGCCGACATTGCGCTCTTCGACGACGCCGTCGAGGGCTAGCTGCGCCGCCGCCACCAGCGCGCGGTTGGCGTCGACGCCTTCCCTGGCCGCAGTGTACTGCGTCCAGGCCGACGTAACCGCCGCGCGGACATTGTCGCGGCTCACATCGACCTCGATCCGGGCCTGGCCGAGTTGTTCCTTGGACTGGCGTACCTGTGCCGATGCGCGGCCGCCCTGATAGATCGGAACCGTCAGCGTCGCGCCGATGCTGGCGGAATTCGTGTAGCCATCGGAAGTGCCGGCAAGCGTCGAACCCTCCGTATTGCGATAGTCGCGCGAAACGCCAGCCGAGGCGGACAGTTGCGGCAACAGGGCGCCCTCTGCCGATTTGACCGAGAAGGAGGCCGCGTCAACGAGATGCTCCGTCGCCAGGATCGCCGGATGCTCGTTGGAGGCGATCGCGATTGCCGAAGTGAGGCTGGACGGCAGCAATTTGCTTACCGGAGAGGCGGCCTTGAGCTTGCCCGGCTCCTCGCCGACGATCTGGTGGTAGATCGCGGCGCTGGACAGTGCCTGTGCGCGCGCGGCACTCAGATTGGCAATGGCGGATGAACGCGAAGCGTCTGCCTGGGCGACGTCTGTCCGTGTCCCCTCGCCGACCTCGAAGCGCGAACGGGCGGCCCGGACCTGCTCGGTCAGGAATTTCAGGTTCTGCTCGGTCAGAACAGCGATCTTGCGATCCTTGATGACGTCCATATAGGAAGTCGCTGCATTCAGCAGGATATTTTCCTCGGTGTTACGCAGGCTTTCAACCGAGGCCGACACGCGCGCGTCAGCTGCCGCCACGTTGTTCTTGGTCTGAAAACCGTCGAACAGGGTCTGGTTGATCTGCACACCGAAGCCGCCCGTCGTCAGGCGCGTGCTGGCGTTATTGCGCGATGCACTCGAATAACCGATATCGGCCGTTCCATTGATCCTTGGACGGTAGCCCGATTTCGCGATGGCCACGCCTTCGTCCGTGACGCGCACACCGGCGCGGGCCGAATTCAGTTGGGAGTTGTTCTGATAGGCCTTGGACAATGCCCCGAGGATGCTTTCGGCCGAAGCTGAAATCGGAGACAGGGCGGTTGCCGACGCCAGAAAGACGCCAAGTGCTATTTTGCTTATACGCGACACAACGTATCCCTCATTCATTTCCACGGGAACCACGCCACGACCGCTGCCCAACTACAGTCGACGCGACATTTTTTCCCTGCTGTTTACGCACGGCCCCCGACGTCTGGATCAGGCAATGATTCCAAAAGATAAGGCCAACACGCCAACGCGCCGGCCGCAAGAAGAAACCATTCAGAAATTAAACGCTTGCGCACGTTCGAAACCGGGTAGTGGCTTAATTGCCGCATTAAATGTGCGCCTGCCGGTAACAACGCCGTCCGTTTTTAGGAATAACCGGGCAAGCCCGGCATTGCCCCTGCCCTCCACCGCAACCAGCCGACCGCCCTCACCGAGTTGTTCAGTCAGGCCTTCGGGCACCTCGTCTATGCTGCCGTCCAGGAAAATGACGTTGTAGGGAGACTTGGCGGCGTAACCCTCGCGAAGCGGCCCTTTCACCACGGTAACATTCTCATAGCCCAGGCCCGACAGGGTGGACGCCGCCGATTCCGCCAGGCCAAGATCACTCTCCAGCGCCACGACCGACATTGCCAGGCTGGACAGGATGGCGGCCGTATAGCCGGTCGCGCAGCCGATCACCAGGACATGGTCGGTCTGCGAAACATCGGCAATTTGCAAAAGCTTGGCCAGCGGCGACGGTTCCATCAGATAGCGCGTGCCTTCTGGCCCGTCGGCGACGCGGATGTCTTCGTCGATATAGGCGATGGCGCGCTGGCTCTCGGGCACGAACGCTTCGCGCGGCACCGACAGCAGCGCTGCCAGCAATGGGGCACTGGTAACGTCTGTCGTGCGAATCTGGCCGTCGACCATTTTTGTACGAAGTTCGGAGAAATCAGCGTTCATGATGCCGTCCCGCGCCCGGCGCCGAGACGCTCGGTTTCTTTTCCCATGGACCCCGCTCCCGCGCATTCGCGCGGGAGGCCGGGGATTGGAGGCCTCGCCCGGAATCGAACCGGGGTGCAAGGATTTGCAGTCCTCTGCGTAACCACTCCGCCACGAGGCCTCATCACTCCGGCGTTCCGTCCGGTTCCAATAGGTTGCCCGAAATTTTGCGTCAAGCCATGCAGCTTCATTGTGAACGCTTTCCCGCCCGCCGTCTTTCCCACCAGACGACGAAACGGCGTCTGGCGCGGCGCACGTAAGCAAACTCATAGGACAAAATGAGCAGCCCGAGCGGGACCATCCAGAAACCGAGAATCGGAAGGAAGCCGAAAATTCCCAGGATCACCAGCACCGTGCCGATGGCGATTCGCGCGCCGCGCGATCGTGGCATCCTGAAGTCCCGCCCAAAGACCGAAATCTTGCGGATCGGTGGGGCTGGGTTATCGCCATCTGCGGCCATGGTGAACTTGTTGTCCGTCTTGCGTGTGGGTTGCGCTTGATGCCGCAGTCCGCGGCAGAGTGCCTATATAGGGCGTGTCAAATGGGGATTACGACAGCGGCGAGGCAAAAGAGCGAGAAAAATGCGAAATGCTTCTTTGCAAAGCTGAAAAGGGTTTGCTATAGGCTGCCCCGGTCACATAGAGAGCCCCCGTTCCCCGGTAGCTCAGTGGTAGAGCAACCGGCTGTTAACCGGTTGGTCGCTGGTTCGAATCCGGCCCGGGGAGCCAATCTTTTCAAGCACTTAGTGATCTTCCAAAGAGGTACGAAAAGCCGATAGGTACGGCATAGGTACGGAAACGGCTTTTGCTTGCCCTGCCCCGCCTCGTTCCAGACAGGAACGATGTTGCCCTGACCTCAGCCCGGTCGCATAGTGGTGGCGGGTATTGGAGGGGACATGAGAAAATCAGCCATCAGATGCGCTATCGCAGCCATTGCAATGTCGGCCGCAATCAGCCTTGGGCATGCACAAGCCACGTCCGATCGAGATGCGGCGCTGACGGCGTTTGCACAGGATTTGGCTCGCCTTCAAAATCAGATGCCCACGAGCCCGCAGGCATATATGGCTATGAAAGGCGGCATGCTTGACGATTGGTGGGAAAGCCTCATCAAAGAAGCCCAGGAAATGAAACAGCGATGGAGCGAAAATCCTTATGTAAGCGTCACGGGATTTTCGATTTCGCTCAGCTCTCCGCCCTCAATCGATGTAGACTTCGAGTTTAAATGAAACCCGCCCCCGGTGAGGAGCGGGCAATGTTTGCCAACTCGGCAAACTTTCAGGCGGCCACCGGAAGCACCGTAGCCTCGAGCCTCGCCAGGGCAGCGGTCAAGATCGTGTCGATCTCGTGGAACGCCTCGAACAGCCCATCATCTTTGACGTCGTAGGCATTGGCCGCGGCAAGGCGCTGGGCGGCGCTGATCATTTCGGCAAGGTCTTTCGCAACTGGTTTGGTCATCTCGATTTCCCTTTGATGTTGGTCACCGGGGAATCATCGCAGAAACTTCAATACGGTTGGGATTGATGCGAAAGAAAATGACAAGCTGCTGATATCGCTTTCCGAATTCGTCGAATGGCGGCCGGCATTAGTACGGATCGTATTTACCAGGCCCAGCGAAAGCGCGGCAGAATTCCCGGTGACGAAGCTCAGCGAGCATAAATCGTGTTGACGCCCGCGTGCTGCCGGCGCGATGGTGCGCTTGGGATAGGGGGATGTAGTGGCTACAGAAAGTAAGATCGGTACGAAATTAAAAGCATACTGCTCAAATTGCCGAGGCAAGCGGAATTGTGATGTTGCAGGACACCATGCAGAGCGAGGAGGCGACCGGGAGGGAAATTACTCGTGGCATGTCGATTGGTATCTTCTCGTTTGCTGCGGATGTGAGCATGTCTTTGCACAAAGCGTCAGCACGGACTCGGAAAGCTACTACCACTATTACGACGAGAACGGCGAAGCTCAAACAGAGCATGATGAGACGATAGCGACGTGGCCCGCTAAATTCAAAAGGGACCGGCCAGATTGGTTCCAATCCAACGCCATCGATACTGACACTGAAAAAGTCAGCCCGCTAAATGACTCTCTCCGTGAACTTTACGGATCGCTAGATAGCGATCTAAAGACCCTTGCCGCGATTGGAGTGAGAACGTCATTCGATATTGCCGCCGAAATTCTTGGTATAGACGCCGATAAGACTTTCCAGGAAAAGCTCGATGACATGGTCACAAAAAAGCTGATCAAAGATTCCGAGCGAGAACATCTCGACGTGTTGGTTGATGCTGGAAGTGCTTCTGCTCACCGTGGGTGGAAACCGTCTGTTGAAGACCTTGACATCCTAATGGATACGCTTGAGGGCTTCATCTACGAATGGTTTGTGGTACCCACGAGAAAAAAGGTAGCCGCTGCTAAGATCGCGAAAATGAAGGCGAAAGTTCCTCCACGTCCCAAAAGACAAAAAAAATCAGTCTCTAAGCCGCCTGCTTGACCTCCTCGCAGACAAAGGCGCTGGCCTCAGCTTTCATAGCCTTGCGCCGATAATATGCCCGGTCCTTGCATCTCTTCGAACAAAGTGAGTTCCGCATGGAGCCCGGCTCAAACATCTCATCACATTCTCGGCACTTCCTCGGCTCCAGCCGGGCGGCGCGTTCGGCTTTCCCTTTCTTGGCTTCAGCCTCGATCTTGCATTCCAGGCAGCAAAATTTCTGAAAGGGCTTGCTCGGCCTGAATGCTTCCTCACAGTTCGCACAGTCACGATGCTTCAGCTTCGCGCGCGTAAGGTTCTCCCGGCAGGATGGTGAACAGGCTTCCGCCTCGATGCGATATGGCTTGAACGGCGTGCGGCACCACGCACAAGGCCGCTCGGAGATGCCTTCCTTGCGTGCCACCTCGTAGGCCCAGCGGGCGCGATCAGCCATGGCGTAGTGATAATTCCTGTTCTGCCAAGTCTGCATGATCCGGCGGCATTCCTCGCAGCAGAAGCGATCATGGTTCGCGATCGCTTCATCATCGAGCGGTCCACGACACTGCGCACAGTTCTCCTTTGCGATCACATATTCGGGTTGCCCCTGTATCCATGACGGTCGGACAGCGCCCAGAAGGTGAAGGGCCTCGCGGACGAGCAAGGTGGCCTCCAGATCGGATGCGCCCCACGGATGGCCGTCAAGGATCATCGCGACACGAATGCCTGTGTGCGCGCTGCCCTCGAACTCGAACGGCGACAGGCTCCAGCCTCGGAGCACGTCCATAACCTTGCGCACCATCACCTTGCGCGCTTCGTCACGGAAAATGCGCTGCGCAACTGCCCGCTTCGGTTGCGGTCCCGCAAGCCTGATGCGCCGACGCCTGCTCATGCTCAAAAACTCCAGAAGTTCGAGTTATCGGCTTGCGGGCTGTCGTAGAAGGTGCCGCCCATGTCGCCCATGGATGCACGCTGTATGGCCATGAGGCACGCGCTGGCACCGTCGATCCGGTCTCGGCTGGTCGACTTGGAAAACAGCCTGTTGCCGTTCCTGTCGGGCGGTGTCAGGGCGATGTTTTCGAAACACCAGCGGAGCACGGGATTGCCGCCATGCAGCATCCGGCCTTCGAGGATCACCTCTTGCAGGGTATCGATCGCCGGGACCAGCATCCGCCAGGATTGATCAAATTTGAAGACCGGGAGATGGTCCTCGGCAAGGGCGTTCATGATGTCGAGCGCGCGGTTCGGATCGAAGCAGATTTCCTGCACGTCATAGGTCTCGCAGAGACGGCGGATATGGTCAGCAACCGCTTTGTGATTGATCACCGGGCCAGGTGTCGTCTCGATGAAACCGGCGTCACGCCAGCCGGCGTAATCAACCTTGTCGCGTTCGCTCTTGGCGAGAAGGTTTTCCTCCGGGGTGAAGAACCATGGGATTACCTTGAACTTGTCGCCGTCTCGGAAGGCGGCAACGATGGCGCAAAGATCGTGCCGAATGGCCATGTCGACGCCGATCCAGCACTGTTTTCCCTCCAGCGCGGTGATATCGAAAGGTTCGGCGCCGCGGTCATAAACCTCTATTTCGATGAACGGCGCGACGCTGTGTTCCTGCCACTGGTTGAGGTTGTATTGCAGGAAGTCGCGGCGTTCGGCCGGCAGACTCTCGCCAAGCTTCGCCAGGCCGCGCAAGCCCTCGATATCGGGGAAGCCCTCGGCAAGGCCGGGGTTGACGAAATGCCATAGCTTCTCCGATCGCCAGTCGGCACCGGGCAGCGTTTCGAACAGGACCGGCAGGAAGGACGGGTTGACCTCTTCGCCGCTGTCCACCTTCCGGGCATATTCCAGCATCTTGTATGCGAGGTTTTCGGACCCGGCACCGGCCTGGGTGATGACGATCATCAACGAGCCGGGCACCTTCACCAAGCCGGTTTGCAGCGCCGCCCATAGGTCGCGCTTCTTCCACGCGATCAATTCGTCGGCCACAACCATGGTCGGCGTCTTGCCAAGCTGGGCACCGCCATCGCTACTGATCGCGCGGAAGACGGATTTCAGTTTCGGATAGGTGATCCGGAACTCGCTCGATAGGTCTTTCGCATGACTGGCCAGCCATGGGGTTTCCGCCACGATGCCGGCCGCTTCCTCATAGGCGATGCGCGCCTGATCCTCGGACGATGCCGCAGCAAGCGCCTGTCCACCATGAACACGGGCACCGCCGAAGGTGTGATGCAACGCCAGTGCTGCCGATATCGTCGTCTTGCGGGCACCACGCGGCAACAAGCAGAACACGGTGCGCACCTCGCGGTTGCCGTGCTGGTCGGTCGGGCCATAGACGCGGCGAATGATCCGCTCCCAGAAAGAGG
Source organism: Mesorhizobium sp. A623 (assembly GCF_054489405.1). Taxonomy (NCBI): domain Bacteria; kingdom Pseudomonadati; phylum Pseudomonadota; class Alphaproteobacteria; order Hyphomicrobiales; family Phyllobacteriaceae; genus Mesorhizobium; species Mesorhizobium sp. A623. The sequence continues at coordinate 40,415 of NZ_JBTMXB010000018.1, forward strand.
GCAATTGGAAACCCTTGTCTGGAAGCGGTGACTTCGGATGCTTCAGGGCTTGGATAAACTCGACCGCGCGTTGGCCGTGGCCGAACGGGTCGGGGATTTCCGAGCGATCAAAGATCCAGCCAGGACGGCGCGCCTTCATCGGCTTTGCTCCCTTGCTGCATTCCCTTGCGGTGACGGCCGGCCGGCGTGAGACCAAGCTCAGCGGCAAAGCGCAGGGCAAGTGTCAGGTATTTGGCCAGCATGACGTGGGCCGGGTGCTGCTTCACGGCACCGGATTTCTCATTGCTGATGATCGGCGGCGACTTCGACGCTATGGCCTGAAGCTGCTTCACCATGCCGGCAGCGATGGCATATTGCTCGAGCGCCTGAAGATCGCTCTTGGTCAGGATTTTCAGGTCGATCAGTTCCTTTGCAGCACGACGCCATTCCTCGCGCGCGTCGGGCGCAAGGTCACGCGGTGCCGGCGGCACCTTGGCAAGGCCGCCCTCGATGGACTTCAAGATAGGCTTGACGCCGGCAACCATTACGCACCACCGGGATCGAATGCCGTGGCCTTGATCTCCAGCCCGTCGCGGTTGCCGATCTCCTTCAGACCGGCGATTTCGTACTCGACGCCCATGCAGGTGACACGATCGAGCGCGGTCAGATCGCTGGTGAACCGGATCGTGAAGGTGACGACGCGGACGGCATAGGTTTGATCGGCCGCGAATTGCTCGTCGGCGCTGTCATAGGCCATGGCTGCCCAGACCGTGCGCAGATCGGCCCAGGCGAAGGTGTCGCCCCATTGCGGATCGTGTGTCACGGTATAGCGCCGCAGGGTCAGGCGGCGGTTTAGCGTGGCGGGGTCGATGGTCATGGCGCGCGCCTCCAGTGGATTCGGACGTCGACAATCGAGCGCTGGGCAGTCGCGCCGTCTTGGTAATCCGATGTCGTCATGACCTTTTCGACAAGCTGAACGTCGGCACCGTTCACCGTGCCGCGATAGCCGTTCAAGGCGATGTCGATTGCGATGCCAAGTTCGGCGGCTTCCTTTGCAGTCTTCCCGCGTGCCCAGATGCGGACACGCTCCTGAAGCAGCCCAGACGGCCCCTGATGCGATAGCCCTTCCTCGCCTCCCACAGACATAAGGACGACGTTCGGCAGCGGATCAGCCGCAGGCGCGGCGTTGTGGTGGATGCCACCGACACGCTTGGCGGTGACGCCGGCAGTGGTTGCGAGGATCGAGCGGATAAGCGGGAGCGATTCCATTACTTGCCCCCGTATTTGCGGGCGAGCTTGGCCGCTTGCTTTTCGAGTGCGGGACCGATCTTCTCCCCAAAGCGCGTGATAGCCTCGGCTCCATGCGCCTCATAGGCCGGGGTGAGGAATGGTTGGGCAGTCGTGCCGGGATGGTTCACCTCGTGCGCTTCCGTCCCGAACTCCAGCAAATGCAGCAAGCGGTAATCCGGGTTTTTCGGATCGCCGCCGACAAGATGCGTCGGGTTGGTCTTCGGAGCCTTGGCGTCCTTCTTCAGGACAAGCGCCTTCTTGACGCTGGCGTGCTTCGTGTTCGCCTTCGCGCCCTTCAAGATCGGCTGCAAAGCGAACCGGGACGCCTGCCCGATAGGCGTGTTGTACAGCCTCGCCATCTCGCGAAACGCCTCCGACACGCCCTTGGCGCCATATACTCCCGCACGCCGCGCCATCACGCCCATGTCCTTCGGAAATTCATGCAGGCGCGGCGGGCATCGGCAGGCAGCGGCGAAAGGCTGGTCGTGGCGACATTGCCACCGAACCGCATCCAGTCGGCAACCGTCTGCATGACGGCCATGCGCAGTTCTGCCGGTACGCTGTCGGCCGCGTCACCATAGCCAGCGTCGAAGATCACGGTCACGACGCCGGGGAATGCCCGCACCTCAGGCCAGGTTGTGCCGTAGGCAGCGAACAATGCCGGGTCTTCCAGCCTGTCCACCAGCACATAAGCGCCGCTGTCGAGCGTCTGCGAAGCGCCGGCAGGGTCGATATAGGCCACGCTGGCAACGCTCAGCACCGGGCTTGCCGGTATCGCCAGGGCAGTGCCGAAGGCATCGGCGGTGAACGTCATCGTGCGCTTGAACAGAAGCCGGCCGGACGCGCTTTCGACCTTGCCGATTGCTGCCTCGATATAGGCAGCGATCAGATCGCCGTATGCGGTCTCTTCGTCACCGGCTTCGACCTTGCAATGGTCCAGCACCAGATCGGTGAAGGCTTCCGGCACTACAGGTGGCGTGGTGATCTCGATCATTTCCGGCCCCTATTTTTTGCCGTTGAATTTGAAAAAACCGCAGAGTCAGGAGCCCAAACCGGTCCTACGTTGACCCCTAAAACCTTGGACCTACCCCCCGCCTTGCCATCGTTCGCGGCCTGGATGGCGTTGCAGCGGACGCAACCGGGCTTCCAGTTGGCTCGGTTCATCTTCAGGTCAGGCCGATCACGAATGCTGATCTTGTGCATGACGACGGTTGCAGGGGCACCACAGGCGCAACGCTCATGGCCGGGCTCACGAAGGAACGCAGCGGCCACCTTCTGCCATGCCGTGTCATAGCCACGCTTGCGGGCTGATGGTCTGGCCTTGTCCATCTCGGCACGCTTCGCCTTCTGGCACGCGCAAGGCTGGCCATAGGGCACGCGGTGGCCACAAGGACATATGCGAGGAATGCCCATGTTCAGCACCTCACGTTGGAAGGGATGGCCGCCAGCGCAAAGGATAAACGCCGGCGGCCTGTGGTGACGCGCAATGACCACGCCACCGCATGGTCGAACCACTCCGCTTTGCCCTCGCGAGGCTCGAAAGGAAGTCCGACCATGATCTCAACTCATGCCACCGGGCGCTGAGCAGCGTCGGATAGGACAGCGACGGCACCGGCCACGATGGACGTACCGCCTGCCGTGGTGAGGCTGAGGCGCACATACCGCTTGAAGCCGGTATATCCGAGCTTGTAGGCGCTATCCGCTGCCAGCGTGGCTGGTGCGTTGGACTGCACCACATCAGCCGCGGCATCGGTGAAGTCGCCGCTGTTCGCGGTGTCCGACTCCTGCACCTTGACGCCGAAGTCACCGGCACCGGCAACGGCTCCCGTGTTCACCACGAAGGCCACACGGTTGAAGCCATGGGTATCGATGGCAGCGCCAACGCCGGCAGCGGTCTTCACCGCTGGGGACAGCGCCAAGGCTGCCCCTATGTTCGAATACAGATCACGCATGATCGTAGTTCCTTTCTGCCCTCAGGCTCAGGAGGTTTTGCAGGTGATCTTGCGGATCGCCTTGGGTTGCACGACGGCCGCGCCGACGCGCCGGGTGGCGTGAATGCGGGTGATGCCGTTCGTGGCCTGGATGTATGGATTGACCAGGATCGACAGGTTCAGGCGGTCCACGATCCGATAGGCCGTGGCGATGTCACCGAAGAGGATCGGCGTGGCACCGGAGCCGATATCATCCATGTCCGGCACTTCGATCACCGGACGGCCAAGGATCGTTTCCGGCTGGCCTGCCTGATAGCTGGGCTGCCAGAGATAGACGCCCGTGGTCCCGTCCTTCAGCTTGCGGATGCTGGCCAACGTGGAACCGTTCATCAGCCATGTGCCACGCGACCGATATGCGGCAGGCAGGGCGTACATGTGCGAGATGAGCAGATCGGCAGGAGCCGAGCCAAGCGTCGCGGCGGTGCCCGTAGGCGTCACCAGAACGTCCGCATTGACCATCATGCCCTCGGGCTCAAGGGTGCCGGCACCGGAAACAAAGGCAAGCCCTTCCTTCTGGCCGAAGTCTTCAGCGAGTGCGAGACGGACTTCCGCTTCAGCCGCGCCGCCACTGTCGGCGAGAAGCTGGTTGGAGATGTCGACGAAGGTGTTGATCTCGCGGATCGGCACCTCAACCTGTCCGAAGCTGGGCTCCGAACCTTCCTGTGCCTGAGCCTCGCCCTTCCACTTCGCATTGGTGATGCCATTGCGGCGGGGATAGGAGACAGACGGCGCGGCGGTGGTGCGCACCGTTGCCAGTGGACGGATCGGAGAGAACTCGACCAGATCACGGATGAATTCGGTCGACAGTTCGGCCGGCGCCAGATAGCCGCCCTGAGGATCACCGGAGACGGTGAGCGCCTTCAGTTCCTCGGCCGGCGCACGGTCGGCCATGCGCAGATAGGTGCCGAACGCTTTGCGCTCTTCGGTCGGCTCGGCCTTCTTGTCCTTGTCGGGTGCCGGTCGGTTTGCCTTGGTTTCGACCGCAGCAAGCCGTTCCTCGATCTTGGTCATATCGGGCGCGGACTTCGTTTCGACGGCCTTCAGGCGATCGTCCACCGTCTTCTGGAAATCTTCCAGCGCCTTGGTGACGATGTTTGCCGGGTCGTCTTCCTCGCCCTTTCGGACAAAGGTCGCGCTGGCAAGCAGCGCCGTCTTGTCAACGTGACGCGTCATTTCATTTGCCTTTCATGTGGGCCGTGGCCCGGTTGATTGCCTCCGCCATGCGGAAAGCTTCGACTACCGACTTTGCGCTGGTAACGCGCGCGCCGGGATGCATCGGAATGCTGACAAGGCTACCCTCCAGCCATTCCCATTGTTTGATGAGGCGGCCGACGACGCGGCCCTCGGCTCGACGCTCGACCGATTTCAGGATGTTGAAGCCCATGCTGAAGCCGCGCACGGCACCGGCCTTGCTCAACGCCCAAACCTGAGCGGCGCGGGGAACATCCGCGATGAGAAGCCGAGCCTTGAAATGCAGCTTGCCGCCCTTTTCGGTGGCGCTGTCGATTGTGCCGAGCGGGTCGGTTGTGTCGTGGCCAAACAGAAGTGGAAGCGGGAAAACGCTTTTCATGCCGCCCGGCTCGATCATGTCGCCTATGCGATCAGGCGTGCCGAAGTCCCACGCGGTGCCCTCGATGACGCCCTCGTCACCGGCATCCATCTTCGTTTCAAAGATGATCCTTTCCATTATGCCGGCTCCTCAGGGTCTTCGCGCTTCGCCGGCACAGTTGGTTTCACGGTGATGTTGGGATTTTCGTAGGTGCCGCCCTTGCCGTCGGCGCGCGGTGCAAGGTCCAGCCAGGCACGGGCCTCATCAGCGGAAAGCACTTCCGACGCGCGCAGCGAGTTGATCGCGGTGGCACGGGTCTGAAGATCGGCACGGCTCAAATCGTCCCGGTCGAAGAGGATGCGATATTCGCCGCGCTCGTCGTCGGTGAACAGCGCTCGATTGAGCGCGGACTCCAGCGCGCGGAGCCAAGGCTCAATGCAGTATGAGAGAAATTCGCGCGATTTCTGCCAGACGTTGTTGAACGTGGATTTCTCCATATCGCCCAGCATCGACGGCGGAACGTTGAACGCCCTCGCGATCTCGAGGATCTGGAACTTGCGAAGCTCGAGGAATTGAGCGTCCGTGCTCTTGAATTCGAGCTGATTGAACTTGCCGCCGTTGTACAGGATGGCGGTCTTGCCGCTTCCCTCGGGCGAACCGTGAGCATCCTGCCAGCTCTTTTTCATGCGGGCGAAAGCTTCTTCGTCCATGTGTTCCGGGAACTCGATGACGCCACCGGGTCGTGCCGCGTTCTGAAACAGCTTGCCGGCGCGATCTTCCATGATCTTGGCAATGCCTATCGCTTCGCGCGCCAGCGTCAGCGGGCAGTTCGCAAACAGGCCGCGAAGGTGGATCACGTCGGAAGCGGCAAGGCGACGGCTGCCCAGCGTGTAAACCGGTTCCCCTGTGTCTGTGTCGAGTTGGGCGGAGAGGCTGGTCGAATAGCGGACGATTTCCCGGACCTCGCCATTCACGCGATTGATCCAGGCGAGGCCACCGGTGTCAGCGGTCAGGGCAGCAGCGACAAGATCGCGGACAAGCTCGAATCCGCTGGTCCATTCGTTGACGTCACCATGCAGCAGCTTGGCAACGGGATGATCGGGCGCGTCGACGGGATGGCCGCCCTCGGTTCGCACCACGCGGATGTCCAGGGTAGCGCAGGCTTCCGAAATGACGCGGACGGCATTGGCGACGGCAGGGACGCGCAAGGCTTCCTGAGCGGACACGGCGAACGAACCCGGCAGTGTGCCGCCTGTGAATAAGCGCAATTCCGTGTCGGACGGGTGAGACAAGCTCTTCCGTTCGGCCGCGCCAAAAATCTTCCGCATACGCGAAAACATAAGCCACCAGATTGTTACGTTGCCGAAATGATACACTAGATGTTGTGCCTTCTCAACATTTTTGCACAACGGTGATATGTTGATATCGATATTATGCACATCAATACGAGAAAGCCGCCCTGCCAGCGTGAAAAGAGGAACAATTTCAAATGGTTGCTACAGTCGGCTCAATCCAAGTCGCATTCCGCAGCGATATGACCGCCTACGAAGCAAGTCTTCGGAAGGGCGAGAAATCGACGGACCGCTTCGAGCGCAATGCTAACAAAGCCACGCAAGGCGTCGGCAGCGCGTTCATCAAAATGGGCGGCTTGGCGAAGGCCGGGCTTGCTGGGCTGGCTGCCGGTTTTGTTGCGGGCGGGATCACCGGCATCATTTCCAAATTCGGCGAGGTGGCCAAGAATATCGCCTCGATCGGTGACGAAGCGAAGCGGGCCGGCGTGTCTCTTCGAGCATTCCAGGAGTGGAAATTCGTTGCCGAACAAAACCGCATCGGCATCGATCAGATGACGGACGGCCTGAAAGAATTAAATCTGAGGGCCGACGAATTCGTGCAGACCGGCAAGGGCAGCGCTGCCGAATCGTTCATGCGGCTCGGCTACAGCGCAAAAGACCTTGAAACAAAGCTGAAGGACCCGTCCCGGCTTCTTCTGGAAATCATTGATCGGCTGGGCAAGTTCGACCGGGCGGCTCAGATACGGATCAGCGATGAACTGTTCGGCGGCTCCGCTGGCGAGCGCTTCGTTGAGTTGCTGGCCCAGGGCGAGGATGGCATTCGCGATACGATCAATCGTGCCCATGAACTCGGCGCCGTCATGGATGATGACGTTATCGCGAAGGCGGCCGAACTGGATCGTCAATTCAACGCGATCACCACGACGGTAGGCACCGGCCTGAAAACCGCCATCGTGGAAGCAGCCGGAGCCTTGCAGGACTTCATCAATTCCTTTCAAGGGCAGATGGCGAAGTTCGAAGAGCGCAAGGCCGCTGCCGACCTTGGCCGTCTCGCAGGCTCCCTTGCCGGAACACCGCTCGGGCCTGAGCCCATCAACCATACCACGCCGAAGACGGATCGGCTGCCGAAGGCGGTATGGACGCCTCCAACGCCACCGGCAGGCGGGTTCGGCTCGGGAAGCTCTAAGAAGGGCAGCAGCGGTTCCTCCTCGCGGGACAGGGCGGCGTCCCAGGCCGCGCGCGAAGCGGAATCTGTGCGCAAGCTGATCGACGATCTTGAGCACGAAAAATCCTTGATCGGTGCCACTGATCTTGAGCGCGATATCTCCAACGAGCTTCGCCGGGCTGGTGCAGCCGCAACAGCGGACCAGCAAGCGAAAATCGTCGGGCTGGTAACGTCCCTGCACGCTGAGGCGGAAGCGCAGCGGCAGGCAGCGGACGCGGCGGAACTGTATCGCGATGTCGCCGGCGGTGTGATGGACGATCTTCGCAGCGCGCTCGATGACGGCAAACTGTCATGGGAAGAGCTTGGCGACGTGGCAATCAACGCCCTCAACCGGATCGTTGACAAGCTTTTGAACGACGTCCTGGACGCGCTTTTCAAGGTCGGGAGCGCCGGCTCCGGTGGTGGCGGCGACTTCCTGGGCTCAATCTACACTCTCAACCTGAAAGGATTCTGACATGAGCGCCTTCATGACTGTGAACTACGGCGACCGGATCGAGATGCTGACCGATGGTGCCGTTTACGAACCGGACGGCACGCTGCTCGATATCCGGGAAAAGGTCTATAGGCTGACCGCTGTCCCGGCCGCATTGACTTCGCGTGGCGAAATCGGTGCGCTGGATGCTGTCGGACTATACCTCGATACCGTGGCGATGGTTGCCGGCTTCGACGGTGCAATGGAGCGCCTGCCCTCGCTTATCGACAAGATGAAGGAATCTGGTGCTCCGGCATTTGAAGCCATCATCGCGGGCATCTCGGAACAGGATGGCCCGGTCGTGGCCTACTTCAGCACGGTAAAGGCTTACCCTGAGTTTGAGCCGTTCATGCTGTATCGCATCTACATGCCGGACTTCGGCGGCGGCGCGGAACTGACTCCGAAAGAAATGATCGCTGCCGGGTTGACGCCGGGTGACTTCAAGGACGGCCTTGCCGGGCGCGGTGCCGACGTGATGGAACTGATGCGCAAGAAGAAGGGCGGCAATCCGACCGCGCCCGACCTGCCGGAAATCCATGGCATCGGCGGGCATGTCGACCTCACGGTGATCCGCGCCGATGGTGTCACCACGACAAGGCTCAGGACGTGGCCGGATCAGATCGGGCAGAAGATCAATCCGTTCACAGATGCAGCGGCCATGGTAGCCGCCGCGTGATCTCGTATTTCGTATTTTGGGCGGCCGTGGCGATTGTCGCGGCCGTCACGCTGTCTTAGCGGTGCCTTCCTGCCAATCCTTCCGAGCGGCGGCGACAGCGGCTTCACGCGCGGCCGTGGCCTCGGCAATCATCTCGTCGTAGCTTTTGCCAAACGTGAGGTAGGCCAGAACGTTCAAGATCGGCGTCACGGCGTCGGTGATCGAAAAGCCGGGATCGTCCAGATCGATACCTGTCGCCGGGACAGGCTTGCCGTCTGGGCCGTCAACCTTCAGGCAGGCATCGAGGCAATGGCGCAAGACCTGGACGTCGCCATTGAGAAGCAGCCGCTCGACCGTGCCGAACCACGATTCGTCGGGCCGGGCCTTTGCCTCAGTCACTTCCTCGATCTTTCCGGCACCGGCCAATGTGCAGTGGATAAAGACGCCTTCACCGGCCTCAGGGAACGGGATACGGGTCATGCGCTGGTAGCGCTCCCGCTTTTCGGCGGCGGTGCGCGCCTCGCTGATCGTGTCGGGCGTGTCGGTCATTTCTTGATCCTTTCAAAAGGGTGTTTTTTGCGCCGGGGAAAATATCGGGCTCAGGCAGCGGGCCGCGCAGTGGCTCGCAAGAGGAGGTCAAGGGGATCATCCCCTTGCGGGGTGTGGGGCAGCGCCCCGCATTGCAACGTTGGATCACCGGGACGCTCGAAGGAGCCGGGAGGATAGGCATTCCGCGCGAACGGCCAGCGTGTAATCATGAATCTCGTGATCGGCACCAGTGCCGCGCAATCCTTCGGCTCGAAGCTCGCGTCGAAGTTCCTTGATATGAGCAATCCAGAACTTGCGGCCGGCACGCTCCTCGCGCGAAAGAAGATCGGCAGTAATCTTCCGGATCAGATCAGCGCGGCGGCAAAGCGGGAAGCGGTACACGGTCGCTGCCTTCCGTGCCTCTTTCGGAAAGGTGAAAAGATCAAGCTGCATCGCCGCCGCTCCTCTTCATGGGTTCTTCAAGAGTAACCGGTCCACAGTGGTCCGTATGATTTGGACCACTGTGGACCGTATGATTATCGGCTTCGGGTTGGGCGTCATCCAGACCACTGTGGTCCGTATGATCCTCGATCACCGGCAGGTCGATCGTGCCTTTCAGATCGACCGGCACACTCGGAATCAGTGTGCGAGTTTTGACCAATTTCCCGCTTCGATTCTTCCTAGATCCGTGTTTCACTCGAAGGATTCCGAGCGTTTCATATTGGCCGATGTCGCGCGAAACACTCTTCTCGGAACTGCCTGTGACAAACGCGAGAGTCGGGTCGGTCGGCCACATGGTCCCCGAATCGTTGTTGATGAAGCGCCACAGAACAGCCATCGTTCTGAAGCTAGCGCGGTTCTCGGCAATCACCCTCATCGCCAGCGCGTGCCAGGTCTCGAAATAGTCCCTCTGCTCTTTGAAGGTCTTCGGCCATCTGAAAGGCAGGCTGGCTACCTTCGGCAATTCGCGCCGTTGGCCTTTCTGCCATCCGTTCTCGGCTGCGTCGTCAGCGTCGGGGACAAACGTTCCAGCGCCGACCACGGCTTCCGGCTTCTTGAGCGGAGCATTCATGCAGTACCGCCTAACCTTGTTCCGGTCAGGAACGAGGTTGCCGCCCGCTGCCGGTTGGCCTCGCGGATCGCTTCGATGGCCTCCATCGTGGTCAGGCCGAAACGCTGGCGAAGCTCGGGAACGATCGCTTGGCCTGTGCGATCGGCGGCAACGAGCCAAACCGCTGCGGCGTCGATTGTTGCCGATGTTTCGTGGCAAAGGCCGGTCGTGCCGCCAATGGGAAGGTCGGGCGCGGTCATTAAGCGACCTCGCGAGCAGCCGCGGCCTTATCGAGGATGGCGATAAGCTCGCGCTTCAGCCACCTATTCGTACCCGCTCCGATTTTCAGCGGCTTCGGAAACCGCCCGGCATTGATGCCGCGCCACAGGGTCGAGCGATGTATCGGAGTATTTTCCCCGCCGATGATGTGGCAGGCCATGGTCTCATCGACCAAATCTGCAAGCGCTACTTGGTGCATCTCTGTTCCTCACGTTTCAATTTGACGTGAGGAACATCGTGCAGTTGCGGAAAGCCGTCACCGTGGACTTTTTCAGTCGAATGGAATGGGAAGCAGGTCCACCCTTTTGAAACGGCGACGCTCTTCCTCTCTCACACTTTCGGCGTCAGCCTCGCGGATCGCGGGGCGAATGCGTTTCACCACAAAATCGAGAACAGATTTCTTCGGAGGTCGCTGATCTCCAAGAGGCACAACGAGGCACGCGTCGATGAAGCGGAGCAACGGATTGTCGGGGTTTGGATCCTTCCGAGGCAACCCAAGCTGCTCGTCAACATGATCGTGCCAGATTTGGCAAAGGTCGTGTATCAGTTCCTGGAGATCGCTCGGCAAGTTTGCCGTGGTTTCAGGCGCCCGCGTCCAGTGGAGTTTCCAGCGCGCCTTGTCCCACGCGACTAAGTCCCAATATTGCGTTTCGACTTCCTTTCGGACGTTCCACAAGCTTCGCACGGTCCAATTGCTTTCCCGCTCGAAATAGCCTCCAGGCTCTCCCACATCAGGATTCTCGCCCTTGCCGGATAACCATGCAAAGGCGCTAGCCTCGTCATGGAACGGGGCATAGCCATCGTCAGGGTCGAAAGTCCATTCGTCAGTGATGATCGCAGCAAGCGCCCGATCCAGATTTTCGATTACGCCGCTAAGGCGGGTGCTCTCGCGCCCGAAAGTCTCATCCCAATTCTCAAGGTAGCGGCCAAGCGACTCCCTGACCAGATCGCAAATGGTGACTTCGGCAGTCCTGGTCAGTGTTGCCACCTTGCCCGCATGGCATAAAAAGCTCTCAGGATCGAACGGTGCGTGTGCGGGGCGGGTCATGTCGCGGCCTCGCGCCGCAGCGGAACAACGTTGGTCTTCCCCGCGATAATGCCCGCAAGCCTGTCCGCCCAAAGTTCCAGCGCCTCCCGCTTCTCTCTCGCATAGTCGTACCGAGCATAGACGCGGCTGGTGATGCTGGCCTTGGTTGAAGAGACGTGGTTCAGCACATGCCCGATGATGAACGGCGAAATACCAATTTCCTCCATATGGGTTGCGGCCGTGCGGCGAAGATCGTGCGGCGTCCAAGGCGTAATGCCCATGATGGTTGCCGCCCCGCGCTTAATCACTTCCTCGCGTTTGACTGCCTTCGGGACCGACGCGCCGGTGACGGCGGCACGGCTTCCGGGTCCTGGGAAAATGAAAGGCGTTGCCGTTCTGTCCTTTCGATCGTCCAGCGCCTCGATGGCGGCAAGCTGTTCGCGAAGAATGGCAACTGCCATGTCGGACAGCGGCACAACATGCTCGCGCTTGTTCTTCGATCTTGCTGGAGGGATCGTCCATAGACGCTGATCGAAGTCGATTTCGTCGCGCACCATGCCGGCAACTTCCCCGACGCGCTGCCCGGTGACAAGGCAAAGGCGAAGAATGCGCCGGGTTGATTCGCGCATATCGGCGTCGGGCAACGCCTTCCACATGGTTTTGATTTCATCGGCAGAAAGAACGCGGTCGCGCTCGGTCGTCTCCGTCGGCCGCTTCATGCCTTCGACAAGGTTTTCGTCAAGGTCGCCGCGCCCGCGCGCCCAACGAACCATCGCCCGCATATCCTCAAATATCCGGTTTGCCTCGACATGCGCGCCCCTGTCCTTCACGGCGTCTATGCAACGGGTCAGGTCGCGGCGGTGCAATTCGGACAGTTTGATTGTGCCGATAGCCTCGGAAACATTCTTACGCAGACGGCGGGCGATCTCATCGCCGGAGCGCTTGGTCGAGGCGTGGCGGGCGATATAGTTATCCACCATGTCGGAAACGGTCTGCGAAGCGGCCAGCTCCTTTTTTTCGACAATAGGGTCGGTGCCCTCCCCAATGTCGCCGCGCGCGTCCCTCGCCTTCTCTCGTGCCTTTCCCAGCTTCATTTCGGGATAGCGCCCCAGCTTCATGCGCGCGCGTTTGCCGTCGCCGGGCTTCGTATAGACAAGGTTCCAGGATCGGGTGCCGGCTGGCGAAACTCGAAGGCAAAGGCCCTTTGTGTTCACGTCGAAATAGTCGGTTTGCTTGCCGTCAATCGGCTTCGCAGACAGGCAAAAGCGGTCGGTCAATTCGATGGTCGGCATGCCCCGTACCTTTTTCCAGAAAACCGGTCGTGGGACCGGTTTCTCCAATTAGGTACGGAAATAGGTACGCCAGAACTTGCGCTTTGTCGATACAGATTGCGACGAACCGAAACACCATGAAGTGGAAATCTCCTTGATACGCAAGGGGTGCGGCGCTTCACGCTGTCGCACGGTGACGCCAAACATTGCGCCGACAAGCCTCTGTTAACCGGTTGGTCGCTGGTTCGAATCCGGCCCGGGGAGCCAGTTTTTTCAAATATTTAGCGAAAACTCGGATTGCGGAACGGTCTGATCGGCCTTCGGCCATCAGAACGCGCGATAGCGGCTCGTTTTTGGCGAGGCGACGCGCTGCGGATTGATCAACCGAATCTCGGCAGCTCGCACGCCTGCGGCGCGCGGCGCGGCGAATCAGATGTCGGCCTTGATGTCGGCTGAAAACCGCAGCTCGCGCATCGGCTTAACCTTTGCAGTCGTGTCGGCATAAAGGGGATGCGCCTTGAAAGCGGCAAGCGCGGCCTCGTCCTCGAATTCGGCATAGACGACGAGGTCAATCTGATCGCAGAAAGGGTCTACCTTGGTGTTGTAGGCAACATCGAAGTGGCTCGAATGTGGAATCTTGCCCAGCGACATCAGGCCGGATCGTACCGCCTCGATTTCATCTTTCCGTTTCACGCTGAAGAAAACGATGTGGCGAATCAATGCAGTCTCCTTTGCCAGAGCATCGGGTCGAAAAACGGTTGCCGACTTCCGGATTATTCCGCCGCTCAATCAAAATGTCTGAGCGTCCTTTGCGCCCAGTTGGACGCACGGCGCTCAAACTGGCGCGTGACGGAAATCCGATGAGCAGGAGGTCTTTTGTTTCAGCAATCCCGCCACGTCAATCGGCAGGATGTCGCGCCGGCAACGCCCACGCTTCAAGAGGCAATCGCGTTCAACCGGTGACGGAATGGACGACAGCCGTAACTCCCTTGACCGATTGATCAAGGTAGCGGCCACCATTGTACAGCCCGTCCCAGATGATGAACGCCGCGATGCTGGCGATGATGATGACATAGCGCATGGCCGATCATGCCATGCCTGTCGGGTTTGTCATAGGCGATCGACGCCCGCGGACCGTGTGCCCCCAGGAATTTTAACGTACAGGGCGTCGAAACGGAACTGGCGGCAAAAAATTACGCCATTTCCGACTTCAGCCCCATGGCCGTCCGATCGACGATCTCGCGCAAAGCGAAGGACGAGTTGATCTTGGTGACATGCGGCATAGCCGACAGCCATTCCTTGTGGATGCGTTCGTAGTCGGCGAGATCCCGCGACGCGATACGCAGCACATAGTCGTATTCGCCCGACATGAGATGACACGACAGCACGTTGGGGCATCGCTTGATCGCCGCTTCGAAATCCGACAGCGTTTTTTCGAACTGGCCCGACAGCGATATGTGGACGATCGCCGTCATCTGATGACCAAGTGCGGCGTTCGACAGGCGGGCATGATAGCCGCGGATGGCACCGGATTTTTCCAGATTGTCCAGCCGTCGCGAACAGGCGGACTGCGACAGGCCGACCTTCTCGGCAAGCGCTGCGTTGGGCATGCGCCCATCCTTCTGAAGAGCATCCAAAATGGCGATATCGATCCTATCGAATGACATTCTTCGCGCTTTCTTCCAAAAAATGATGGTTCTGCGCAAATATTACCGATTGAAATCGCGCTCTACAAGCGCATTCGCAAATACATGCGGCGGAAATCGTGGTTGACTTCGTCGGTCGGGAACATGGCCATTCAGCCAACAGGAGAACACCGCAATGCGTGTCGGTTGCCCCAAGGAAATCAAGAATCATGAATACCGCGTCGGGCTGACACCCGGCTCCGTCCGCGAATATGTGGCGCATGGCCACGACGTGCTGGTGGAGGCGGGCTTGGGCGAAGGGATCGGCGCAGACGACAACGCCTATCGCGCCGCCGGCGCGACGATTGCCAAGACTGCTGCGGACGTGTTCGCCAAATCGGACATGATCGTCAAGGTCAAGGAGCCGCAACCCGGCGAATGGGGGCAGCTTCGCGAAGGCCAGATCCTCTACACCTACCTCCACCTTGCGCCGGACCCGGAGCAGACCAAAGGCCTGCTTGGATCGGGCGTTACGGCGATAGCCTACGAAACCGTGACCGACGACCGGGGCGGCCTGCCGCTGCTGGCGCCGATGTCCGAAGTTGCCGGACGCCTGTCGATCCAGGCCGGTGCGACCGCTTTGCAGAAGGCCAATGGCGGGCGCGGCCTGCTTCTCGGCGGCGTGCCGGGCGTGCTTCCCGGCAAGGTTACCGTTCTCGGCGGTGGCGTCGTTGGCCTGCATGCGGCCCGCATGGCGGTCGGGCTCGGTGCGGACGTCAGCATCATCGACCGGTCCATTCCGCGCCTGCGCCAGTTGGACGATCTCTTCAACGGGCGTGTTCACACCCGCTACTCGACGGTCGAAGCCCTGGAGGAAGAATGCTTCTCGGCCGATGTCGTCATCGGCGCGGTGCTCATTCCAGGGGCAACGGCTCCCAAGCTCGTTACCCGAGAAATGCTGTCCGGCATGAAGAAAGGTGCTGTGCTTGTCGATGTCGCCATCGACCAGGGCGGCTGTTTCGAGACCTCGCATGCCACGACCCATGCCGATCCGACCTATGTGGTCGATGGCGTCATCCATTATTGCGTCGCCAACATGCCCGGTGCCGTCCCGGTCACTTCGGCGCATGCGCTGAACAATGCGACGCTGCATTACGGCCTGCAACTCGCCGACAAAGGCCTGAAGGCATTGGTGGACGACCATCATTTGCGCAACGGGCTCAATGTCCACAAGGGCAAGATCACCAATCGCGCGGTCGCCGATGCGCTGGGGTACGAGTTGACGGAGCCCAAGACAGTGTTGGCGGCCTGAAAGGCTGCCCTGCCCTACGCGAGTTTTCGAGCGTCGGTTTGAATGGGGTTTTGATAACAAAAAAGCGGGGCAAAAACCCCGCTTCCTCGTCTGTCGCGACCTGCCGCCGGTACATCCGCGGTCGGTAAATCGTTCGACATGTGCCTGATACCGCGCCTGTGCGACGGCTTCATGACGATATTCATCTATAGTGCGCGACCTTGGTTAATGAATGGTTAACCAAGGTCGCGGCGCTCGAAAAGCTTAGCGGATGAATTCGTCGAAGCGGCGCAGCGTCACGCGGCGATTCTGCCAGTTCTCGTTTTGCGTCGGCACCAGCAAAAACTCTTCGCCATAGCCGACCGTCTCGAGCGAACGGCTGGGAACGCGGAATTCGCGGACCAAAGTCCGCTTCAAAGAGGCCGCCCGCTGCTCCGACAGTGCCTGATTGGCGCCGAACGAACCGATCGCGTCGGTGTGGCCTTCGATCAGCACGCGCGCACGCGGCTGCCGGCGCAGGATACGGCGCAGGCCGTCCGCGATATTCTCGACCTTGTCATACTGCGAACGCGGGATATCAGCGGAACCGAAGGCAAAGTTGATCGACTGGATTTCGATGGCGGGGGCGGCACGGCGAAGATCGGGCCTGCGCTTGAATTCCTGCACCGTGACGCGCTGGTTCTTGTTCAAGCGCATGCGGGGCGCGGCCTCAAGCTGGCGTTCGATCTGCGCGCCGGAGGGCGTTCTTGCCTGAGCCAAAGCAAGGCTCGGCATGGCCAATGCGCCAATCAGTGCGACGGCGAAGGTACGGCGGGTGATCATGGGGGAAGGCTCCTGTCGGCGGATTGATGTTGAGCGCACCATGCCAAAACGAAGCTGAAGGTTAAGTGAATGAGACGTTCAGGCTGACGGACTGGATCGTCGCCAAAGATTTCAGGGGCGCATCACGCTCGCCTGGCGCTCGCTGAAGGGCATCGGGCGAATGATCTCCTTCTTTTGCGCCACCGGCTGGAAACCAAGCTTTTGATAAAGCGGAAGGGCTGCCGGATGATCGAGCGTGCAGGTCTGCACCGTCACGCGCTTCGGGCCGTGCGACCAACAGGCTTCGATGGCCGCCCCCAGAAACCAGCGCCCCAGCCCCAGCCCCGTCGCGTGCTCCATCATGCCGAAATACGCCAGGTCCGCCTCGTCCGGCAAGTTCGGCCGGACGTCGAAAAAGCCGGCCGGCGCGCCATCAAGGTAGAGGATGCGGATGTCACGATCTTCTCGGTGCAGGCTGGCGGATAGTTCTTCATCGTTCAACCGCAACACGTTGACCCAGTGCCATTTGCGGCCGACCCGGTCCGTCAGATAGCGGTAGAAGTGCAAGGGAATATCCCGCGTCTTCAAAAGCGCGATCTGGCGATTATACGGCAAGGAGGGATAGTGCGGCGGCGGCGCAGCCATTTCGAGGAACGTGACCGTGACCTCGATGTCGTTTGCGGCACCGTTTTCCGACATGGTCATGCTTTGCCAGCGACCACCGGCGTGTCGCTCAAGCCGCCCCACTCCGTCCATGAGCCGTCGTAGAGCCGGTTGTCGGTATGGCCGAGCGTCTCCAGTGCCAGTGTGATCGCAGCAGCGGTGATGCCGGACCCGCAGGACGTAACGACCGGTCTGGACAGATCGATGCCCGCATCCGCGACAACCTTGCGAAGCCGGTCCTTCGACAAAAACGTGCCGTTCTCGGAAAGTACAGATGCCGGTACGTTCCTCGCGCCTGGCATATGGCCGGAACGGACGCCTGCCCTCGGCTCCGGTTCGCTGCCGGTAAACCGTCCGGGACCGCGCGCGTCCGCGATCTGGCTCTCGTCAGAGCCAACGATGCGGCGCATATCGGCAAGGCTCGCGACCCGTTTGGCGTCGAAATCGGCGTGAAAAATGCCCGGCGCGATCTTGGTCAGTTCCGCCGTTACATGCCGGCCGGCGGTCTTCCAGCCGTCGAAGCCGCCGTCGAGCACATAGACCTGGAAAACACCCATGACCCTGAACATCCACCACGCACGCGGCGCGGAGAAGAAACCCGGCCCGTCATAGACGACGATCGTGTCGTCGGCGGATATGCCCATCGTGCCCACATATTGCGCAAAAGCCTGCGGCGACGGCAGCGTATGCGGCAGCGGCGACTGCTGATCCGAGATCAGGTCGTGGTCGAAGAATACCGCGCCCAGAATATGGGCGGCTTCATATTCGGCGCGCGCGTCGCGATTTTGCGCCGGCAAGTACCAGGAAGCGTCGACGATCGTCAGGCCGGGTTGGCCGATCTTTTCCTGCAGCCAGTCGGCATCGACGATGAAGGGGCTGTCTTCGGCCATGTTTTTCTCCCTGAATTCAATGGGGATGCTGCGGTCAGACCGCAGGCGCTGGTCCGAACCTTATACGAAAACGCCGGTTCTCGCGGCCTTTCTTTTCGATCTTGCCGATATGGATTTCGCCAACCTCGCTTGTGCTTTTCACATGGGTGCCGCCGCAGGGCTGGCTGTCGATGCTGGCGTTATCGCCGATGCAGACGAGGCGTATCTGGCCGGTTCCCGTCGGCGGGCGCACGTTCTTGGATTTCACCAGCGTCGGGTTGGCGGCCAGTTCATCCTCGGTGATCAGCCGGATGAAGATCGGGTGATCGGCATGCACCAGTTCCATCATCTTGGCGGTCACCTCTTCCTTGGTGACGACGTCCGGCATGTCGAAATCGACGCGCGAATCGTCTTCGGCGACGGACGCGCCGGTGATCGGCGACGGGCAGACCACGGAAAGCAGGTGGCAAGCCACATGCATGCGCATCAGCAGATGCCGCCGCTCCCAGTCGATGACCAGCTTCAACTGCTCGCCAACGCCCGGTACGGGCTGCTCAAGCGCTGGAACGTGGATGATTTCTTCCTTCGTCTCACCGGTGATGGTCGTGGCGATGGCGATACGGATGCCGTCCGCCCGCTCCAGAAAACCGGCATCCCCCGGTTGCCCGCCCGACGTGGCATAGAAAATCGTCCGGTCGAGGATGATGCCGCCGCGCTCGTTGACGGCGACGACCGTGGCCTCCGCCTCTTTCAGGTAAGAATCATCGCGGAACAGCGTTTTGGTCTTATGCGCCATTATGCGACCGCTTCGTAGGGAACCGAGATTTCGCTTTTCTGCGCCATCCACTCGGGAATCGGCAGATTCTTGGTTCGCAGGAACTCCGGATTGAACAGCTTCGACTGGTAGCGCGTGCCGAAGTCGCAAAGCACGGTGACGATGGTGTGACCCGGCCCCAATTCGCGCGCCAGCCGGATGGCGCCGGCGATGTTGATGCCGGTCGAACCGCCGACGCACAGGCCCTCTTCCTGGATCAGGTCGAAGATGATCGGCAGCGCTTCCTCGTCCGGTATCTGGAAGGAAAAGTCCGGAGAAAACCCTTCGAGATTGGCGGTGATACGCCCCTGTCCGATGCCCTCGGTGATCGAACTGCCCTCGGATTTCAATTCGCCATTGGTGTAGAAATTATAGAGCGCTGCACCCAGCGGGTCGGCCAGCGCGACCTTCACATCCTTGCTGTGGGCGCGAAGTCCGGCGGCAATGCCGGCCAGCGTTCCACCCGAACCGACCGCTGAAACGAATCCGTCCACCTTGCCGCCGGTCTGCTCCCAGATTTCCTGTGCGGTCGTCTGGATATGGCCGTCGCGGTTGGCGACATTATCGAACTGGTTGGCCCAGATCGCGCCGTTTGGTTCCGTCTTGGCCATCTGGGCAGCCAGCCGGCCCGACAGTTTCACGTAGTTGTTCGGGTTCTTGTAGGCGACGGCGGGCACCTCGATCAATTCGGCACCGAGTATCTTGATGGTGTCTTTCTTTTCCTGGCTTTGCGTCTCGGGGATGACGATGACGGTGCGGTATCCCAGCGCCTTTGCCACTAGCGTCAGGCCGATGCCGGTATTGCCGGCCGTGCCCTCGACGATGACGCCGCCTGGCTTCAGCAGGCCGCGCTTTTCGGCATCGCGGATGATGAACAGGCCGGCCCGATCCTTGACCGACTGGCCCGGATTCATGAACTCGGCCTTCCCGAGGATCTCGCAGCCTGTTTCTTCCGACGCGCGCTTCAGCTTGATCAGTGGCGTATTGCCGATTGCGTCGATTACCGAACCAACCATGAGACTATCCTTCCAGTTTTCGGAAGGACCGTAGAAACGTCGAGGCGGCGTTTCAAGGCAGGAAATTGCCTGGACCAGCCGCATTTGGGACAAGCGGTTGCGGTTCCCGGCGCAAAACCGGATTGATCTTGCGTCTGTCAAAAGAAAAACGGCCGAGGCATTTAGCTCCGGCCGTTCCAATCGCGATTGAGAACCTGAAATAAATCAGGCCAAGAAATTATGCAGCGCGCGCCGCAGGGCGCTTGCCGCCAAAACGGCGCTTGTTGTTGCCCTTTGCGCCGTCCGGCTTGCCGCCGAAATGCTTCTTGGCGGGGCCATTCTGGTTGGCGCCGCCCGGACGCTTGACGCGGCGCGGGTCGACATATTCGCGCTCGTATTTTTCGGCCGGGTTACGCACCGGGTCGGGGCTGGCAAGGTGATCCGCGATGATCGGCAGCTTGGCGCGGATGATGCGCTCGACCTGGCGAAGCTTGGCGTTTTCCGTCGGATCACACAGCGTGATGGCGATGCCGTCCTTACCGTTACGGCCGGTACGGCCGATGCGGTGGACATAGCTTTCCGCTTCGTCCGGCAGGTCGAAATTGACCACATGGCTGATGCCGGGCACGTCGATGCCGCGCGCGGCGATGTCGGTCGCCACCAGGATGCGCACCGAACCTTCGCGAAAATCGTTCAATGCCTTCTGGCGGGCGTTCTGCGACTTGTTGCCGTGGATCACGGCGGCCTTGAAGCCATCGCGCTCCAGATCCTTGGTGACGCGGTCCGCGCCGTGCTTGGTGCGCGAGAAGATGATGACGGACTTCATCGCCTCGTCGGCCAGCATGGTCGACAGAATCTGCCGCTTCTGCTTGGTGCGGGCAATGACGACGCCCTGCACGATCTCGGCGACCGTCGTGCTCTGCGGCGAAACCTCGACGCGGATAGGGTTCTTCAGCAGGCCCTTGGCCAGTTCGGCGATCTCGTCGGGCATGGTGGCCGAGAAAAGCGCGGTCTGACGGTCCGGTGCGGTCGCACGGGCGATGCGCTTGACGTCGTTGATGAAGCCCATGTCGAGCATGCGGTCGCCTTCGTCGAGCACCAGCCATTTGGTGTCGGCAAGCACGAGGTCGCCCTCGCGAACGAGATCGGTCAGCCGGCCGGGCGTTGCGACCAGCACGTCGATACCGGGCGCGATCTTCTTGACCTGGCTGAAGCGCGAAACGCCGCCAAGCACTAGCGCCGTCGAGACATGCGCGCCTTTGGCGAGAATCTTGATGGTGTCCTCGATCTGCACGGCCAATTCACGCGTCGGCGCAAGAATAAGCGCACGGCAGGTTTTTGGGCGGCGCTTGGTGCCAAGCGCCATGATCTTGGTCAGGATCGGCAGCGCGAAGGCGGCCGTCTTGCCGGAACCGGTCTGAGCGATGCCGAAAATATCGCGGCCTGCCAGCTGCGGCGGGATCGCCTGGACCTGGATCGGCTTCGGCTCGGCGTAGCCAGCGCCATGGGTGGCCTTGAGCAGCACGCCCGAAATTCCGAGCGCTGCGAAACCGGTAAGCTGGTCCGTATTTTGTTCAGCGGAAACAATCTGCTCCGCGGTGTTTTGAATATTCAAAATTGTCTTCTTTCATACGGCCCAGTGGCCGCAAACATCTGGCGGCAGGGCGCAACCTGCCGTCGAAAAATTGTAAGGAAACGACAAGGCGGCAGGCATAATGCCCGCGCGGCTGCGCTGTCGTGCCCGCAGGCATCTTGCCTATGGGGCTTTTTCACCACATTCCGTTGTCGGAAGGGGAAAACAGACGCAACCAGTCTCACTTGTAGAGAAGGCCGGCAATTCCGGCCCAAGCGCCTATGACGCCGCATATGGGCTGGTTCGCCGGAAAAAGCAAGGGATATTATGTTGCGTTGCAACATCGCGCGCGCAACGCGCCGCTTGCACTAGTCTGCCCGCATAAGTACCAAAGGGAAAATCCTGCCTTTTGGGGACATTGCATGAAAGACGTGCTGAAAGAACTCGAACGCCGCCGCGAAAGCGCGCGAGCCGGCGGTGGCCAGGGCCGCATCGATGCCCAGCACAAGAAAGGCAAGCTGACGGCGCGTGAACGGATCGAGATTTTTCTGGACGAGGGCTCGTTCGAGGAATTCGACATGTTCGTCGAACATCGCTCCACCGATTTCGGCATGGATAGCCAAAAGATCGCCGGCGACGGCGTCGTGACCGGATGGGGCACGATCAATGGCCGCCCGGTCTATCTGTTCGCCAAGGATTTCACCGTGTTCGGCGGGTCGTTGTCGGAAGCGCATGCCGAAAAGGTGCAGAAGGTGCAGGACATGGCGCTGCGCAACCGCGCGCCGATCATCGGGCTTTACGATGCGGGCGGCGCGCGCATCCAGGAAGGCGTGGCCGCGCTTGGCGGCTATGCCGAGATATTTCAGCGCAATGTGCTCGCATCCGGCGTCATTCCGCAGATTTCCGTCATCATGGGGCCGTGTGCTGGCGGCGACGTCTATTCGCCGGCGATGACCGACTTCATCTTCATGGTGCGCGATACGTCCTACATGTTCGTGACGGGGCCGGATGTGGTCAAAACCGTCACCAACGAGACGGTAACGGCCGAGAGCCTTGGCGGTGCCTCGGTCCACACGACGAAGTCCTCGATTGCCGATGGCGCTTACGACAACGACGTCGAGACGCTGCTGCAGATGCGGCGGTTGGTCGATTTCCTGCCCGCCTCCAACACGGCGGAAATTCCGGAAATCGAGTGCTACCAGTCGGTGACCGATGACGATCTTTCGCTCGACCGGCTGATTCCCGACAACGCCAACAAGCCCTACGACATCAAGGAACTGATCCTCAAAACCTGCGACGAGAGCGATTTCTTCGAAATCCAGCAGGCGTTCGCAAAAAACATCGTCACCGGCTTTGGCCGCGTCGAGGGGCGCACGGTCGGTTTCGTCGCCAACCAGCCGATGGTTCTGGCAGGCGTGCTGGACAGCGACGCCTCGCGCAAGGCGGCCCGTTTCGTGCGGTTTTGCGATTGCTTCAACATCCCGCTCGTTACCTTTGTCGACGTTCCGGGCTTTCTGCCGGGCACGAGCCAGGAATATGGCGGATTGATCAAGCACGGCGCGAAGCTGCTGTTCGCCTATGGTGAGGCGACAGTTCCGAAAATTACAATCATCACCCGCAAGGCCTATGGCGGCGCTTATGACGTGATGGCCTCAAAGCATCTGCGCGGCGACATGAACTATGCCTGGCCGACGGCACAGATCGCGGTGATGGGGGCCAAGGGCGCGGTCGAGATCATCTATCGCAAAGATATCGGCGACGCGGAAAAGATCGCTGCGCATACAAAGGCTTACGAGGATCGCTTCCTGTCGCCTTTCGTTGCCGCGGAACGCGGTTATATCGATGAAGTGATCATGCCGCATTCCACGCGCCGCCGTGTGGCGCGCGCGCTGCGCATGCTGCGCAACAAGGATTTGCAGAACCCCTGGAAGAAGCACGACAACATCCCGCTGTGACAGGTGATTTATTCCCGTAGCTGCTGCAACAGTTCTGCGGTCAGGGCGCAAAACCCTGGCGGAATAATCTCCAACCGCCGGGCTGCTACCAGAAAGCCGCTCCCTGCCTGGCCTCAAGCCGCCATGACGATTTCGTTGTAGGCGTCGAGGTCGACGTAGAAGACGCGGATAATTTCCGAAATCAGCTCGTCGTCGTCATATCCTTGGGACCTCAGGATGTTGACCGCAGTTAGTATGTCGACGCGCTCTGTAAGCCGCCGCTTCTGGTAGTCCTCGATAAAACGTTCCAACGGTAAGCCCCTCCCCGATTGTCAACGCACCACCAACGCTCAACTTCACGAGAGAGACGCTAAGGGGATTTGCTTGCGCGGAACTTGCCGGTTTCGCCGAAGCTTCCCAACGCTCTGTTCGGTTCCAACTGACGCGGAAGTGGCCGACTCACCGAGGCCGCAGAAAGCATACCATCGAGGCGTTTCACGTTATACGATGAAGACGCCCTTGGTTTTTCGGAGGCTGCAAATGGCATTCTGGCGGCCCATTGTTCTCGGAGCGGCGTTACTCACGGCTGTGAATGGCGCGAAAGCCGCAATCGCCGACGGCAAGCTGCCGGATGGCTCTTACCATTGCGAAGTCTTCCTGCTCGGCATGTTCCTTCATCTCGGCGACATAAGCATCAAGGGACACGTCTATGGCGAGCCGTTGCTGCTCGGCAGCGCCCGACAGCATTATAATTACCAGTTGAACCCGAGCGGAGAGATCGCCTGGCTCGGCCCGCTTGGCGGCTATACGGCGGGCGGCAACAGCGTGTCCTTGACGCAGGTGACCGCAGACGGCGACAAGGATGCATCGTTCGACATCATCATGCGGCAACCCGGCGGGGCCTTTACGGCCTCGACCTGCACCATCCGCTGACCGAACGAAACGATCAGGATTCCAGCACGTCCTTCACCACGGTTGCCAACTGTTTTAGCGAGAACGGCTTCGGCAGGAAGCCGAATTGCGCGTCGGCCGGCAGGTTTTTGGCAAAAGCGTCCTCGGCGTAGCCGGACACGAAAACGAACTTGATGTCGGGTTGCAGCTTGCGCAATTCAACAAGCAGCGTCGGCCCGTCCATCTCGGGCATGACCACGTCAGAAACGACGATGTCGACCTTGCCGCCAAGCTCGGCGAACACTTCCAGGGCTTCGACGCCCGACGAAGCTTCATGAACGGTGTAGCCCCGTGAGGTCAGTGCGCGCATGCCGCCCATGCGCACGGCGTCCTCGTCCTCGACCAGCAGGACGGTTGCGGACCCCGACAAATCCTTTGCCGCATCCGGCGCTTTCGGCGCTGGCGCCGGCTCATGGCCGGCCGGCAGGGCCCCTGTAGTGGGAGCCTTGACCGCCTCCGCGATATGGCGGGGTAGGAAAATGCGAAACACCGTTCCCTTGCCGATTTCGGAATCGCAATAAATGAAGCCGCCGGTCTGCTTGATGATGCCGTACACCATCGACAGGCCGAGGCCGGTGCCTTTGCCGACCTCCTTGGTCGTGAAAAACGGCTCGAATATCTTCTTTAAAACGTCTGGCGCGATACCGCTGCCGGTATCCTCGGTCTCCACCAGCACATAATCGGCCGGAGCCAATTCGCGATAGCCGAAGGCGCCGCATTCCGCTGCCTCAACGTTGCGCGTGCGAACGGTCAGTTCACCGCCATCGGGCATCGCATCACGCGCATTGACGGTCAGGTTGACGATGACCTGCTCGAACTGCCCAAGGTCGACCTTGACCGGCCACAGGTCGCGGCCGTGGTCCACCTTGAGCTTGATGCCATTGCCGACCAGGCGGGCCAGAAGCATCCGCAGATCGGCCAGGACGTCGGTAAGGTTCAAGACTTCCGGCCGCAGGGTCTGCTTGCGCGAGAAGGCCAGCAATTGCCGGACCAGCGATGCCGCCCGGTTGGCATTCTGCTTGATGTTCATGATGTCGGGGAAAGAAGGGTCCGACGGGCGGTGGTTCGTCAGCAGCAGATCCGACGCCATGATGATGGCCGTCAGCACATTGTTGAAGTCATGGGCGATGCCGCCCGCGAGTTGCCCCACGGCCTGCATCTTCTGGCTTTGGGCCATTTGCCCCTCAAGCGCCTTCTGCTCGGTCGTTTCGACGGCATAGACGATCGCCGCCTCTTCCGCACTTTCGGCACCGTCCGCGACCGCGTTCACGTAGAAACGGATGTGGCGTTCTTCATTGCCGGGCAGCACCGTGTCGATGGGCGCGATGTCCGCCTGACGCTGCCGTGCCCGCTCGAACGCCGCGGCGAAACCTGAACGGTCGCGCTCGTGAATGACGGTATCCAGCCGGACGCGGCGGTCGAGCGCGTCACGGTCGACCACGGACGAGAACAGAGAAAGAAACGGTGCGTTGGTCCGCACGATACGCCCGGCCTGGTCGACGCCGGCGATGGCCATGGGCGTCGAATTGAAGAAGCGCGTAAAACGAACTTCCGAGGCGCGGAGATCGGCCGATGCATCCTCGCCCTGGGTCCGGTTGAGCACGATGGTCCGGGTCGGGCCGCTAAGCCCTTCGCGACTGGCGGAAACGCGGTGCATGAAGCGCACGGGAAGCACCTCGCCGCCCATCGTCGTCAGGTCGAGGTCGATGACGGCGTTGCGGGTCGTGCCGGGGTCGGCCTTGACCGAGCGGACCAGCGCCATGCCATCTCCGGCAACGATTTCCGACAGGGTGATGGAGCCCGGCGTAAAGCTGGCGAGATCGATGCCCAGCCATTCCGCCAGGGTGGCGTTGATATAGGTGACGCGCGTTTCCTGATCCGCCGAAAAGAACCCGGCAGGCGCATGATCGAGATGATCGATGGCCTTCTGCAAATCGAGAAAGAACCGCTCCTGCTCGGCCCGTTCGCGCGAGATGTCGCCCAGTTCCCACGCCAGTAGCGGCTGGCGCTGGCCGGGAACGTTGAAGGTGCGGGCACGGACCCTGTACCAGCAGGCGCCGGCGTCCGCGCCGGGGCGGATCGACTGGGCCAGGCGAAACTCGCCGTCGCCTGCCTGTCCGTCGCGTACGCCTGAAGCCAGCCGGTTGATGGTCGCGGATGCTTCGGGCACGTCGGCCAGCAAGTCCTCGACGGTCCTCAGGTCCGCGGCCGAAGCGGCACCCGTCATGTCCGCATAGGCGCGGTTGGCATAGGACACGCGCCCCTTGGTGTCCGCGACGAGCAACCCTTGAGCCATCGAATCGACGAAAGCCTTCGACAGTTCGTCGCTGGTTGAGCGCGGCGTGATCTGCACAAAGCCGATCGCCGTGGCGAACAGGAAGCCGACGCCGATCATGGCCAGGACGCCGAGCATCCCCAGCAGGAACGGATCGCCAAGGCGTTCGCGAAAAAGACCGAAAACGATAGCGGCACCGGTGAGGACGGCTATGAAGATGATCAACCGCGTAATCGCCCCTGGGCGAGTATCCTGGTTGACGATCGGAACGGGATAGAAATCGCCCCGCGCTTCCTTGGCCATGTGCCCCCTGCCTACGATTCCCGTATGTCGGTCGCTTGAATCATATTCTCCTGGCCCCGAAAAGGCCCAGCCTTGCAAATGCCAGCGAAAAACAACGCGCACACCCCTATCACGCAATAAGAAAGGCAGCTTGCGAAATCCGGACGCAACGGTCTAGTGTCCCACGAGGGAAATTGCGGGGTAAACGATGCTGGATTGGCTGGATGGCATTGCCGGACCGGGCTATGTGCGGGCGCTGTTGTGGACGCTTCTGGCGCTTGTTCTCCTGGTTGTCGTGCTCGCCGCCGTGAAACTCATACGCAGCATGACCTTTGGCACATTTGTTGCCGGCGGCAGAAATCGCAAGACGAGGCTGGCCGTCATGGATGCGACGCCCGTCGACAGCCATCGGCGCCTGGTCCTGATTCGCCGCGACGACATCGAGCATCTGCTGTTGATCGGTGGGCCGACGGATGTGGTGGTCGAGCGCGATATCCGCCTGGTCGCGCAGCGGCGACCTGCCTTGACCGGAGATGCCGGACACCAGCCTGCTCCCGCTCAACGGCCGCAACCCCAGCAAGGCGTGGTGCATCATGCTCGCCCGCAGCCGCCCGCACCCGCGCACCCCGGCAAGCCGCATGAGCCTGCAAAATTGGCCATCGCGCCCAAATTGCCGCCGGTATCGATCAGTTCTTCGCCGCTCTATCCGACCGTCAAGGCGCTCGCGCTGAAGCAGAAGCCACAGCCGCCAAGCGATATTGACGACGATTTCCTGGACGAACTGGACGTTTCCCTGGATGATTTCGCTATCGACCCGCCGGCAGCGCCTGCTTCGAAAGCTTCACCGTCCCTGGACGACGAGATGACGAAGCTCCTGGGCGAATTAACCCACCACAAGAAATAACTGCGCTTGAAATGGCCAAGCCGGCCATCGGCATCTTGCAGGCCCCGGCTCGGGGTCAATCGTCGCGATAAACCTTTTCGCGGCGCTCGTGGCGCTCCTGTGCCTCGATGGACAAGGTAGCGATAGGCCGCGCGTCGAGACGCTTCAGCGCGATCGGCTCGCCTGTTTCCTCACAGTAGCCGTAGGTACCTTCTTCGAGGCGCTGAAGGGCGGAATCGATCTTGGCGATCAGCTTGCGCTGGCGGTCCCGCGCACGCAACTCGATGGCCCGGTCGGTTTCGGACGAGGCGCGGTCGGCGAGGTCGGGATGATTGGCGTTTTCCTGCTGGAGAATTTCGAGTGTTTCCCGCGCTTCGCGGAAAATATCGGTCTTCCAGGTAAGAAGCTTCTGGCGGAAATATGACTTCTGCCGTTCATTCATGAACGGCTCGTCTTCGGTAGGTACGTAATCGGTTGCAACGACTTCGTTCATTCGACTCACCCGACGACCCTGAATTGGCGCCTATATATTCGTCGGTCGATGGCTGCACAAGAGCAAACAAAACTCTGTTCACGCAATTGTTAAGAATGAAATGCCGCGTGAACCGGATTCGCCTGGCTCTTCCATCGGATGGCTGATTCCGTTTTGATTCAATCCGCTAGGTGTTTAGGCCGACAGTTGCGAAAAAACGCACCAGCCGCTAAATCTGGGTGGTCGGCAGCGAAATCGCGCAGGATGCGGAGAGGCAGATGAACAGGCTCTATCTGCTGAGACATGCCAAAGCCGGCTGGGCGCTGCCCGGCGTCCGCGATTTCGATCGGCCGCTCGATACTTCCGGGATCGAGGATGCGGAAGCTCTCGGCCTCGCCATGCGGGCGGCCCACTACGTGCCGGACCTCACTCTTTGCTCCAATGCACGGCGTGCGCGCGAGACCCTCGAAGGGATCGCCGCCCACACGGACACCGGCCGCGTCGTTTTCACGGACGCGCTCTATAGCGAGGATGCCGCCGGCTACCTGGCCATCATCAAGGAAAACGGCGCGCGCGGTTCGCTGCTGCTCATTGGTCACAATCCCATGATGGAAGATCTCGTCATGGCAATCTCCGGCGACGGCGATGCAAAGGCGCGCCATACGCTGGACCGGGGCTTTCCCACTTCCGGCCTTGCGGTGGTTAGCTTCAACGGCTGCCTCGGCAGCGTGGCTCCCGGAACGGGCTATCTGGAGTCCTTCCTGTCGCCCGCCGATCTTTAGGCCGTAGCCACTACAAAGCCCGTTCGCAGCGCCTATATCGGAATCTGGAGCCGCAGGGGCACAGCTTGGCATCATCGTTGACGGGTATTGCAGACGAGGCGAGGATCGCGCTCGATACGCTGGCGGGCCGCGCAGCGGGGCTGTTTGCTCCGTCGTTGAGGCTTGGCGTTACCGGGCTGTCGCGCTCCGGCAAGACGGTGTTCATTTCCGCGCTGGTGCATAATCTCGTTCATGGCGGCCGCCTGCCGATGTTCGAGGCGCAAAAATCCGGTCGAATCGCTCGCGCCTTCCTCGAAGAGCAGCCGGACGATGCCGTACCGCGTTTCCAGTACGAGGATCATATCGCCGCCCTTGTGGACGATCGCATCTGGCCTGAATCCACCCGCGCAATTTCCGAGTTGCGGCTGACCATCGAGTATGAATCGGCTTCCGGCTGGAATCGCATGTTCTCGGCGGGCAAGCTGTCGCTCGATATCGTCGACTATCCGGGCGAATGGCTGCTGGACCTGCCACTTCTTGGAAAATCCTTCGCCGATTTCTCTCGCGAAGCCTTTGAAATGGCGGCGCTGCCGGTACGGGCCGATCTTTCGCAGGAATGGCAGGCATTGTCTGCCACGGTCGACCCGAACGGCAATGCCGACGAGATGATCGCGCGCCAGTTGGCCGAAAGTTTTGCCCGCTACCTCAAGGCCTGCAAGCACGACGACCGCGCATTGTCGACGCTGCCGCCCGGCCGTTTCCTGATGCCGGGCGACCTCGAAGGTTCGCCCGTGCTGACTTTCGCGCCGCTGCCCAACCTGGGCGAAGAACGACCGCGCGCGGGTTCGCTGCACGCGATGCTCGAGCGGCGCTACGAGGCCTACAAGACGCATGTGGTGAAGCCGTTCTTTCGGGAGCATGTGGCCCGCCTCGACCGTCAGATCGTGCTGATCGATGCGTTGCAGGCGTTGAATGCCGGGCCGGGCGCGGTCGCCGACCTCGAGCGCGCGGTGACCGAAATTCTCGCCTGTTTTCGCATCGGCCGCGGCAACTTCTTGACCGACCTCTATTCGCGCCGGATCGACCGCATCCTGCTGGCCGCGACCAAGGCCGACCATCTGCACCACGAAAGCCATGATCGTTTGCAGGCAATCGTTCGGCGTCTGGCGGACCGCGCCATTGCGAGGGCGGATTTTACGGGTGCTGAGGTCGATGTCGTTGCCATGGCGGCCGTGCGAGCGACCCGTGAAGGCACCGTCAGGCACGAGCGGGAAACGCTGCCGGTCATCATCGGTACGCCGCTGGCAGGAGAACGGATCGGCGACGAGACTTTCGACGGCAACACCGAAACAGCGATTTTTCCGGGCGACCTACCGGAAAAGCCGGTGCAGATGTTCAATACGCCCAGCGCGGGAGGGGCAGGCGATAACCCTACGATCCGTTTCGTTCGCTTTCGGCCGCCCAGGCTTGAGCGAACAGCCGAAGGCCTCACCCTGTCGCTGCCGCATATACGGCTGGACCGGGCCATGCAGTTCCTGATTGGAGATCGACTGGCATGAGCGCACCACGCAAGCCGGCCGCCTTTCGCCTGGAACCGGAAGCGACTCCTGCCGACGAAACACCGCCGGCACAGCCCAATCGGACCGAGACGGTCGCGCGAAAGCCCCGCGCCTTGCCGCCGCAAGCTGGCGTGGTCATTCCGGCCGACATCGACGTGTTCGATATTCCGGACAATGCGACCGCCGAGCCACCGCCGGCCATCGCGCCGAAAAAAAGATCGTTGCTCGGCCGGATTTTTGTCGGCGCTTTCGGCGTGCTGGTTTCACTGGCCGTCGGCTTGTGGGTCGATGGTCTGATTCGCAATTTGTTTTCGCACGCCCCCTGGCTAGGCTGGGTGGCCGCCGGCGTCGCGGGCGTCGCTGCCATCGCGCTCCTGATTATCCTGATCCGCGAATTCATGGCGATCGCGCGGCTGGCCGAAGTGGAAAAACTGCAAAGGCGCGCGCTGGCAGCCATCGCCTCGGATGACCCCCGCGCGGCAAAGTCCGTGGTTGACGAATTGTCGGCTTTCGTCGCCGGCAAGCCGGAAACCGCAGCTGGCCGACGCGCGATGGCCGACCTCAAGGACGAGATCATCGACGGCGCGAACCTGGTGCGGCTGGCCGAAGCCGAAATATTGGGGCCGCTCGATGCCCGCGCAAAGGTCATGATCCTCGATGCCGCCAAGCGGGTGTCGCTGGTAACGGCGGTCAGCCCGCGCGCCTTGGTCGATGTCGCCTATGTCGTGTTCGAGGCGGGGCGGCTGATTCGCCGCCTGTCGGAGCTTTACGGCGGCAGGCCCGGCACGCTGGGCTTCTTTCGGCTGGCGCGTTCCGTTCTGGCGCATCTGGCCGTGACCGGTTCGATTGCCATCGGCGACGGTTTCGTGCAGCAAATCGTCGGTCACGGTCTGGCGGCACGCCTTTCCGCCAAGCTTGGCGAGGGTGTCGTCAACGGCATGATGACGGCGCGAATCGGCATTGCCGCCATGGAGACGGCAAGGCCCCTGCCCTTCAGCGCGGTCAAGCGGCCGGGCATGGGCGATTTCCTCGCCGCCTTGACCAGTTTTGCCACTGCAAAGGCACGGCAGCCAGCCGATCCGGAGCGATGATCGCACCGTTATTCTGGGCATAAAAGCGTGCGGAATTTCCGGCGAGTGACGAAGCATTAACCAATTTTCTTCATGGTTCGGCCAGTATCGAACACAGTAAAACTGTTGCCGGGTGTCGTTGATGAAAAGCGCAATCGTGTCTGCCGTGCTGCCTGTTGCGCTGGCCCTGTCCACGACAGCCGTGCTGGTTGAAACCGCAGCCGGCGCCGAGCGGGACAAGCAGTTTTTCCAGTCGATCGAGGGCCAATGGGCCGGGCCGGGCGAAATCGTTGCCGGCAAGTACAAGGGCACCAAGTTCACCTGCAATTTCACCGGCAGCACCCCCGACAGCAAGCTCGGCATGACGCTTGACGGCGGTTGCCGCGTCGGCGTGTTTACGCAGAAAATGTCGGCGAAAATCGAACATGCGGGGCGCGCCGGCTACAAGGGCAGTTTCATGGGCGGATCGTCCGGCAACGGCCTCGATGTCATTTCCGGCAACGTTGTCGATGCCCGCAAGGTCGTCTTCGCCATCAACCGCAAACAGTTGAACGGCGTGATGCAGGCGCGGCTTCCCGACGATGGCTCCATGATCGTCACCGTATCCGTGCGTGTCGCCAAGCAGATGATCCCGGTGATCGGCATGAACCTGAAGCGGCTGGACATGACCGAAGTCGGTTCCATCGCCCCGAACTGATTTTTTCTCCGATGTGACGGCGGCCCGGCACGACAAGCCCGCTCGCCAATTCCCCCTGTTCTATCGACGCAGCAGCCACTATCTTTGCGGTCCAAGAGCATCGGACCGAAAAGTGGTTACCGGTTTTCGGATTGTTCCGATGCTCAATCAAAGTGTTAGAGCGTCCTTTGTGCGTCCAATTGGACGCACGGCGCTCTAAACGGTCGATTGCATCGGCCCGGCAGATCGGAACAGGCACGCATGGCGCTAGACGCAACAAGCAGCGAACTCGTCCGAGTGGTGGCCCTGCTTGCCGCAGGCGTTGTCGCCGTCCCCATTTTCAAGCGTGCGGGGCTCGGCTCCATTCTTGGCTATCTCGCCGCGGGCGTGGTTATCGGCCCGTTCGGCCTTGCAATCTTTGCTGATCCGGCCACCACCCTGCATGTCGCCGAACTCGGCGTGGTCATGTTCCTGTTCATTATCGGCCTGGAAATGCAGCCGTCGCGGCTATGGGGGCTGCGGCGTGAAATCTTCGGGCTGGGTGCGCTGCAGGTCGGCGTTTGCGCGCTTCTCCTGACCGGCGTCGGCTGGCTGGGCGGATTTCCCATCGCCCAATCCTTCATTGCAGGCGCCGGTTTCGTTTTGACCTCGACGGCAATCGTGATGCAGATCGTCGAAGAACGCGGCGAACTCGGAGCACCCAAGGGCCAGCGCATCATATCTATCCTTCTTCTGGAGGATCTGGCGATCGTTCCGCTTTTGGCGCTGGTTGCGTTTCTTGCACCGGGCGGCGCGGAAACCAGCCTGTCGGAAAGGTTTTGGGAAGTCGGCATCGGGCTTGCCGCGATAACGGCGCTGGTTGTTGCCGGCCGCTATCTGCTGAACCCGTTCTTCCGCATCCTTGCCGATTCACATGCGCGCGAAGTCATGACTGCAGCGGCCCTGCTTGTCGTGCTGGGCTCGGCGCTGGTCATGCAAATCAGCGGCCTTTCCATGGCTATGGGCGCATTCCTGGCCGGTGTGTTGTTGTCGGAATCGACATTTCGCCACCAACTGGAAGCCGATATCGAGCCGTTCAGAGGCGTGTTGCTCGGTATCTTCTTCATGGCGGTCGGAATGTCCCTCGATCTTCTGGTGGTTGCCCATAACTGGCTGATCGTCTGCATCTATGTCGTCGCCTATATGACGATCAAGGGGCTCGGCATCTACGGCGTCGCCCGTCTCTTGAAGACAGGCCACAAGGAAGCGGTCGGCCGCGCCGTCGTCATGGCGCAGGGCGGTGAATTTGCCTTTGTCCTTTACTCGGCCGCAGCCTCGGTTGGCCTCATCGACAGCCAGGCCAATGCCATGCTGACGGCCATCGTCATCATTTCCATGGTCCTTACGCCGCTTGCCATGATCGGGCTGCGCTACCTGACGCCTCGTGACGAGCAGTCGCTCGAGGGCGTCGACATTGCTGCGGATTTGACCGGAAGCGTGCTGGTTATCGGTTTCGGCCGCTTCGGCCAGATCGCCAGCCAGCCGCTGCTGCTGCGGGGCGTCGACGTTTCGATCATCGACAACGACGTCGAGATGATTCAGGCCGCCGCCGATTTCGGCTTCAAGATTTATTATGGCGACGGCACGCGGCTGGACATTCTGCATGCCGCAGGCGCTGGCCGTGCGCGCGCCGTCCTCATCTGCGTCGACAAGGCGGATGTTGCGGTGCGCATAGCGGAGTTGATCAAGGCGGAGTTTCCCTTCGTCACGCTTTTTGCGCGCGCCTATGATCGCGGCACCGCATTGCAACTGATCCATCTCGGTGTCGACTATCAACTGCGCGAAACGTTCGAATCGGCGCTTGTGTTTGGCGGCTCGACGCTGGAGGCACTGGGGGTCGATCCCGAAATCGTGGCTGAAGTGATCGAGGATGTCCGTCGCCGCGATGCCGCCCGGCTCGATACGCAAATCACCGGCGACATTCATGACGGCCGCAATTTCCTGAAAGGCAATATTGCTACGCCGGTGCCGGCACCGGTTGCGCCGCCGCGCCGCCCGGCCCTGCCGCTCAGCGAAGAAACCGCCGGCGTTCTCGGCAAGCCCACCCAGGCCGACCGATAGATCCTGACGACAGTCCGCTGCCGGTCACAGTTGCGCGACTTTCCTCACCCGCAGCTTCGGCGGCAATCATTTGGATTGACACGCAAAGGGTCGGTTCTATGTTGCCCGTGCTCGCATAAGATCAACCAGCGAGAAAAGGGTCACAACGCCATGCCTGGCGACAGTCAAAGTCGAACACAACAGCCGCCCGCCCCGATGTGACCTTACAGGCTCACATCCTGCCGGACGGCAAGGAGTGAGCCATGAACGAATTCTCGCCCGTTGACGGCGGCGAAGCCATCGCCCGCATTCTGGCATACGATCACGTCGCCGATATCGTCGAGGCGTTGAACGGCGAACCGCGCGAGATCGCGGTCGATCTGCTGAACAATCTGCCCTTCGAGCGCGCTGTCGAAGTCTTCGATCAACCCGAATTCGACGATGCGGCGGAGATCATGGCGTCGCTGCCGCGAGACACCGCCTGCCGGCTGCTCGCTTCCATGTCGGTCGACCGCGCCGCCGATGTGCTGCGGGAATTCTCCGACGCGGCGCGGGCCGAAATGCTTGGTGCGCTGGCGCCCGCGCTTCGCCTTACCTTGTTGACCATCCTGGGCTATCCCGAGGGCAGCGCCGGGTCGATCATGACCACCGAATATGTGGCCGTGCCGTCCGACTGGACCGTTGAACGCACGCTGGACTACATCCGCAAGGTCGAGGGCACGCGCGAGACGATCTATGCGATCTACATCGTAGATCCGCAAACGCAGTCCCTTGTGCGCGCAATCGGCCTGCGCCGGCTCATCACCGGTGCGCCGGAGGACAAGGTCGTGGCGGTTGCTCCCGACAGGTCGCCCGTCACCGCTCCGCCCCTGATGGACGTGGAGAAAGTGGCGCAGTTGATGTCCAAATACGATCTGCTTGCCGTGCCGGTGGTGGAGGGAGACAAGATACTCGGCATCGTCACCGTCGACGACATCATGGACACCATGATCGAAGAGAGCACGGAAGATGCGCATCGCTTCGGCGGCATGGAGGCGCTGGACGAGCCCTACATGAAAATGGGCTTCCTGCCGATGATCGGAAAGCGCGGCGGCTGGCTTAGCGCGTTGTTCCTGAGCGAGATGCTGACGGCCACCGTCATGCAGCATTATGAAGTCGAGTTGGAAAAGGCCATCGTCCTGACCCTTTTCATTCCGCTCATCATGAGTTCGGGGGGAAATTCCGGGTCGCAGGCGACGTCACTTGTCATTCGCGCACTGGCGCTGCACGAAATTTCCCTTCGCGACTGGTGGCGGGTAGCGTTGCGCGAACTGCCGACCGGCCTGGCGCTCGGCTCCATGCTCGGCGTCATCGGCATCGCGCGGATCGTGCTGTGGCAGCACCTGGGCCTATACGATTATGGTCCGCACTGGCACTTGGTCGCAGCCACGATCGGGGTGGCGCTGGTCGGTATCGTTGCCTTCGGATCGCTGACCGGCTCCATGCTGCCCTTCGTGCTGAAGCGGCTCGGCTTCGATCCGGCAAGCGCCTCCGCACCGTTCGTCGCCACGCTGGTCGACGTTACCGGCCTTGCCATCTATTTCTCGGTGGCCCTGGTGATCCTGCGCGGAACGCTTTTGTAGCCCTGCAGGCGAGCGGGTTAATCGATCCGCTCGCCGTTCTTCACCCGGTATGTCGGCTTGTACATGGTGACCAGTTCTTCCGATGCAGTCGGATGAACGGCCATGGTGCGGTCGAAATCGGCCTTGGTGAGGCCGGCTTTGATTGGAATGCCGAGAAGCTGCGCCATCTCGCCGGCGTCGGGGCCGAGAATGTGAGCGCCGATCACCTTTCGGCTAGCGCTGTCGACCACCAGTTTCATCAGCATCTTTTCCCGCCTGCCCGACAGCGTATGCCGCATCGGCCGAAACGACGCCCGATAAATCTCGAGGTCCGCGAAGCGCTTGCTTGCTTCGTCTTCGGACAGGCCTACCGTGCCGATTTCCGGCTGCGAGAACACGGCCGTGGCAATGGTGTCGTGGTCGGGCGTCGTCGGGTTGTCCTTGAATGCCGTCTCCACGAGGCACATCGCTTCGTGGATCGCTACCGGCGTCAACTGCACGCGATTGGTGACATCGCCGATCGCCCAGATATTGTCGATATTGGTGCGGGAATAATCGTCCACGATGATCTCGCCGGTCTTGCCCATGCTGACGCCGGCTTTTTCGAGGCCGAGCTTTTCCGTGTTGGGAAGGCGGCCAATGGCAAGCATCATCTGGTCGGCGACGAGAACCTTGCCGCCGCTGACCGTCACCGCAAGCCGGCCGTCCGGGCGGCGCTCCACCGATTCGGAAATGGAGCGGCAAAGGATCGTAATGCCTTTCTCTTCCATGGTCGCGTGCAGCGCCTGCCGCAAGTCCATGTCGAAGCGGCTGAGGATTTCGGCGCCCCGATAGACCAGCGTCGTCTCGACGCCCAGCCCGTGGAAGATGTTGGCGAACTCCACGGCGATATAGCCGCCGCCCTCGATCACAATCGCCTTGGGCAGTTCAGCCAGGTGAAATGCCTCGTTGGACGTGATGCAATGCTCGTTACCGGGCAGCGCGGGGTGTAATGCCGGCCGGCCGCCGGTGGCGACAAGTATCTGATCGGCAGTAACGGTCCGGTTCTCGCTTTCCAGCCGTATTGTGTGGCGATCGACCAGCACAGCGCGCGAATGGAACGTCTCGCCGCCCGAACCCTCCACGTTTTTCCGGTACAACCCTTCCAGCCGGGCAATCTCGCGATCCTTGTTCGTGATCAGCGTTTGCCAGTCGAACTTCGCCTGCGCAACCGTCCAGCCATAGCCGGCGGCGTCTTCGAAATGTTCGGGAAATTGCGAGGCATAGACAAACAGTTTTTTGGGTACGCAGCCCCGGATGACACAGGTGCCGCCAAAGCGGAATTCTTCGGCAATACCGACGCGCTTGCCAAGTGCCGCAGCCACACGCGCCGCCCTCACCCCGCCGGAGCCGCCGCCGATGACGAACAGATCGTAATCATAACCGGCCATGAAAAAATACTCCTGCTGTGTGCCAGACCTGGCCCACAGGTAGGCGGTGAAGGATCAAAAGAAAAGCCCGGCAACCGCCGGGCTTGAACTCTTCGAAAGAACGGCCGGCCGGATCAATTGGCGGTGGCGGGCGCCGCATCATCAGCGGTAGGCGCCGCATCGCCATTGGCCGGAGCCGCAGCATCGGCCGGTGCGGCCGGTGCCTTGCTGCCATCGGCCTTCTGCAACGCTTCACCAACCTCGTGGGCCAGGTCGCGGGCAATGCCGTTTTGCCAGATATTGGCTGCATTGGCTAATTCGCGCGTAACGACGGGACCGCTCTCCAGCAGTTTCTTGCCGGCTTCGGACTCATAGAATTTGGCGATATCGGCAAGCTCCGCCTCGGAAAATACCTTGGCGTAGGCGATCGCCGCTTCCTTCTCGAGGTCGGCGCGCCGCGCGGCGAGCGCGAGCGCCTGGTCGCTGACCGTGCTGGTAATCAAGGCCTGCATGTCCGGGTTCTTCTGGATCAACTGCTGCTCGAGCGCTGCCGCCGCTTGTGGCAATATCCCGTCGAAGCCGTCCGTCGCATGAATGGCGGCGATGGCTGCGCGCGCAGCCTTCAGATGCGCTTCCGGCACATCCTGCGAAAACGCCGGCGACGAAAAGGCAACGATGGCCGAGGCCGCGGCAATGGCGAACAGGCGACGTGCCCGGTTTTGCAGCATCATGGTTAGGTGACTCCCTGTTTATCGGACAGCTTGGAAGATTTCGGCGCCGCCGTCGCCCGCGATAACGGCAAACGAAGCCAGTCCGATGAAAAGACCGTGCTCGACCACGCCGGGGATGGCGTGGAGAGCATTCGACAGCGCTCTTGTATCTGGAATGCGGCCAAAAGATGCATCCAGAATAAAATGGCCACCGTCTGTAACAAACGGCTGGTCGCCCGTCATCCTCAATGTGACGGCGCCGGCAAGGCCCAATTCTTGCGCCGCTGCATCAATGGCCAGTTCCGTTGCCCGAAGGCCGAACCGGTTTACCTCGATGGGCAGTGGATATCGGCCAAGCGTCTGCACCAGCTTGGATCGGTCGGCGATGACGATCATGCGGGCGGATGCGGCAGCGACTATCTTTTCGCGCAGCAATGCGCCGCCGCCGCCTTTTATAAGCGTCAGTTCCGGGTCGATCTCGTCGGCGCCGTCAATTGTAAGGTCCAGTGCCGGCGTCTCGTCCAGCGTCGACAGGGGCACGCCCAACTCCCGGCAAAGGGCCGCCGTTCTTTCCGACGTCGGCACGCCGATAATTGATAGGCCGGCGGCGACCTTTTCGGCCAGCAACCGCACGAACGCCTCGGCTGTGGAACCGGTGCCGATGCCAAGCCGCATGCCATCGCTGACATGGTCGAGCGCCATGCGGGCGGCCTCGAATTTCAATTGCGTAGCGTCCATGCCGTCGATTGCCCCAGATTGTCGGGAAAAGATGCCGGGCTCCTAGCATTTTTGCAACGCGGGTCAAAGCGGTTAGGCGCTTTCCCCGCTCGCGCGCCGCGCTTGCCTTGCCTGATCGGGCGGCAGCGGGTAATCGCTAACCTTCCATCGGCCCACATCAGGAACAGACCATGAAGCCTCCGATCATCGTTTTCGACCTCGACGGCACGCTGGTCGACACCGCGCCCGATCTGCTTGGCAGCCTCAACCACAGTCTTGCGACCGGCCCCGTTCCGATGGTCGATTCGGCTGGATTCAAGCGTTTTGTCGGCCACGGAGGACGTGTCATGATCGAACGCGCCTATGCAGCACATCAAAAGGAATTGCTCACCGCCGAACATGACCGGCTTTTTTCCTTGTTCATCGACCATTACAACCAGAACATACCAGGCCTATCCCGCCCCTACCCCGGCGTCCTGGATGCGCTCGACCGTTTCGAAAAAGCTGGCTACCTGCTCGCCGTCTGCACCAACAAACACGAGGTCCCCTCCAAGGCGCTGCTCGCGGCATTGGGTATGGACAGGTATTTCGCGGCGATCTGCGGCCAGGACACGTTCGCCTTCCGCAAGCCGGACCCACGCCACCTGACGGAAACCATTGCAATGGCCGGGGGCGATCCCGACCGCGCCCTGATGGTCGGCGATTCGCAGACCGACATCGACACGGCGAAAGCCGCGGGCATACCGGTGGTCGCGGACGATTTCGGTTACACCGACCTCCATGTCAGCGAGTACGAGCCGACCAAAATCATCTCGCACTTCGACGAACTGACCGTCGAGCTGGCAGAACGGCTGATCGAAGCCGCGCAGTAGACGACCGCAATTCGTGGCTCTGAAAGAGGATGCGAATGGAGAAAGGTCAGGACCGAACAGCGGTGACGGAAGGTTCTATCCTGGAGATTGACGGTGGGCGATACAGGGGCACCCACTAGTCAGTTAAGTTATTGATAAACCTACGGACCGCCTAGCAGAGGGAAACGAAATGTCCCCCTTTGATGCCTCATTGGACACTTTCGGAAAGGCAAACGCAAGAACGATTTGACCGAGGACACTGGCACGCGGCTGGCCCGTGACGGCTTAGCAATGTGGTTCAAGGAGAAAAGTACCCGCGACTTGTTAATGCCCCTTATGGGCCTCTCCTATCGCGGCAGGACGTAAATGCGGCTTAATCCGACTCGCGGTGGAGTTGAGGTGCGCGTCCACCAATGGACTCAAAGCCTTGACTGCAATGGTTCCGTAGCGGGGGAGCGAGCCACGGTGGCTCGACGGTCTGACAGTCGAATAGATCGTTCGATGGCAGCGATTTCGCTAGGGGTCAGATGGATGTTAACTAACGATTGAATAGCCTCTGTTTTAACCAGTCCAGCAAACGTCCTCGCTGTCACGGTGCGTTGCACGATGGCATTGCTTTCCATAAGTAGTTGCTCCATTCCGCCTGTAGCAGCAACTGCGTCCGACCATGTACCGCCGGTTTGTGTAAAGAAACCTGCTGCGAACCTTACAACGGGGCGCGCTAGGCGTTGTATAGAAAGAATATTTCTCTGGAATTTTTGTGCATGGGTAAGACGTGATTCAGGTAAGATCGCATCAAAGGACGCGGATATGTGAGCAACACGAGCTTCGATCTCAGTGTTGGATGTCGACTGAGTTACAATGTCGTTGAACTCTAGAAGGTCCTGCCGCACTGGTACGAGTTCATCACGTAGAGACATTACCGCTTGTCGTAAATCTTGCCGATTGTTCATCCGGTTCAGTACAATGGCTAACAGTGGAGGCAAGGTGAATGTGCATACGACAGGTGGCAAGCCACCCACGCTTTTATTCCACGAGGTTTTCAAGTGGTGGTAGAACTTCTTTGGAAATCCGTCTCCGGCACGGCGCACTATTAATTCTGGATCAGTAAGGTACGCTGGAACCCCATACATTTCGATGGCGACGTTCATAGCCTCGGCAACATCCGAACTCCAGTAGCCTACCGAGCGTATCTCATTGAGCGTGCGCCCGACTAAAGAACTGTTTCTAAATGTTGCCTCAACAACTCTATCGTCCTGAATTCGGGCAAACTCCGGGGCGATAATCCAGTCGCGAGATTGAGCCGATGCAAAGAGATCAAAGCCAAACTGCGTTCTTCGATCTCTGTCTTGACGAACGTAGGAGATAAACCCCGTACCAAAATCCACCTTCGGGGCAGGCGTAAGGACATGAACTATATCGTGTAACAGCAGGGCTTGAAGCGCTGTATCAGAAGTTACTATGTCAGTATAGCTATTTATTCTTCCTTCGGCAATCCTAGAGAGCGCAGATACTTCCGTTATATCGGTAAATGCAGTTCCTATTTCTGCAAGATTGCTGGTATGTAATCCAACAATTCTGTACTGGTCTACAGCTGTTGTCGCCGCCCCAAACGTGGGGATATAAGAACTGGCAATCGATCCGGTTGCTCTTGTTTCTTCCTGTCTGGCAACGATGTACTGTACGCGATCATCGCTCATTCTTCGCGACCCCCTCCTTTTCAGTGATGGCGAATTTATGGCCC
This sequence comes from Mesorhizobium sp. A623, assembly GCF_054489405.1. Taxonomy (NCBI): domain Bacteria; kingdom Pseudomonadati; phylum Pseudomonadota; class Alphaproteobacteria; order Hyphomicrobiales; family Phyllobacteriaceae; genus Mesorhizobium; species Mesorhizobium sp. A623. The sequence continues at coordinate 81,629 of NZ_JBTMXB010000018.1, forward strand.
GAGTTCACGGTGTGATTAGCCGTACGCATCACCGTGAGAAAAGACCAGATTTCTCTGCGTATAGCCACAAGGTCAAAGAGAGAGTTGAGGTGTATTGAGGACGAAAATTTTCGTTGAGGTATCTAACCCTACGATCCGGACTATGACCCCCCGTGGGGTTTGCTGCGAGCAGCGAATGACTTCGTTCTATAAGCCACCCGTGAAGCGGTACGCTTGCTTGTGGCGTTCTCTTCGCCTCATGCTATTCTCGAGGACTCCGACCGTTTGCGGTCCGTCCAAGCTATTCGTACACAAAGGTATACCTTTCTAGCACTAGCCTATTGACCGTACCTTTTGCGTCTACTAATCATACGTCCGTATTGGTCTAGAGAAAAGGGTACGGAAATGGATAGCATTGTGGCATACGCGCGGGTCTCAACAGGGCAGCAGGACTACCAGTCGCAGGTGGACAGGTTGACGGCGGCAGGTGCCACGAAGGTCTTTTCCGAGAAGAGGTCAGGGCTAGATAGCGGAAGGCCAGAGCTTGCCGAGTGCATGCGCTACGTACGTGAAGGTGACACATTGCTTGTCACCAAGCTCGACCGTCTCGCACGCTCTACCGCTGACCTCTATAAGATTGTCACAGAACTGGCGAACAAGGGAGTTGGCTTCAAGGTCTTGGACGATGTCGCTGTGGACACGACGACCAGAACCGGCAAGCTTGTGATGGGCATACTGGCGCTAATTGCGGAGTTCGAAACGGAGATACGGAGAGAACGCCAGATGGAAGGCATTGCGAAGGCTAAAGCGGAGGGACGGACCGGCGGCCGTCCAAGAATGCTAACTGACGATACGCAGACACGCATTAGAGAGTTGCGCAAGGACGGGATTAGCATACGCAAAATAGCTGCGGAGGTGGGCTTTTCGAAAGCTACGGTGCAAAAGGTGCTCGTGTAGCTTCTCGGCTCCTCGCCAAGGGAAGGGCTTCTGCGGACGCAATCAGCCGGTTTTCCAATTCCGCCTCATAAGTGGAGATATAACCGGTCTGCATATGGTGTCAGTACTGATTACTAAAAATGGCATCAGTTTAACCGAGTCACAGTATATAATACTAGAAATAATACTATGAAATCCAGTATGTAGATCGATGCAATAACTACGATAATACACTGTTATAATACCAGTAGATAACAGGCTGTAGCCATAGGCCGATGATATGATACTGGAATAGGCTAGTGATAGACGTATGGTAAGATACATATACGACCTATGATTATGATTATGATTATGATTATGATTATGATTATGATTATGATAGGGCTAGATATAAGCTAGAGGTATCTGGCATAAATAACCTAACGATAACAGATAGATAAAAACGCTCGGCTGACCGATATGCAAGCCATGGTTGAGTGTACAGATACTGCCTCTTGAATGAAGCAAGAGATATCTATGTGTTTTCGATGAACTACAAATATTCGAAGCAAGGCTTTCGTTCGATCAAAGAGGTGGCCAATTCAGCTCACGAGAAGCCGACGATTGCAACGTTCCGGCTGTAATCTTGCAGAGGCTGCTCGGAGTGCGGATATCGGTCCAGCATTGGTTCCAGGCCGATTGCGCCCTTGGCGGAGTCTAGGAGGGCCGCTGGAGCGTATTCTGTGGGGCCGAGTAGCATTCCCACTCTGGCGACGCTGGCGCTTGGCGGTGCCTTCCTGCCCGAATCAAAGACCATCGTCGACGGTATCAAAATAAGCGGTCATCTCCCTAGAGAAAACTTCTACCCGCTTTCCGTATTTCGTTGTAAACGTTTCGTCCAAGCTGTCATTTAATAGCAAGTTACGTAGCTTAAGCCCTGCCTCGTCATTATTCCGTACGTCCTCGGATATTTCGTTAAACTGTGCTTTTAGCTCATCCTCCGTAATTTCTGTTCCGGTGGCTTTCTTATGTTCTTTCCGAATAAAGCGTTTTGTAGCGAGCGGTGAGTTGAGCGTTCGCAGTTCGGCCTGCAGAAAATCATGCGCCTCCCTTACTACCAAGTCGTAGTCACCCACCGCCAGTTTCCGCTTGCCCGAAAACGAAAGGTAATTCTGAAGCGAGGCTAGTAGCCCCTGCTGTTGGTGCGGAGATACTTTGCCTGTAGCTAACGCGCGTACCGCATCTGGCATGTTGCCCTCACCGGCAATCCGCATCTCCCACGTCAAGTAATACAATATGAAAGGTATGGTCCAATCAGGGGTAACGGTTTGGGCGGCATCCGTATTGGCCTCTATTATTTTGGAGGCCGTATTCGGTTTTCTCGACCACATGCCCAGCCGATAAGCCTCCGCTATCATAGAGCGCTGTTTACCACCGTAGTCGCTTTTAACGGCTGCCATGGCGTCACGGATGACATGTTCTGGCCCATCCATCATATTGCCGCTTGCAGCACTGTTGGCCTCATCCTGCGAGCCACCGGCTGCTAGCCTACCAAGGTAAACGTAAGCACGAACGGTTTCCGACCCTCGCCGTGTGTTGGACTTTAGAAAGAAATAGATACCGAGGCCCGCAGCCAATACCAACACAAATTCCATACCTTGCGCCTTTCGAGAACGGGTAGTGAAGGTTAGTCGCCTGCGACCAGTTTCTTGTCGATATCTATATCCAATTTTTGGATATCTAGCGATCCGCGCTTACCCGCCGCTTGATCAATCCGTCAAGCGCAAATGGCCAAGTCAGTACACTCACAACGCCACATGATGATAGCAGCGGCGCTTGCGGAAGCGCGGCGGGCTAAAGGTTTGAAGCAAGTCGAGGTCGCTGCTGCACTCGGTAGGCGTCAGCCGTTTATAGCAAATATCGAAAGTGGGGAGCGGCGCGTCGACCTTGTAGAGCTTCTAGACCTTGCTGCCATCATTGATCTCGATCTACCCAACTTGATCGTCAAATTAGCCCGATTGCCTGCGGCCGAGTGATCGTCAAGAACACGGTTAAATCGTACTTGCAACTGCTTCATGGATGCCGGCTGCGAATGGCAGCGTGGTCAGAAATTCTCTAGGCTCAGGACTCGTTGATCAGAGCCAGAAGATTACGGCGGCGGCGATGCAGATCGCGGACATAAAGGTGTGGGCGCAGCGGTCATAGCGGGTGTGGATGCGGCGCCAGTCCTTGAGCCTGCCGAACATATTCTCGATCTTGTGGCGACGGCGGTAGAGGACGGTGTCGTGCGGGATCTGCACGTTGCGGTTGGCTCTGGACGGAATGCAGGCGGCGATGCCGCGATCGGCCAGGGCCGTGCGGAACCAGTCGGCATCATAGCCTTTGTCACCAAGCAGGGTAGCGGCTTTCGGGAAGGCATCAATCATCAGCGCCGCGCCTTTGTAGTCGCTCATCTGCCCTTCGCTGAGCAGCATGATCAGCGGTCGGCCACGGCCATCATACACAGCATGCAGCTTGGAGTTCAGGCCGCCCTTGGTTCGCCCGATACGTCGGGGAACAGCCCCTTTTTAAGCAGGC
>NZ_JBTMXB010000019.1:0-72888 GCF_054489405.1 Mesorhizobium sp. A623
GATTCTCTCATAGGTTGATTCGCGCGGCAAGTAGAAAAGGACTATTTTCCTATAATAATAGGAATTAATTCATACAACGTGATCTATTTGGAGCGGCACAATCTGGTCCATCGCATCGGCTAGGCCGGGAAGCATCACGTCCGAGCGCCCATACATTTCCTGCGAACGGCCATCCGAGCGGCCGGTGATGTAAAAGCGCGCTTCCTCTTGAACCCTGTCGCGCCGGCATAGGTCTTCGAACAGGTGCCGCCAGCCGTGGCTAGGCTTCAGGTCGGGTCTGTCCTCGACGGTGATAAGGTCGCGCACCCAATCCCCGATACGAGCCTGTAGGTTGATTTCGTCCTTCGTCTGCCCCCGGAAAAGCAGTCCAGAAGGTGCCTTCTCCACAAACACTATGAAGCCCTCATCAAGCAGGGCCTTATGAACAGGGATACGACGTTCGCTCGATTCGTTCTTGAGGGTGCGTGCGCCAACGGTCGTCACCTTCCAAAACCAACGTTCCCCGGCCTTGAAAAAATCCTCTTTCCGAAGCTTGGCGACTTCGCTAATCCGCATCCCGGAATACGCGCAAAGCCATGGTATCCAGCGAAGAAAAGGCTTCGTTTCCTGCCGGGCCTTGGACAAGATCAACGTGGCTTCCTCGATGGTGAAGGCGTGAAGGTAGCTAGGCGTCTTCTTGTAATCGGGCGTCTTCAATCCAATGAGCGGATTGCCAGCCGGCAGGAAGTTTACCGGGTCGGCTTGCCTTCCCCAATTCAAAACCGTGCGGACGTTCTGTAGCTTCTGCTTCACCGTCCTATTGCCGTTCACGCCGGCGTCCTGCATGGCCTCGACCCATCGCTTGCCCTCATCTGCTGTGACGGTGGCGGCATCTGTGGACTTGCGCCATACCGCGAATTCTTCGGCGTGATCGAGATACTTTTTCACGGTCTTTGCCGGAAACGGCTTGGCATCCTTGCCGCGCTCGCGGCGCTTGGCTTCCGTGTCGATGATACTCCTAAAGGCGACACGCTTTGCAGGTAGCGGAGGTTCTTCGATTTTGGCTTGTGCCAGCATGGGGTGCGATGGTTGCCCGGTGAAGTCGCCTTCATCACGTTCGGCAGCGCGGGCGAGGGCCTCATATTCAGAAATGCACATGGCGCGGGCGAGGGTGCGCCATTCGTCTGAACCGACTTCAGCCGTGGTGTTGCCAAGTCGCCGAAAGCGTTCGATTCGAGTGCCGACCAGCGCGGCAAGCTCCACATTATCCAAGCTCCCGATGATGCCATCCTTCAATTTCGCGACAAGCGTCTCGTCCACGTAGCCGAAAGAGGCATAGCGGGCGTCAGAATTCCGCAACTGCTCATCGAAAGCGATCTGGGACTGATAGTTCCGAAGGGCGATCTGGTCGGCGGCGAGGGGATAGCGCCCGACCGTAACCGGCTTGGTGCCGGCCTCGACTGCACGGCGTTCGCCTAGTGCTATATTGTGCTGAAGGGTGGCAACCGCGCCGGGCAAGAGCTTGAGGGCGGTTCGATAGTCCGGGCCGAGCGCGGTTCGCAGTTCGGACTTCCCATCCATAAACGGCCGAAGCTCTTTCGGGATGACCAGCCGGGCGAAATAGCGCCCGTCTCGATTGAGTAAGTTCCGCACCTTCCCAGCCATCGACTTCCATCCGTTTTGTTACGCATTTTGTAACATCAATACGGACAGAAACCCTTGCGGGTCAAGCACTTCAGCGATTTCAAGGGTTTAGAATGGTCGGAGTGGAGAGATTCGAACTCCCGACCCTCTGGTCCCAAACCAGATGCGCTACCAGGCTGCGCTACACTCCGACGCCGTGTTGCCTATTGATTTCGGCGCAGCAAAGCAAGCGCAAAAACCATCGCTCTTGCCGTTGGCGTAAATGGGCGGTAAGCACCGGGCAACATATGTCGAGGCGGTGCTTCCGCCGGAGCAGCAATGAGGTTTTCATGTCCGCTCGTATTTTCAGCCCGACCAAGACGGCAATGCAGTCCGGCAAGGCCAAGACCGGCTATTGGGTATTGGAGTTCGCGCCCGAGCAGCCAAGAAAGATCGACCCCTTGATGGGGTATACCACGTCGAGCGACATGCGCAGCCAGATCAGGCTGGTCTTCGACACGCGCGAAGAGGCGGTTGCCTACGCGGAAAAGGAAGGCCTGGCTTTCCGGGTCGAGGAACCGAAAGAGGCCAAGCGCCGCCAGATTTCCTATTCGGACAATTTTCGTTTTGACCGCAGGACGCCCTGGACCCATTGACCCAGGAAAGCCGGTCAGTTGTGGCCGGCCCATGCGCCGGCCCTGGCGGCCGGCAACCGGTCCCGTAGCTCAGTTGGATAGAGCACCGGCCTTCTAAGCCGATGGTCGCAGGTTCGAGCCCTGCCGGGATCGCCAATCTTGCAGTCGTCCGTATCGTTATACGAACGTCATGACGACGATAGCGCCGATCACGATCATGATCAGGCCGGCAACCAGCATCGGCAACAGCGTATTGTCCGATTCAGCGCCGCTTGCGGCTTCGGAAGAAGTCGTGACGGTTCGTTTCTCTTTTTCTTCGGCCATGATGTTCCTCTCAGCGCACCGCTGCGGTCTGCCGGTTCACGCTTGATACATCAGGCGGGGCTTTGGTCTTTGCGCTGGAACAAACGGGCTCCTGTCGAGTAATCGGCGATAGGCGCGCTGGCCTCGGTCAAGCCCGTGCGGCGGCGGACAGGCCGCGCTCCAGGTCGGCCTTCAGATCCTCGACATCCTCCAATCCTATTTGCAAGCGGATCAGCGGGCCTTCGTACGATACCGGAATGGTGCGGTCGCCCAGGAATACCGGCACGGCGAGGCTTTCAAAACCCGCCCAGGAATAGCCCAGGCCGAAAATCTGGAAGGCATCGAGGAAGGCATGCTGCTGCTTCTGGCCGCCGCCTGCAAGCACGATGGAGAAGACGCCGCTCGAGCCGCTGAAATCGCGCTTCCACAATTCATGATCGGGATGGCTGGGAAGTGCCGGATGGAGAACGCGCGCGATGCCCGGCTGCTCTTCCAGCCATGTGGCGAGGTCGAGCGCGCTCTTCTGGTGGCGCTCCAGTCGCACGCCCATGGTGCGAAGCCCGCGCAGGACCTGATAGACGTCGTCCGGCCCGGCGCAGCAGCCAAGCGTGACGAAACCGTCGTGGAGCTTTGGCCAGCAGGCTTCGTTCGCCGATACGGTGCCGAGCAGCACATCGGAATGACCGGCCGGATACTTCGTCGCCGCGTGGATCGAGACGTCGACGCCGTGATCGAGCGGGCGGAAAAGCAGCGGCGTTGCCCAGGTATTGTCCATCATGACGATGGCGCCGGCGGCGTGCGCGGCTTTGGCGATCGCCGGGATGTCCTGCACTTCGAATGTGTTGGATGCCGGTGATTCGGTGAAGACGACGGTGGTGTTCGGCTTGAGAAGCCGTCCGATTTCCGCGCCGATGCGGGGATCGTAATATTGCACCTCGACGCCAAGCCGCACCAGCATGGTGTCGGCGAAATGGCGCGTCGGGCCATAGACGGAATCGACGATCAATACATGGTCGCCCGAGGACGCGAAGCTCAGCAGCGGCACCGTCACCGCGGCCAGGCCGGACGGTACGATGATGGTTCCCGCCGATCCTTCCAGCGTGTCCATGGCCTGCGCCAGCGCGTCGGTGGTGGGCGTGCCGCGCGTTCCGTAGGTGTATTTTTGCGCACGCGATACAAGGGTTGCCGCGTCGGGGAAAAGCACTGTCGATGCATGCACGACCGGGGGGTTGACGAAGCCGAAATAATCGCGCGGGTTGCTGCCGATATGGGCAAGGCGCGTATTGGTTCCCAGTTCAATGCCGTCTTTTGTCATGGTCCCGCCGATCAGTGAAAGAGGTTAGCCTTAGAGCGCCGATCCTGGCGACGCAACAGCCTGGCCCTTGCCACGAGGCCGCGTTCGCTAGGCCAAATCGCGGCATGCGGGTGTGACCGGCCGCGGCCACGAGATTCGACACCTTCGCCGGGCACGGCGGTCGTTTGCGGATTTGTTTTCCAAACTGTTTCGGATTCGGTCATTTCCCTTGACCTCACGAAAATAATCGCTTTCGATGCCAATCGTGAACGGGAGGCGCTCGACGCATCAACCCCGATGCTCGTTTCGGAAGTGGGCCGAAACTGCAAGCTGCGTTCGCAAGGGAAAAAAAAGCTCAGGTTCTGCCTGAATAATAGAAAAGGGTAAGTGGGTCATGAAACACATTGCACTCGGCATTTTCGGTGCCGCCACAGTCGGACTGATGGCAGCGTCCGCGTCCGCGAGCACGCTTGACGACGTCAAGGCCAAGGGCTTTATCCAATGCGGCGTCTCGACCGGCCTGGCCGGGTTTTCCGCGCCCGACGACAAGGGTGAATGGAAGGGCCTGGACGTCGATTTCTGTCGCGCGCTCGCCGGCGCCGTGTTTGGCGACGGCACCAAGGTGAAGTTTACGCCGCTCAGCGCCAAGGAGCGCTTTACCGCGCTGCAGTCGGGCGAGATCGACATATTGTCGCGAAACACGACGTGGACCATCAACCGCGATACCGCGCTTGGCCTGAATTTCGCGGGCGTCACCTATTATGACGGCCAGGGCTTCATGATCAATGCGAAGAAGCTTCCAGGCGTCAATTCCGCGCTGCAGCTTTCGGGCGCCGCCGTCTGCGTGCAGGCCGGCACGACCACCGAACTCAACCTTGCCGACTACTTCAAGGCGAACAAGATGGAGTACAATCCGGTCGTCTTCGAGAAGCTGGAAGAAGTTAACGCCGCCTATGATTCCGGCCGCTGCGACGTCTATACGACCGACCAGTCCGGCCTCTATGGCATTCGGCTGACGTTGACCGCGCCGGACGACCATGTCGTGTTGCCGGAAATCATCTCCAAGGAGCCGCTCGGACCTGCCGTTCGCCAGGGCGACGACCAGTGGTTCCATATCGTTCGCTGGACGTATTATGCGCTACTGCAGACCGAGGAACTGGGCATTACCCAGGCCAATGCCGAGGAGATGAAGAATTCGCCTAACCCCGAGATCAAGCGCGTGCTGGGTTCGGAGAAGGATACCAAGATCGGCACCGACCTTGGCCTGACCAACGACTGGGTCGTCAACATCCTCAAGGCCACCGGCAATTACGGCGAAATTTTCGAGCGTAATGTCGGCTCGGGCAGCCCGCTGAAGATCGCTCGCGGCCTGAACGCCTTGTGGACCAAGGGTGGTCTGCAATACGCCATGCCGATCCGCTGATCGAGCAGAGCAGGTTCCGAAGGGTGGGGTTTCCCGCCCTTCGGCTTCTCTCATCAGGGAGACTGCCGCATGGCATCGCAAGATATTCTTGAAGGTGATAAGAGCAGTCGCAGTTCCTTCATCAACGATCCGAAGGTACGCGGAATTTTCTTTCAGGTCGTGGTCATCATACTGCTCGTCGCGGGCGTATGGTGGATCGTTCACAACGTTACCGACAATCTGAGGCGATCCAATATCGCATCCGGCTTTGCGTTCCTGAACAGCCGGGCGGGTTTCGATATTTCCGAGAGCCCGATCGCCTATACATCGGATTCCACCTATGGCCGCGCCATTTTGGTGGGCTTTCTCAACACGCTCATCGTTGCGGCTGTGGGTATCGTCACGGCGTCCATCATCGGCTTCATTGTCGGGATCGGCCGGCTTTCCCGAAATTGGCTGATCCGCAAGATCTGCACCGTCTATGTTGAGCTGTTTCGCAACATCCCGCCGCTTCTGGTGATCTTCTTCTGGTATTTCGGCGTGCTTTCGGTGTTACCGGGATCCAGAGACAGCATCCACCTGCCACTTGGCGCCTTTTTGAACAATCGCGGCTTTTATTTCCCCAAGGCGGTCTGGGGCGAGGGGGCGTCGCTGATCGGGCTTGCGCTGGTGGTGGGCATCGCCATGGCATGGTTCGTGGCGAGACGGGCGCGCCAACGGCAGATGGCGACCGGCCAGCCTTTCCCCATATTCTGGGCATCCGTCGCGCTGATTGTCGGCCTGCCGCTTCTGGCCTTCGTGCTTACCGGGTTTCCGCTGACTTTCGACATGCCGAAGCAATCCACGTTCAACCTGAGCGGCGGCTTCCAGGTCAAGCCGGAGTTCCTATCGCTCTATCTGGCGCTGTCCTTCTATACGGCAGCGTTCATCGCGGAGATCGTGCGCGCCGGCATCATCGGCGTCAACAGAGGGCAGACGGAGGCGTCCGAGGCGTTGGGGCTGAGGCCGAAGCAGATTCTTCGGCTTGTCGTGGTGCCGCAGGCCATGCGCATCATCATACCGCCGCTGACCAGCCAGTATCTGAACCTGACCAAGAACTCCTCGCTGGCCATCGCCATCGGCTATCCGGACCTCGTGGCCACGGGCGGCACTGTGCTGAACCAGACCGGCCAGGCCATCGAGATCGTGGTGATCTGGATGGTGATCTATCTCGGCATCAGCCTTGCCACCTCGGTGTTCATGAACTGGTTCAATGCCAAAATGGCGCTGGTGGAAAGATAACGCCATGCAAGAACACGATCTTTCCTTCGTCAGAGTCGAAATGGCGCTTGCCCAGGCGGCACCGAGAAGCGAGCGGGGCCTGGGCGGATGGGTTCGCAAGAACCTGTTCGCTACCGTCGGCGATTCGGTGCTGACGGTCATCGGCCTGCTGCTGGTCGCCTATATCCTGCCGCCGTTCATCGAGTGGGCCTTTATCAACGCCCAGTGGACCGGCACCGACCGTTCTTTCTGCGCAACGGCGGCGCAGGGCGGCGGTATCCAGCCAGACGGCTGGTCGGGCGCCTGCTGGGCGTTCGTCAATGCCAAGTTCGGCCAGTTCATGTTCGGCCGCTACCCCATCGAAGAGCGCTGGCGCCCGATCCTGGTCGCGATCATGTTCGTCGCGCTGCTTGTGCCTTTGCTGATACCGCGGATTCCGCGCAAGGGCCTGAATGCCGTCCTGTTTTTCTTCGTGTTTCCGGTGGTGGCGTTCGTGCTTCTGACGGGCGGCTGGTTTGGGTTGACCCATGTCGAGACGCCGCGCTGGGGCGGCCTGCTGGTCACGCTGGTGCTGTCCTTCGTCGGTATCGCCGTTTCGCTGCCGCTCGGTGTGGTGCTGGCATTGGGCCGGCGCTCGAAGATGCCGGTGGTCAAGCTTGTCTGCATCGTCTTCATCGAGACGGTGCGCGGCATTCCCCTGGTCACGGTGCTGTTCATGGCCAGCGTGATGCTGCCGCTGTTCCTGCCCGAAGGCGTTACGTTCGACAAACTGCTGCGGGCGCTGATCGGCGTTGCCATGTTCGCCTCGGCCTATATGGCGGAAGTGGTTCGCGGCGGCCTGCAGGCCATCCCCAAGGGGCAGTATGAGGGTGCCGATTCGCTCGGCTTGGGCTATTGGCAGAAGATGGTTCTCGTCGTCTTGCCGCAAGCGTTGAAGCTTGTCATTCCCGGCATCGTCAACACGTTCATCGGCATGTTCAAGGATACCAGCCTGGTCTACATTATTTCGATGTTCGACCTTCTGGGTGTGGTTCGGCAGAACTTTTCGGACGCCACCTGGGCATCGCCGCAGACGCCGATCTCCGGACTGGTATTTGCCGCGCTGGTCTTCTGGCTGTTCTGCTTTGGAATGTCGCGCTACTCGATGTTCATGGAACGCCGGCTCGATACCGGCCATCGATAAAAAATAGAAAAAGGGAACGGGTTATGGCCGTAGAAAACGCAGTCAGCGCGGAAGAGATCAGGGTCAACGCCGCCAAGATGCAGATATCGGACACCGATGTCGCCATCGAGATCGTCGCCATGCACAAATGGTATGGCGAGTTCCATGTGCTGAAGGACATCAACCTGAAGGTGATGCGCGGCGAGCGCATCGTCATCTGCGGGCCTTCGGGCTCCGGCAAGTCGACGATGATCCGTTGCATCAACCGGCTGGAAGAACACCAGAAGGGCACCATCAAGGTCGACGGCAAGGAACTGACCAACGATCTGAAGAAGATCGACGAGGTGCGCCGCGAGGTCGGCATGGTGTTCCAGCACTTCAACCTGTTTCCGCATCTGACCATTCTGGAGAACTGCACGCTGGCTCCGATCTGGGTACGCAAGACGCCGAAGAAGGAAGCCGAGGAAATCGCCATGCATTTCCTCAAGCGGGTCAAGATCCCCGAGCAGGCCAACAAATATCCGGGCCAGCTTTCCGGTGGCCAGCAGCAGCGCGTGGCAATCGCCCGTTCGCTCTGCATGAATCCGCGCATCATGCTGTTCGACGAGCCGACTTCGGCACTCGATCCGGAAATGATCAAGGAAGTGCTGGAAACGATGGTTAGCCTCGCCGAGGAAGGCATGACCATGCTGTGCGTGACGCACGAGATGGGTTTTGCCCGCAAGGTCGCCAACCGGGTGATCTTCATGGACGCGGGCCAGATCGTCGAGCAGAATACGCCGGCCCAGTTCTTCGACAACCCGCAGCATGAACGCACGAAGCTGTTCCTGAGCCAGATCCTGCACTGAGCGCCCGGTTTCCCACAAGGGAGCCCGACCGCAAGCCGGCCGGGCTCTTTTTGCGTTTGGCGGCTGCCTTGGCCCTATTTTTCGGTGCGGCTGCTCATTGGGTCCGTAGGTTCGGGAGCGCGCCATCCGTAGAGCCAATCGAGATCGGCGGCGAGCTTTTGCGGCGCGCGCATTTTCAAGAGCAGGTTGCGCGCCAGCGCCACGGGGCCGGCGGCGTGCCAGGCGAGGTGGTTGAGGGCACCGCGGCGGGCAACCCTGGCGATGCGCGCCTTGCGGGATTTTTCCCATGCCGCCAACGCTTCGGGAAGGTTCGCCGGATGCCCCTCGACATATGCGGCAAGGGTCGCGCCATCTTCGACGGCCATTGCCGCTCCCTGCGCGGCAAAGGGCGTCATGGCGTGCGCCGCGTCGCCGATGAGCGCGATGCCGTCGGGCGAAGTCCATTCATTGCCGGGGCCGACAGTGTGGACCGGCCACGCCGTCCACGGCCCGGCATCGTGCGCTATTCGCGCCAGAGCGGGCGCGATGCCATGCAGGGCTTTGTCGAGGATGGAGAGGTTGGGCGACCCCGACCAGCCTTCGGCAATCCGTTCGCCCTTGGTGAAGGCGACGAGGTTGAATGCCGCGCCGCCGCGCATCGGGTAGGCGACAAGGTGAAAGCCGGGATGCAGGAAGGTCGTCACGCAGTTCGGCGACGTGATTTGCGCAAAGGCTGCGCCTGACGGGGTATCGGCCGCCATCGTCGCTCGCCATGCCAGTTCGCCGGTAAATTTGCTGGCGATCTGGGTGCCGACAAGCCCGCGCATGGTCGACCAGACGCCGTCTGCGCCCACCATCAGGACGCCGCCGATTTCCTCGGTCTTGCTGCCGGCGGCAACGGAAGCGGTTATCCCGCGCGAATGGCAGGTGACGCCTTCGACGCGGGCGCCGGTGGCGAGCCGTATTTCCGGAATCTCTGCAACCTGATCCACCAGTGCTTTTTGCAGGTCGCCCCGGTGCGTGACGAGATAGGGCGATTTCCAGCGCGCCTGTGCGCTTGTCCCGAGGGGAACCGTGGCCAGCGTGCGCAGGCTTGCGGCGTCTTTCAAGATAACGGCCTGCGGCTGCACCGCGAACGGCCGCAGCCGTTCAAGGACGCCCAGACGATCCAGGATATGAGTGGCGTTGGGCGAAAGCTGGATGCCAGCACCGGCTGCTTCGAGGCGCGCCGCCTGCTCGAACATTTGCACGCAATAGCCGCGCCTGGCAAAAGCCAGCGCTGCCGTCAGCCCGCCAATGCCTGCCCCCGCAATGACGATGCGCCGGGCGACCGTGTCATCCATCGAGCGGCAGCTTGCCGTTCAGGCTGCGCGGTCGATGAACAGGCAGTCGGCGGGATGCGTCTCGGTTGCCTTCAGAGAAGGCGAATAGCGATAGAGCGTCGAGCAATAGGGGCAGACTTTTTCGTTGTCGTCGCCAATGTCGAGGAAAACATGCGGATGATCGAACGGCGCATTGGCGCCGACGCACATGAACTCCTTGACGCCGATGTCGATGGCCGCATGGCCAGCATCGTTCTGGAAATGTGGAATGGAACCGCCGGCCATTTTCTTCTCCGTCTCAATTCAGTCGGACTTGCTGCGTTTGGAACATAAGGCGGGCTTTTGCAAGATCGATGAAATGAAACTGTCGTAAAACCGTGCCACAGGATAGATTGAGCCGGCTAGATCACAATCGGCAACAGGACCTTACCGGCGCACCCGGTTGAATATGGGCAAGAGCGGAAAAATGAACGAGTTGAAGCCGGTCCAGACCGAATTTGCCAATGTGGTGACCGCAATCGCCGAGAGCGGCAATCCCGACCGGTTCGTCAACCGCGAGTTTTCCTGGCTGCAGTTCAACCGTCGTGTGCTCGAAGAATCGCTGAACGCCAACCACCCGCTGCTCGAGCGGGTGCGCTTCCTGTCGATTTCGGCGGCAAACCTCGATGAGTTCTTCATGGTGCGCGTGGCCGGTCTTGCCGGTCAGGTGCGCGAGGGCATTTCCCTGAAAAGCCCCGACGGGCGCACGCCGCAGCAGCAACTCGACCAGTTGCTGCGCGAAGTGGAGCGCCTGCAGGAAGACCAGCAGAAGAGCCTGGCCGTGCTCATGGCGCTGCTTCACAAGCAGGGCATCGAGAGCATTACCGGCGATTCGCTGACCAAGGATGAGAGGGTATGGCTAGACGAGTATTTCCAGGAACAGGTGTTTCCGGTGCTGACCCCGCTTTCCATCGATCCGGCGCATCCGTTCCCGTTCATTCCAAACCTTGGCTTCTCGATGGCGCTGCAACTGCGCCACCGCAAGAACAGCGAGGAAATGAGCGCGCTCCTGCGCCTGCCGGTTGCGCTGCGCCGCTTCATCCGCCTGCCGGACCGCAAGAACCATGTCCGCTTCATCCCGCTGGAGGAGGTCGTGGGGCTTTATATCGGCCGGCTGTTTCCGGGCTATGAGGTCAAGGGTTCGGGCACGTTCCAGATCATCCGTGACAGCGACATCGAGGTCGAGGAGGAGTCCGAGGATCTTGTGCGCCTGTTCGAAACGGCGCTGAAGCGAAGGCGGCGCGGATCTGTCATCCGCATCGAGTTCGACAACCGGATGCCGGAAGAGTTGCGCGATTTCGTTGCCGGGAAACTAGGCGTCGCGGCCAACCGCATCAGTGTGCTGGCCGGGCTTCTGGCCTTGAGCCAGATTTCCGAAATTGTCGCGGTGGCGCGCGACGATCTGAAGTTCGTTCCCTACAATCCGCGCTTCCCCGAGCGTATCCGCGAGCATGGCGGAGACTGCTTTGCCGCTATTCGGGAGAAGGACATCGTCGTTCACCACCCGTACGAATCATTCGACGTCGTGGTGCAGTTCCTGCGTCAGGCGATGGCCGACCCTGACGTCGTGGCGATAAAGCAGACGCTTTACCGTACCTCCAACGATAGCCCCATCGTGCGCGCGCTGGTCGATGCCGCCGAAGCCGGCAAGTCGGTGACGGCGCTGGTCGAACTCAAGGCCCGGTTCGACGAGGAGGCCAATATCCGTTGGGCGCGCGATCTGGAACGGGCCGGCGTGCAGGTCGTTTTCGGCTTCCTCGAACTGAAGACGCACGCCAAGATGTCGCTGGTGGTGCGGCGCGAAGACGGCAAGTTGCGCAACTACGTCCATCTTGGCACCGGCAATTACCATCCTGTCACCGCGCGCATCTATACGGATTTGTCCTTCTTCACCAGTGACCCGACGATCGCGCGCGATGTCGCCCAGCTTTTCAATTTCATCACCGGCTATGCCGAGCCGGCAGAGGAAATGCGGCTGGCGATTTCCCCGTTCACGCTGCGCAGCCGTATCCTGAAACATATCGCTGACGAGATTGTGCATGCGCGTGAAGGGCGCTTGTCGCGCATCTGGATGAAGATGAACTCGCTGGTCGATCCCATCATCATCGACGCGCTCTACGAGGCAAGCCGGGCAGGGGTCGAGATCGACCTGGTGGTGCGCGGCATCTGCTGCCTGCGGCCGCAGGTGCCGGGCCTGTCCGAGAATATCAAGGTCAAGTCGATCGTCGGGCGCTTTCTCGAGCACAGCCGTATCTATTGCTTCGGCAACGGCCATGGCCTGCCGTCGGACGAGGCCATCGTCTATATCAGTTCGGCCGACCTGATGCCGCGCAACCTCGACCGCCGGGTCGAAACCATGGTGCCGATCACCAACCCGACGGTGCATGAACAGATCCTTGGCCAGATCATGCTGGGCAACATCATGGACAACCAGCAAAGTTTCGACGTATTGGCAGACGGAACCTCCCGGCGAGTGGTGCTGGAGGAAGGCGAAGAACCGTTCAACGCGCAGGAATATTTCATGACCAATCCGAGCCTGTCGGGAAGGGGTGACGCGCTGAAGTCGCACGCGCCGAAGCGCATCGCGCAGTTCAAGCGCCGCAAGAAACAGAACGCAGCGGCGGGCGGATGAATTCCGCGTCGCAAGGGCGGCTCCAGGACCGCCGCCCGGTCTCTGTGATCGATATCGGCTCGAACTCGATCCGCCTTGTCATCTACGAGGGATTGTCGCGCTCGCCCACTGTGCTGTTCAACGAGAAGATGCTGGCCGGCCTCGGGCGCGGCATCGTTTCGACCGGCAGGCTCGATCCGGAGGCGGTGACGCGCTCCATGGCGGAGTTTCGGCGCTTTCGCAGCCTTTCCGAACAGGCGGGTGCCGAGCGCATGTATGTGCTGGCGACGGCCGCCGCGCGCGAGGCGATCAACGGCCCCGATTTCATTCGGCGCGCCGAAGCCGTGCTGGAAACCGAGATTCGGGTGCTGAGCGGGCACGAGGAAGCCTACTATTCCGGCCTTGGCGTCATCTCCGGTTTCAGGCCGGTCGATGGTATTTCCGGCGACCTTGGCGGCGGCAGCCTGGAGCTTGTCGATATCCAGGGCGACATTCGTACCGTCGGCGTCACCTTGCCGCTTGGCGGTTTGCGCTTGCAGGACATGGCAAAAAACTCGCTCGCCCAGGCGGCGCGCATCGCGCGCGAGGAAGTCGCGGGCGCCGACTTGCTGAAGAACGGGCAGGGCAGGCCGTTCTACGCGGTCGGCGGCACCTGGCGAAACCTGGCGCGCCTGCACATGGAAATGACGAACTATCCGCTCGGTGTCATGCACCACTACGAAATCGGGATTGAAAGTGCTGCAAGTTTCCTGAGGCAGGTGGCCAAGGGCGATCTGGACAAGACCAAGGGCATCGAAGGCATATCGAAAAACCGCCGTTCCCTGCTGCCCTATGGCGCGGTCGTGCTTCAGGAAGTGCTGGCGGCGATGAAGCCGTCGAAGATCGTCGTATCGGCGCTCGGCGTGCGCGAAGGGTTTTTGTACTCGCTGCTCGATGCGGACGTGCAGAAGGTCGATCCGCTGATTTCGGCGGCCGACGAACTGGCCCGGCTGCGTTCGCGCTCGACCGCGCACGCCCATGAACTGGCGGCATGGACCGGTGAGACCTTCGCCGCCTTCGGCGTCGACGAGACCGAGGACGAGGCGCGCTATCGGCGGGCGGCTTGCCTTTTGGCTGACATCGGCTGGCGGGCGCATCCTGAATATCGCGGCAAGCAGTCGCTCAACATCATCGCGCACGCCTCTTTCATCGGCGTGGACCATCCGGGTCGCGCTTTTCTGGCGCTCACCAATCTGTTTCGCCATGAAGGGCTGTTCGATGATTCGGCGGCCGAGCTAAAGTCGCTGGCGACGCCGCGTTATCTGGAGCGTGCCCGTCTGCTCGCCGCCACCATGCGGGTCGTCTATATCCTGTCGGCAGCGATGCCCGGCGTCATTCCCCGGCTGAAATGGCAAGAAAAGGGCGATGGCGCACTGGCGCTGGTGCTTCCGGCCGATTTAGCCGGCCTCTATGGCGAGCGCCCCGTTGGCCGGTTGGCGCAACTGGCAAAAATAGCGAACCGCCGGCTCGTCCTCAAGGTCGAGGGATAGGTTCGCAGCCGCAACGTGCCCGCGAAATGAAAAAAGCCCGGATCGCTCCGGGCTTTTTTACGAGAGGCAGGCTGTGGTCAGCGGCGGCGGCCGTCGATCGACAGCGGGCCGGCGCCGAGAATGGCCAGCAGCAGCAAGCCACCGGTGATGGCCAGGTTCTTCTGCAGCATGAGGGCATTGCCGGCCTGCGAGAAATCGAGATGGGCGACAGCCGTGGCGCCCAGGACGAAAACAGCGACGACGATTGCGGCAATGCGGGTCTTGAAGCCGACCAGGATCGCAAGGCCGCCCAGGAATTCAACCAGGCCGACGATGACGGCGGTTGCCGTCGGCATCGGCAGGCCAATACTGCCGAAATAACCGGCCGTGCCGGAAATCGCCGTCAGCTTGCTGTAGCCGGCGATGATGAACAGGATCGACAAGAGTACGCGACCTGCCAGAACGACGGCCGGAGCGCTGGAAGCGGAGCCGAAACCGGCTGTGGAAGCGGAAGTTGGCATTTCATCTCTCCAAAGTTGAATGCCCGCCCTATACACCAAACCGACTGTTCACTAAAGTCACGATAATCGCGACACATCGTTCACTGTTTTATAATTTGCTGCCTTATCCTGGGTGAGTCATGTCCTGCGGCCGCACCAGGCGGTCGTAATCGGCTTCCGTTACCAGCCCGGTTGCCAATGCTTCCTCGCGCAAGGTGGTTCCGTTCTTGTGCGCCGTCTTGGCGATTTTTGCGGCGTTGTCGTAGCCGATGGTCGGCGCCAGTGCGGTTACCAGCATCAGCGAACGGTCCAACGCGGCCTTGATGTTGTCTTCCCGTGCTTCGATGCCGACGACGCAATGGTCGGTGAAGGAAACGGCCGAATCGGAAAGCAGTTGCACCGACTGCAGGAAATTATAGGCCATCAGCGGGTTGTAGACGTTGAGTTCGAAATGACCCTGGCTGCCGGCAAAGGTCAGGGCGGCATTGTTGCCGAACACCTGCACGCAGACCTGCGTAAGTGCCTCGCACTGGGTCGGATTGACCTTGCCCGGCATGATGGACGAACCCGGCTCGTTTTCCGGCAGGGCAAGCTCGCCAAGGCCGGAGCGCGGGCCGGAACCGAGGAAGCGGATATCGTTGGCGATCTTGAACAGGGCCGCCGCGGCCGCATTGATGGCCCCGTGCGAGAACACCATGGAATCATGCGCCGCCAGCGCTTCAAACTTGTTGGGCGCGGTAACGAAGGCGATGCCGGTAATGGCGGCGATGCGTTCCGCGACCTTTTCGGCAAAGCCGACAGGGGCGTTGAGACCGGTGCCGACGGCGGTGCCGCCCTGCGCCAGTTCCTGAAGGCCCGGAAGCGTCAGCTCGATGCGCGCGACGGACGAAGCGACCTGCGCGGCATAGCCGGAAAACTCCTGGCCAAGCGTCAGCGGGGTTGCGTCCTGCGTGTGGGTCCGGCCGATCTTGACGATATGATCGAAGGCTTTCGCCTTGGCATCGAGCGCCGCATGCAGGTGCTTCAGCGCTGGCAGCAGGTCGTGGATGATGCGCTCGGCACAGGCGATGTGCATGGCCGTCGGAAAGGTGTCGTTGGAGGACTGGCTCATATTGACGTGATCGTTGGGATGAACCGGCTTCTTGCTTCCCATCACGCCGCCGAGCATCTGTATGGCCCGGTTCGAAATAACCTCGTTGGCATTCATGTTCGACTGGGTGCCGGAGCCGGTCTGCCATACCACCAGCGGAAAATGCTCGTCGAGCTTGCCGTCGATCACTTCCTGCGCCACCTGGACGATGGTTGTGCCGATCTTCGGATCGAGGCGCTTCAAGTCCATGTTGACCTCGGCTGCCGCGCGCTTGACGATGCCCAGCGCGCGCACGATCGAAGCGGGCTGCTTTTCCCAGCCGATCTTGAAATTACCGAGCGAACGCTGCGCCTGCGCACCCCAATACCGGTCATCCGCGACCTCGATCGGGCCAAACGTGTCGGTTTCGGTTCTCGTTTTTCCAGCGCTCACAGGCCTGTCTCCAATTCTTCCATGACCAAGTGTTCAGATGGCCAACTCTTCAAATGGGATCGGCCTATCGCGTTGCACAGGAGGCTTCAAGGGAAGATGCGGGCGCTTCTGAACCAAATCGGTTCAAACAGGCCATAAGGTCGCGGATGTCTGAAGCGCAGCCGGTGCAGGGCTACCGTCGCAACAGGTTTTTCATACGGTCGCGCACGATGCGCGCCATGTTGCGGGTTTCGCGGTAGAGGTGAAGCTGTGCCGCCGCCTGCCTCGCTGGCCGGTCTGCGCCCGGAGTAAGGCCGATTACGAAAGTGCCGACCGGGTGGCGCTCCGTCCAAAGCCGGCTCATCACGGGATGGTCCGGCACCGCGCATGAATCCGTCAACATGACGTTCGGATCGTCCAGATGCTGCTTGGTCACTTCGACCATCAGCAGCGTTCCCGGCGAATAGGCCGCCAGCGTCTCGTCATAGGCGGTCTTCCACGTATAGGCGCAGCCCTGCTCGACGAAGACGATGAGGCTGGCGATGGTGCGGCCGTCGAGCGTCAGCGAATGAATGCGGCACAAATCCTGCTCGGCCAGCCGGTGCACGGCCTCGCGGGCAAAGGCGGCGCGGTAGCGGTCGATGGCCATGGCGGTGCGCTCGTGGCCTTTCCACCCTGCCGCCTCCAGCGACAGGAAGCTTTCGATGGCGTGGCGGATTTGCTCCGGTCCGCGCGCCACCTCGTGTTCCAGCCTGCCGATTTCGCCAAGCCGGCGTTTCAGCCGCCGGAACTCGCGGTAGTGATGCGGGCGCAGCGCTTTTTTCAGGTATTCGTCGCCCTCCAGCGTGCTTTCAAGGAAGGGGCGCTGCACCTCGCCGGTGATGAACAGCGGCAGGCCCCGTGCTTCGGTGACGGTGCGAAGCAGGCCCGCCGTCGGACCGTCGAGACGTATATCGGGCAGCGCGAGCACTTTTGGCAGCTTCAGATGCGGCCGTCCCAGCATGGAGAAAAAGTCCTCGATCACGCCGACCGGGTCGTCGCGGTCGATCAGCGGCGTGCCGATCGGGCCGAAAGGGCTCGACCACGTGCGCATGACGGAAACGCCCACCGGACGCAGCGGCTTTTCCACCGAAAACGGCACCAGCAGGCGAAGCCGGTTGCGATATTGGTCGCCGTCGCGGATGACCGCCAGGCGGACTTCGCGGTCTTCCAGCCTCGGCATGGCTGGCGCAAGGAAACGCGGATTGAAGAAAACATTGGGCTCGGCCGTGCGAGCGCACAGATAATCGAGTTCCTCGACCAGGTCGAAGCCAGCGGACGCCGGATAGATCGCGAGCTTGCGCTCCGGGCGATTGTTGGCGAAGGCTTCCAGATCCGCGGTATCGCCGTCGCCATGCGCGTGGCCGGCAAGGCCCGAAACCATGGCCCCGGCCGGACCGCCGCTGGTTTCCTCGACGAGGGGAGTTGCGGCCATCAGAATGCTCCTCTGGGTGAGGGTGTCGGCACGAAGATCGCCATGACGATGCCAAGCCTGCGCCAAACGGTAAAGGACAGGGCAGCGGCCTCGAACACCATGGCGAATGCGGTGGCGAAGGCTGCCCCCCACAGGCCGAACAAGGGGATGAGGATCACGTTCAAGCCGATGTTGAGGGCCAGCGTCATGGCGTAGACGGCGGCGCAGATATTCTGGTTGCCGCTCATGGTCAGCAGGCTTTCGCACGGGCCAACGGCCGCGCGGGCGACGACACCGGCTACCAGCAGGAACAGGAGCGGATAGCCGTCGCTGAATTCGGGGCCGAAAAGCATCAGCATCGGCTTGCCGAGCGCGAGCACCAGAAGCGCCATGAACAGCGACGGCCAGAACGTCCAGGATACCGTTTCGCGGGCGAATGCAGCCAGTTTCTCCGGCTCGCCATGGGTGAACTGCGCATAACGCTGGGCGACGCCGGCCTTGACCGCGAAATAGACGAAATGAACCAGCGCCAATGTTTTCACCGTCGCGAAATAGACGGCGACATCGCCAGGCTCGAGATAGGCGCCGACCATCAGCACGTCGGCATTGGTAAGCAGGAAGAAAAAGCTTTCCACCAGGAAGATCGGCAAGGACACGGTGAGCCACAGCGCGAAATGGACCTTGGCCGGGCCGGATGGAACCTGCGCGTTGATGCGGGAAGTGGTGCCGGCGAGCTGGACGAGGGTCGTGGCATAGGTGGCGGCGATGGTGGCGAGGATCGCGGTTCTCGCATCGGGCGCGCATCCCCAGGCAAGGGCCGCAGCCATGATCGCGAGGATGAGCAAAGGCCGCAGGATATAGGTCGGCGTCAGCGCAAACAGCGCCCATGAATACGCCCGCGCATGGCCTTGCAGCAAATCTCCCATGGCGATCATCGGCAGGCAGATGATACCGAGCAGGAACGGCACCACGTAGTAGCTTTCGATCCAGGGCTGGAGCAGCCACACGGCCCAGGCGCCCATGGCGGCCACGACGCTCGATGCAATCAGTACGAACAGCCGGCTTGAGATCAGGATGCCGCGCAGTTCGTCGAACATGCCGCGCTCGCGATATTCGGGGATGAAGCGAATGACCGACGTATGGTAGCCCAGGCAGGCAATGTTGCCGACAATGACCATCGTCACCCAGACAAGGACGAAGATGCCGTATTCAAAGCTGCCCATCCAGCGGGCCATCATGACTTGGCTGGCGAAGGCGATGACCGCGCTGATGATGCGGATGGCAAAGGCAATGACCGACATGCGGCTCGCTTCGCCACGTTCATCGGCCGCAAACAGCGCGGCGTCGACGCGGTCAAGCAGCGGCCGCGCGTGCAACGCCAAGCGTTGCGGTAGAAGCCGCCCGACTGCCGCCGCCGAAAAGCGCACGCGATACTCTCCGAAATCCGTCCTGTTCAAGCCGGCAATCTAGCGGGGACACCTTAAGAAACGGTGGGCAAGCCCGCCAAAATCATTGCTTTTTTCGGATTGCCGACACGCCACTTCCGACCCTGAAGCCCCTCGCGATTTTTCAACTTCGCTTGCCGGGCTTCTGGACTTGGCCCTCTCGCATGTCGTTATCTCAAGACCGGCCTCCGCTTTCGGGGAAACATGCTTCAGTCGGAAACTTCCGTCTGTGGCCGGTCGCGGCCGTCGGCCAGTTCCTCGTGCCATTTCCCGTCGGAATCTTCGTAGCGGATACCATCGGTCGAGCCTGCGATCTGCTGCTCGGACGAGGCGGCTTCGGCAGCCCGCAACGCTCGCGCATGACTGGGAAAGGTTTCCGAGAAAGTCGCGCCTACCTTGTAGGCCCAGCCGCCATCGTGCTCGACGATGGTGTAAGTCAGCTTCGTCATGGAAACCTCCGGTTAGCGTTGAAGCGACAAAATCTCCTGCGGCTGAATCTTGCCGGCTGCCGCCTTACCCTCCAACGTCGTTCCGCGACGTTGGTTGCATGACGCGGACGCGAAAGCGCGGACTGAACTCAGGCGCTGGCCTTCACCCAATGTTTCATCGTGCCCACGGAGCCGAGCAATTGTGGCGCGGCATGGATTTTTTCGCCGAGTGCTGCGGCCGCGCGCCAGCCCCAGCGTGGATCGGCCAGAAAGGCGCGGCCCAGCGCCACCATGGCGGCTCGGCCTTCGGCAATGATCGTGTCGGCGTGGTTCGGATCGTCGATCAGGCCAACGGCCCGTGTCGGGATATCCGCGCCTTTACCGACCGCTTCGGCCAGATGCACCTGATAGCCGGGGCCGGCCGGCACTTGCTGCAAGGGCGAATTACCGCCGCTGGAGCAGCAGATATAGGCGACGCCTTCGGCCTTCAGCGCCTTCGCCACGCCGATGGCGTCTTCGACGTCGAAGCCGCCGTCGACCCAGTCCTTTACCGAGAGCCGCGCACCGAGCATGAGGCGGGGTGCGGCTTTCTTCACGGCCTTGGCGATTTCGACCACAAAACGCATGCGATTTTCCGCCGATCCGCCCCAGCGGTCGGTGCGTTGGTTGGAGAGCGGCGAAAGGAACTGAAAGATGAGGTAGCCGTGGGCGGCGTGCAGTTCGATGAAGTCGAAGCCGGCGCGGTCGGCGCGTCGTGCGGCCTCGGCGAAGCGCTCGATCACTTGCAGGATCTCGTCTTCCTCCAGCGCATGCGGTACCTGCCAGCCTGTGTTGTAGGCAATGGCCGATGCCGACACGATCGGCCACGGGTCCTGGTCGGCTTCCAGCGGGCCGCCGCCTTCCCATGGGCGCTGGCAGGAAGCTTTACGGCCGGCATGCGCCAATTGCGTGCCGAATTTGGTGCCGGGGGCCGCAACCCGTCTGGCGGCGTCGAGCGCGCGCCGGGCGGCGGCCTCATTGCGGTCGGAGTAAAGGCCGAGGCAGCCATGAGAGATGCGGCCGCGCCGTTCCACATTGGTCATCTCGACTGTGACCATGCCCGCGCCCGACATCGCGTAGCTCATCCATTGCTGGAGATGCCAATCGGTCGCCGAACCGTCATCGGCCGAATACTGGCACATGGGTGCGACGGCGATACGGTTTGGAAGGACGAGGCTGTCGAGCGTGATCGGCTGGAAGAGAGGCGCTGTCATGAAAGGCTCCGGGGGAGGGATATGCGCCTATGTAGGCACCCGGCACCCGACACGCCAGCCAGCTAGGGCCGAAACGCTGGTTTGAGTTGGTTGTCGGAGGTGTGCCGCGCGAAAAAAATACAAGAATGGTGGTGCGGACGCCGGGAACCACGCGCCTTTAGAATCAATCCCTTAGAGTCAAAATACCGTAATCCGATACCGTAATTACCTGTGGATAGCCGCCACGGGACGTATTGGCACGCATTGGCACTAATTGGGACGGCGGCTTCACGTTTAAAGTGAATTAATCAACAAAATCAAGAGCTTGAATCGATCCTTTGTCGACTTTCCCTATAGTCGCGTGGTATTATCAGGCATCAAAAACGCGAAACCCGCAGAGCCGGCAAGCTCCACGGGTTCAAATCCTGAAAGGATCACATTTTGCACCCCGAATATACCGAATCTGCCGCTCCGGCGCAAGACCTAAGTGACCTACTCGGCCCTGAGCCGCTACCGCAGATAGGCACCAATCTGGCTGTCGCGGTCGATCTGGCGCAGCGCGGCTTTGCCGTGTTTCCATGCAAGGAATATGGGCCGAAGGGCACTATCAAAAGCCCCTACACGCAAAACGGAAAAGACGACGCCTCGACCGATCCCGCCCGCATACGCGCATGGTGGAAGGCTCACCCGATGGCGATTGTCGGCCTGCCGTGCAAGCGCAACGGCTTAGCCGTGCTGGACCTCGATTGTCACACTGCCGAGCAAGATGGCATTACAGCGCTACGCGGCTTGGGTTATGATCCCGACGCTCTTTCGTCCTTCCTAGTCGATACTCCCTCGAACGGTCGGCATCTCTATTTTCGCTACCCGGAAGGCTTGGGCGACTCCCATAATCACTTACCCGATGGCGTTGAAATTAAAGCGAGCGGCTATGTGATTGCACCCGGTAGTGTCATGGCCGATGGGCGGCGATATCGTGCGAACGGGACTCTTGATGTCGAACGGCTGCCCTCCTGGCCGGCTGCACTTTCCCCGCCTAAGCGTGACGACTCCGACGTGTCGCGCTTGCTTGGTCCTGAGCCGTTGCCGGTCGATTGGAGAGAGGTTACGCGGGCGCTCCAATCTGTCGATCCCGATTGTTGCCGTGCTGAGTGGAGTAAAGTCGGCATGGCATTGGAAGCAGCCGGCAACGGCGATGATGCCGCGTTCGAGGTTTGGGACATATGGTCGAAGGGCGCGACCGTGCCGGGCAAATACAAGCGCCGCGAGATGCTCAGCCAATGGCGAAGTTTCACAAAGGGCAGGCTTAGACGTAATCCAGATGACGCAATTGGCATCGGCAGCCTGTTTGAGATCGCGGCCGCATACGGCTGGACTCCCCGCATTATCGTCGATCCCGACATGTTCGACGATCTACCCGACGCGGCACGACCAGATAAGGCAAAGCCTTCGCGCCTCACATTCCTTTCACCTACTGACTGCGAGGCAGCGCCGTCGCGTGGCTACCTAATCAAGGGGCTTTTCGCACCGCGCGACGTTGGTTGCATCTTCGGTGCCCCTGGTGCTGGCAAGTCACTTCTAGCGCCGCGCCTGGGTTATGCCGTTGCGCAGGGTGCCGAAACCTTCGGAATGCGATGCAAGCAAGGCAGCGTCTTCTATGTCGCGGCCGAAGACCCGCACGGAATGCGCGGGCGGGTGAAGGCGTTGAAAGAGGCGCACGGCAATACAGCCGACTTTCATCTGGTCGAGGGCGTTTCCGATCTACTCGCTGATAAATCGCCTGACCTTGCTGCACTGGTCGCGGCAGTGAAAGAGCGCAAGCCGGCCCTCATATTCATCGATACGCTTGCAATGGCGTTTCCTGGCCTGGAGGAAAACGACGCCAAAGGTATGGGCCGCGTGGTCGCGGTTGCCCGTCACCTGACGCATTGGGGCGCGGCAGTGGTCTTGATCCACCATGACACGAAAGCCGAGGGTGCAACGCCGCGCGGACATAGCCTTTTGAATGGTGCGCTGGACGTTGCCCTGCATGTGAAGCGCGACGAAAACGGCGTCATTCGCGGCAAGCTGACCAAAAACCGCAACGGCACTTGTGATCGGGATATTGCTTTCAAGATCGCTGTTGAAGACGGCGGCATTGATGAGGACGGCGACACGGTAACGTTGCCTCGCTGCTCGGAGTTGATGGGCGTGCCTCGAAATGAGGACTTGCGGCTTCCGGCTTCAGCAAAAGCCGCATTGGACATTCTGGAAAGTCTTGGCGGCAAGGCAACCGAAAAGACGTGGCGCGAGGCTTGTGCCGAAGGTCGCACCGTATCCGCTGCCGATGATCGGGAGTCGCGTGTCAAAGCGTTCAAGCGGGCGGCGGAAAGGCTGTTGCGCGGTGATCGGCTTGCGTTCGCAAATGGCCTGTATCGCATCCCCGATGCTTTTGACGATTGGGAGGATGCAGCGTGAGAACCGGACAATCGGACAGACAGCCGGACAAACCGGACAAAGCACACGGCATAATGGGGCAGCAAAACCGGACAGACACGGACACACCCCTTAGAGGGTGTCCGGTGTCCGGTCTGCCTCATGCCCGGACAATGGGAAGCAAGTCTATTCTATTCGAACTTCTACCCTCCCTTCGGCAAATCGATCCTATCGCATCCCCTTGGGTCCTTCCCCTGGGCGGCCGGTTGCGGGGGACACCGACCGCAAAAGAAACGCCTTTGCAGAAATTTGCAAACATGAGTTGCCGAGATGGATTACAGCCTAACTGACCTCTTGGGCGATGAGCCGCCCCCTGTCGCGCTCCCCAAGATCGTCCACGAAAGCCAACTCGCGGCGCTCTTGGGCGTAAGCAGGCAGACGATCTGCGATCAAGTGCGCAGTGGCATCCTGGAGCGTGTCGCCCCCGCCCGGTTCGATCTGGCCGCTTCTGTAAAATCGTACTGCGCGCACCTCCGCACCCATGCTGCCCGCGCTGGGCGGCCGAGCGAAGCCGGGGATGCTTACAAGGTGGCACGCACCGCCAAAATGCGAGCCGACACCGAACTTGCTGAGATCAAGGCGGCGCACGCCCGTGGCGAGCTTGTGAGTGCGGCGGAAGTGACTCGGCAGTGGGAAACCGCCCTGACGGACATCCGAGCCGCCTTGCTGGCTATCCCTGGGCGATTGCAGGGCATCGACCGTGATGTGCTGACCCGTATCGACGGCGAAGTTCGAGCCGTGCTGCTGGAGCTTGCCGATAATGGCTGACGTGCTGGAACTTCGCCGCACCGCCATGCAGGCTTTGCGACCACCCGCCAAGGTAAACTTGCCCGACTGGTTAGAGGCAGAATTGAAGCTGCCGGCCGGCGTTTCCGCACAACCTGGCAAGCTTCGCCTGACCCCGTTTCAACGCGGCATAGCCGAGGCGATCGGCGATCCTTCGATCCCGCGCGTCTCCGTAGTGAAGTCGGTGCGCCAAGGCTACAGCACGTTACTTGTCGGCGCTGTCGGGCATTACGCGAAGAATGATCCATCCCCCGTCATCCTGCTTTTGCCGACGGAAGCCGATTGCCGGAATTTCACGACCCGCGTGCTCGAACCTGTCGCGGAAGCTTCGCCCTGCCTTTCTCGGCTTTTCAGCGATGAAAACATTGCCGGCCGAAACACGATGCTGAGCAAGAGATATCCGGGCGGCTCGCTTCTAATAACGCCCTCGCGGTCGCCCGGTAATCTTCGCGCTCACAACGCCCGCGTGCTCCTGGTGGACGAATCCGAAGCAATGGAGATTACGGCGGAAGGAAATCCAACACTCTTGGCCGAGAAAAGAACACTTGCTTATACCGATCGCAAAATTGTAGTTGGCTCTACTCCAACGACCGAAGAAAATTCGATCATTCTCGATTTGTATGCAAATTCCGATCAAAGAATATTTGAGGTTCGCTGCATAGATTGTTCCGATTATGCGGAGATTCGCTGGAAAGATATCAAATTCGACCCTGAGCGCATCGAAGACGGCGTTCAATGGTGCTGCCCGAAATGCGGCAGCTTTGTTGACGAGATGCACAAGAACGCCATGGTCGAGGCTGGCCGCTGGCGAGCCACAAAGCCGGAAGTGACTGGCCACGCGGGATTCCGCGCCAATGCGCTAATATCGCCGCTTGCCAATGCAGCTTGGCCGATCATCGTCAAAGAATTCCTAGTTGCAAAGAACGATCCTGACAACTTACGCGTGTGGCAGAACACTTTACTCGCCGAGGGCTGGAGAGACGGCGGGGACGTGCTGGACGAAGACAGCTTGCGCAGCCGTGCAGAGCCTCTTGGGCTAGAGGCGATCCCGGAATCGGCGCTTATCCTGACTTGCGGCATTGATATGCAGGATTCATGGGCAGATTGGACGATCGTCGGCAGCGGTCGCGGCGATACGTTCATTCTCGGCAACGGTCAGATTCACGGCCGTTACGATTCAAACGAGCTATGGGCCGAAATTGACGATCTGCTAAAATCAACCTGGCAGCATCCGCTTGGCGGCCGCATAGGCATTTCGGCTGCCTTCCTGGACGAGGGCGACGGCGAACACCAGCCGCATGTTCGCGCGTTCTGCCGGCCTCGCTTCAATCGGCGCGTGGCATCCTCGAAGGGCATGGCAGGGTTTCAGCGCCCGCCCATAGAGCGCTCAGCCGCAAAGGGCGTAAATCTATTCATCGTCGGAGTCGACGCACTGAAAAACACCCTTTTCAACCGGCTGCAATCGGGCAATTCGATACGGTTTTCCGACGATCTATCGCCGCGCTATTTCGAGGAATTGGTTTCGGAGGTTCGAGTCGTCCGCTACGTCAAAGGTCAGCCGACGCGATCTTTCCAGCGGATTCCCGGTCGAAGGGCTGAGACGCTTGATAGTACAATTCTGGCGATCGGAGCACGGAACCTGGTCAATCTCAACCTCGACCGCCGCGAGGAAGAACTAAGCTCCCTCGCGGCACCGAAGAAAATCCCGGCGGTTATTCGTAGCACTTGGCTGGAAACCGGGCGGATATGAGGATTTAGTGCCGTATGGGCGTGAGAATGTGCCGCTGCTCATATCGCCTAGCTTCTGAGGCTATTTTGAGCGCTACGTGTGCAATCCTGTCATCTCCGCGCAATGGCAATTGCCTGAAAACAACCGTGTACGGGTATCCAGATGCCAGCACAACATAGCCTGGGAAAATGTTCCCGTGCTTGTCGTGCCAAGCATAAGGCTGAAATTCATTTCCAGCATCGTCAACAAGCGGCTTTAAAACCATCTCACAACTAACGAGATCGTCAGCGAGATCGTGCCGACGTTCGGCTTTCCCAATCTCACGCTCAATATTTGAAATCAAGGCTTCAAAGGTAATTGCCATAATTATCCCCTCCCTGCCATAGCCATTTCGCCCAAAGCGTACAGGAAACCGACGCCGTAGCCAGTTTTATCGGCTGCCATCTCTCGTACCAAGCGCACTAAACGCGGCATGTCGCCAGTTGCCGCGCAATCCTCGATAAGCTGGACTGCACGCTGGCGACCGATTTTGTTTTCACTTGCATAAGTTGTCATGGAAATTACCTCCGTTGTTGATCACGGAAGTGACGTAGCACATAGAATTGTTACAATGAAATCAACTATTTAACACTTTAAAAGTGAATCACACGTTTAAAGTGAAATCTATTCTATGAAACCTGCAAAAGCACTTTCGAGATTCCGGGTCGTGACGCGGATGTCATGCTTTTTAAGCCAGTCTGCGACAAGCCACACCGCAAGATCGTAAGGGATGCCAGCCTTAGCGCAATTGAGCGCTGCCCGCTGAGACTGCCTGATTTGCTTGGCGTTCATGGTCCCGTTCCTGAAAAGAAGCCGGTAGCGACCATTACAACGCTACCGGCTTCGATGTCAGTGTCCGGTTCTCGGGCCGTCACTGACCGCACACTAGGGCGAGGAGTCGTCCTGGACGTGTGCCACTACCGATTTAGTTGATCGGCGGCAGTCACCCGCCGCCGATCTGCTCATGGGCGAACCACTCTGGACAAGGGTTCGAATATGAATTTAATCCTAGCTATGGAGAAT
Source organism: Mesorhizobium sp. A623 (assembly GCF_054489405.1). NCBI lineage: Bacteria > Pseudomonadati > Pseudomonadota > Alphaproteobacteria > Hyphomicrobiales > Phyllobacteriaceae > Mesorhizobium > Mesorhizobium sp. A623. Next base: position 26,577 of record NZ_JBTMXB010000019.1, read on the forward strand.
GTCAACACTTACATTAATTTCACTCCATAAGTGAATGTATTCACTTGATAATTGAAAGTTATCATATGTTGACATGATCCATAGTTTAGGATTATATGCCTCATTATGAGCCTCACGATCAAAGACCTTGCTGCTGATATTGCCCTCGCTGGCGTGCCCTTCGAGACGGCCCGAAATCGAGTAAGCCATTTCGCGCAAAGCCGATTGATTTCCGGCCGCCGTGATGGGGTGAACACATCGCCAACGATCTACCGGCCGACCGACGCGGCTATCGCAATCGCGCTTAGCGCACTGCAGGATTCCGGCATTGCCGATCTTGAGATCATGGAAGCAGCGTCGATCGACCTTCATTTGCGCATTGCCGATTGCCTGGCGGGACTCGCCAACGGGGAAAGCTGGTCGCTTGTAGTGGAGATTTACCGCCACACGTCGGGCGGCTTCGGCCGGTTTATCAGCCCGCGCTTGGTGCGCCACCCCCAACCGGCAGCGCATCGCATGCCTCTCGGCATGACGCCGCGCGGCGCAATTATAGTCGTGCTGGACGAAATGCTGTTGCCCGTTGTGCGGCGCTTGCATCCTCCAAAAGGAGCGCACTGACATGGCTTCGCTCACTCTTTCATTAGACACGGTGCGCGATACGGGACTCTGTCGCGATGGGTGGCGGATTGCTCATAAATTTCTCGGCGATGGGGAAGAGCACAGTTATCGCGACCTTTTTGACGCCGGCGTGCCGCTCGATCATGTCGTGTGGGTTGTGTCTCGCCTGGCAGATACCGACGCCGACATAAAGCGCAGATTGCTCCTTTGGCTAAGCGATGTCGTTGCGCACGTCCTGCCAGTTTGCGAACGGGCCGAAGAACGAAAGATACCGATTAGAGTGGTCTCGGAGACCAGAAAATTCGCACGCGGTTCCTCTTCAGTCGCTGCCGTGTTCCTGAGCGATGATGAGAATCAGTATGTCCGTTCGCCTTCATTCACGGGTGCCGCCGCTAACGTAAATCGTGCTGCGGCTTGGCTCGCTATCCGCGTAGAAGGCCGTGGTGAAGATGTGAATGATCGCGCTTATTGGGTGCACAAAAAGGCGCGAATGATCGCATCGGAGGAAGCCGAGGAACGCTGGCAGCACGAGCGTTTAGTTGAGCGTTTTTCCGATCCTGAGCCTGCCGACTGGCCGCTTGAGTTGGAGGCCGCATAATGGGCTTGCTTAGCTTCCTGAAGCGCTCTACTGCCACCCGCCGCTTTGATGCTGGCGCTGGTGGCCGCCGCTGGTCCGCGCAACCGTCATTCGGCCGCACGGGCGCGGAAACACTGGCAGCAAGCGCACCGATCCGGTCGAAAGCCCGGTACTTTTTCGCAAATAACCCTTGGGCCGCGAATGGCGTCAATGCGCTGGCGATTGGTCTTATCGGCGCTGGTATCAAAGCCGCTCCGCAGCACCCCGATCCCGACGCCCGCAAGCTGCTGGGCGAGGCATTTACCCGCTGGGCGAAGATTGCCGACGCTGAGGGCCGAACCGATCTGCATGGCCTGATGGCTGCTGCCGTCCTGGCGATGATCGTTGACGGCGAGTCTTTCATCGTTTTCGAGCATCGGCCGGAAGGTTTGCGGCTGCGATTGCTGCCCGCCGAAATGGTCAATGAGTCCGACACGCGCGAGCTTCCGGGCGGCGGTTATGTCGTGGCAGGAATCGAATTCAATGCCGCTGGCGAGCGTGTCGCCTATCACGTCCTGAAGAATCGGCCGACCGATGTTTTCGCCTCGACCTGGGGCAGCACAAGATTGCCCGCCGAAGATGTTTTGCATCTCATGCGGCCGCTGGGCGCTGGGCAGGTGCGCGGGATATCCTGGGCAGCTTCTATTCTGTTGCGGCTGTCGGAACTCGACCAAACCGAAGATGCCTTGATCGTTGGTACCAAGATCGCGGCAATGTTTGCTGGATTCCTGGTCGATCTGAATAATACGAGCGGCGCTGATCCATTTGAAGGTCAGTCGCAACCGAGCCTCGAACCCGGCACGCTGCAGCGGCTTCCGGGCGGCGTCGATGTTAAATTCGGCGTACCGCAGCAAGCGCAGCAAACGGCCGAATTCGTTTCGCACCAAATCCGAGCAATCTCGGCCGGGCTAGGCGTTCCGGCTCATTTGGTCTCGAACGATCTTCGCGAAGCTTCCTACGGCAGCCTTCGAGCCGGAATGATCGCCTATAAAGGCCGCCTTGAAGCCATTCAATTCGGCACGATCATTCCGCAGCTTTGCGAGCCGATCTATGCCCGCGCTATCACGGCGCTGGTGCTGCACGGCGACATTGCCGCGCCTGATTTCGAAAGCGCTCAAAGCGAATATCTTGCCGTTGAGCACTACCCCCCGACACAGCCTTGGCTTGATCCGGCCAAAGACGCAGCCGCAACCCGCGACATGATCACAGCCGGCTTGATGAGCCGCAGGCAGGCAGTTGCCGCGCTTGGCTACGATATCGAAGCGCTGGACTCCGAAATTGCGGCTGACCGCGAACGCGAAACCCGATTGGGCCTGACGTTCGGCAGCACCCCCGACACCAAGGAAAAGGTAGATGACAACCCAAATCCAGACCCGAAGCGCTAATTTCACGCCTTCCACGCTCGATCGTGAAAAGGGAACGGTCGAAGTGATCCTATCGACTGGTGCGGCCGTCCAGCGTGCCGGCTATGTCGAAGCGATCGACGTTTCGGGCATCCGGTTTCCGTCGAAAATCACCCTGTTGGATTCGCATCGCCAAGGCTCGATCCGCGACATTCTCGGCAGCGTCGGCAACATCCGCGTCGAAGCCGGAAACCTGGTTGGCACCGCCACAATAACCGATCCCGCAACCCTCGCAGCCGTTGAACGCGGCGACGTGTCGGGAGTCTCAATTGGCTACGCGGTCAGGAAATGGCGCGAGTCCGTAGTCAACGGCCAAAAAACGAAGACGGCAATCGAGATCGATCTTCGCGAGGCTTCACTCGTCGCAGTGCCGGCCGATCCAAACGCAACAATAAGGAGCATTCCATTGCCTACCGAAAACACTCAGCCCGATGCGGGCACCATTGAAACGCGCTCTGCCATCCGCGCAATCGCGGCTCAGCACGAATTCGGCACCACATGGGCCGACGATTTGATCGACAACGGCGCGACCGTCGAAGCTGCTCGCAGCGCAGCCTATGAGCGGCTGACCGTCGAAGCTCCGAAGCCCGTTCGCACGGCAACGGTTGGATTCTCCAACGAAGACCCGGCCATCATCCACGAACGCCAGTCGGAAGCCCTGGCTTGCCGTATGATGAGCACCGCGCCGAGTGAAGCTGCTCGCCCGTTCATGCAGATGGGCATCGCTGACTATGCCCGCGACCACCTGGGCCGCTCCGGCGCTGTCGGCATCGCCACCATGGGCCGTGAACAACTCATGGAACGCGCCATGCACGGCACGTCCGACTTTCCCGAACTTCTGACCGGCGCGGGCAACCGTGTTCTGTCGAACGCCTATCAGCGGGCCGCATCGCCCTTGAAACAGCTTGCTCGCCAGCGCACCGCTGCCGACTTCCGGCCAATGGCGATCCTGAAGACCGGCGAGTTTTCGGGCTTGAGCAAGGTATCCGAGGCCGGTGAGATTCAGGCCATGACGACCGGCGAAGCGGCTGAAGGTTATAGCCTGGAAAGCTTCGGTGGCATCTTCTCGATCACCCGTAAGGCTCTCGTAAACGACGACCTGGGCGCATTCGGTCGCTGGGGCGAGATGATGGGACAGGCGGCGGCTGAGACCGAAGCAAACCAGCTTCTTGCGCTTCTTACCGCGAACAGCGGCGGCGGCGTGAAGATGGACGATGGCAAAAACCTGTTTCATGTCGATCACGGGAATCTTGCTGCATCCGGTGCGGCGCTGTCGGAAACGACACTTTCCGATGCACGCTTAGCGCTTCGCACTCAGAAGGGTCTCGACGGCAAGACTCCCGTCGGCGTTACGCCGAAATATCTTCTTGTGGGTCCAGCACTCGAAACCAGCGCGGAAAAGATTCTCGCTTCGATCTACGCGGCAACGGCCGACAACGCGAACCCCTTCAGCGGCCGGCTCACGCCGATCGTTGAGCCTCGCCTGACTGGAAATGGTTGGTTCATCTTCGGTGATCCGGCAACGGCTCCGGTGCTCGAATACGCCTATCTTTCGAACGCTCAGGGTCCGCAGCTTTCCAGCCGCGACGGTTGGGAGGTCCTGGGCCGCGAGTATCGCGTCGTGCTCGACTTCGGTGCGGGCGCTACCGATCATCGTGGGGCATACCGGAACGCGGGCGCGGCGTAATGGCATCGCTTCCAACTCTGGTTGACTATCGCGAGCGGCTTTATGCCGCCCGCTTTAGCGGCACCCGATCGGTGCAAGATTCGAACGGTGAAAGGATCGAATACCGATCCGACGCCGAACTTGCCCGCGCCATAGCTTCAATCAATCGCGAGATCGCAACAGCCGAGTCCGAGCTTGGTTGCAGCCGTGTTCGCTTCCAAACTTCGAAAGGTCTTTGAAATGGCTAAAAATTACGTCTCCCCTGGTCACGTTGTGACCGTTCCCGCCGCCGCCGCTGCCAATTCTGGCGATGTGGTTATCGTTGGTTCGATCGTTGGCATTGCTGCCGGCGATGCTGCAATCGGGGCCGACCTCGATATTTGCGTTGGTGGAATCTACGATCTGGCCAAGGTATCCGCCCTTGCGATCGCTGCCGGCGATAAAGTCTATTTCGACGCAACGGCCGCCCTGGTGAACAAGACGGCTTCCGGCAATACGCTGCTAGGCGTTGCCGTCGCGGCTGCAGCCAATCCGAGCGCAACCGCGCGCGTAAGGCTCAATCCCGCTTTCTGAATTCTACCTCTCATAAGGTAGAATTTTGCCCGCTGCGGCCGGTCTCCTGCGAAAGGTGCCGCAGCGGGTATTTTTATGCCAGAAGCCCGGACAGGTCATTCGCTTGGCCAGCTTTTTCGTGCTTGTCGAGTAGATCGCTATACCATTGCATCATCCGGGCACGAATCTGCCAGCGCTCGCCTCGATCATACGCCGCGCGGATAGCATCGTCGGGTGCATGGGCAAGCTGGTGCTCAATCGCCGAAGCATCCCATATTGGGCTTTCGCTTTCGTTCGCGATGGTGCTGAAGGTGGAGCGGAAGCCGTGAACCGTCGCCCTGCTGTGATAGCCGCACCGATAGAGCGCATACAGAAGGCAATTTTCAGAAACCGGCTTGTGCACCCATTGGCTAGGCAGCACCCATTCGTTGCCGTTCGCTAGTACGCGCAGCCGTAGGAAGATCGCCTTGCCCTGCCGGCTGAGCGGCACCCGCAATTCCCGTTTCATTTTCATGCGCTCAGCCGGGATAGTCCAAACGTCTTTTTCAAAATCGAATTCCGACCATTTGGCGAACCGAATTTCTTCAGTCCGCACGAACACATGCGTGACCGCTTTCAGCCCAAGGCGTGTAGATTCCTCCATGGGCGTAACGCTCAATCGCTGAAAAAACTGTGGCAACTCCGATTCCTTAAGGGCTGCCCGGTGCTTCTCTTTCGGGACAGGCTTCAGGGCGTCGTGCAAATCGGCTGCCGGATTGAACTTGGTCATTCCGCTTGCGATCGCGTACCGGAAAACCGTGCTGACAAATTGGTGCGCGCGCCGCGTCGTGTAGACCGCTTCCCTTTCTTCGATCTTCCTGAGCGCTTCAAGGACCATTGGCGGCTCAATGTCCGCTATCGCCTTGCTACCGAACGCCGGGAAAATATCGCCTTCCAAGCGAGACCAGAAGCGGGCCGAATAAGAAGGCTTCCACTTCTTTTCATTGGCCTTGAACCATTCGCGGGCGACCTGCTCAAACGTCGGGCGGCTGTCTGCTTGCTCGCCCGCCTTGGCTGCAGGATCAATGTCCGCCATCACCTGCTCCTTCAAGCCGTCGCGCTTTTCGCGTGCCTCAGCCAATGGAATGACAGGGTAGGGACCAAACGACGCGGTGCGCCGCTTGCTTTCAAAAGTGTAATCCACACGCCACAGTTTCGAGCCATTGGGCGAGACGTAGAGGTACAAACCCCGTCCATCCGCCAATTTTCGCGCTTTTGCGGCCGGCTTGGCGTTTCGGCAAGCAGCATCGGTTAAAGCCATTCCCATCCCCATTTTTACGGTATCGGCGAATAATACCGTAAAAAATACCGTAAATCCAATCGGGATGCATTGGCACTCATTGGGACGACCAAGCGTCTCCAACACTGTTATTGTTCACTTTTTACGTGAATATAAGGGTAGGAAATGGGCAGCAATCTAGTTGCTGGTGCGGACGCCGGGAATCGAACCCGGATAGCCGAAGCTGAGGGATTTTAAGTCCCTTGCGTCTACCAATTCCGCCACGTCCGCGCGCTGCCACTGGTAATTGAGCCGGCCCGGATTGCAAGTCCGCTTTCGATGCGAAGGATGCCAAGGGACGCGAGGCGGCCAGCGGGCATTCCCCCCTGGAACCACGCCGCACGCCGGCAAACTGCCCCGCGTCCCCAATTCCGTTTTGGGAAAATACTTAACAAAGTGCAAACGGTTCGGCGGTTTAACCTTATTTTCTAACCTTAACCGCGCTTATTGACCGGTCACGACGGTCAGCACCTTGAATGGCGTGGTGATGATGATTTCGGCAACGGAACCAACGGCTTGCCCGAGGCCCTTGCCGAGATCGTTGATCGGCTGGGGCGCGACCTCGTCCGAAGCGAGCCCGGCAGGCACTTTCAAGCTCTCACCCAGCAGTTGGACCAGCACCGGATTGTCGGCGAATTTGGCATGGTTCAGCCGGTCCGCGCTTTTCGTCTTGGTCAGATCGACGACGGTGACGCCGTAGCTGGCAAGATCGGCTGCGTCGTCATAGTCGCCGACGCGTGGCTTCGAGCCGGAAATGAGGCTGGAAATCTGCAAGGCGCGGTCGTCGCCGGACAGAAGCACGGTGAACGGCTTGTCCGGCTTGCCGTATCGAATCATCTGCTTCTTGAACACATCGACATCGATGTCGGGCGAGGCGAGGATGACATAGCCGAGCTTGCCGTCGAGGTCGCGGTCGCCGGTAATGGCCAGTTGCCGCAGCGCCTCCATGATTACCCATGTGCCCATGGAGTGGGCGATGATGTCGATGCTCTTGGCCTTGGTCTTGGCGAGCAGGCGCAGGGTCGATTCCAGGTCGTCGCGGGCAGCGTTGGCGCTTTCCTTGTCGTAGACATAGTCGGTGATCCTGCCGCCGGACGCCCAGGAGAACAGGACAGGCGTGCCGGGGTAGTTCGTATCGGCGGCAATCTGCGTCAGCCGGTAGATACCGTCATCGAAGCCGTTGTTGAAGCCATGGACGAAGACGAGGGCACGGTCGCCGTGCATGGCGACATCGGCGCCGACCGCCTTGGCGAATTGCTGCCGGTCGGGATAGGAAATTACCCGCTTGGCCGTGAAATCCCTGGCCGGATCGCTCGGTGCGCGGCCCTTGGCGCGCTCGATGTTGCCCAGCTGATGGGATTTTGGCACGCTCATGTCGACGCGGGCGTAACTGGTGGTCAACGACCGTTCCCCGACGAACACCTGGCGCGGGTCGGAAACGGCTTTCTTGCGCGTGGTGGCGACGAAGATCTCGTGCGTCGAGCCGATGCTGGAGGCGGGCGCGTCGATGGCGACGTTGTTGAGCAGTTCATGCTTGTTGGCGCCGGCACAACCGGCGAGCGAAATGGCGAGCAGAACGGCAGGCAACAACTTACGCAAGGTTACATCGCTCCTGATACGAGGCGCGCGAACGCCCATCCTACCGATAGAGGCGGAACGGCCTCCGGTCCAGCCGAAACGCCTGTGCGCATCGTGGGCGGCCGAAGCCCGCCTATTGGATACCGCCAGTCACCTGCTGGCCCAGAAGGCGGATGCGGTCGGTGACGTCGCGGTCGCTGGCAAAGCCGTCGTCCTGCCGCAGCCGCTGCCCCAGCTCCTTGATGAGCGCCGGATTGTCCGCGAATTTCGTGTGGTTGAAGGTGTCGCTGCCCTTGGCGTTGGTGAGGTCCACCACAGTGACGCCGTATCGGGCGAGGTCGGCGGCGTTCCTGTAATCGCCGACGCGGGGACGCGAGCCGGCGAGCAGCCCGGACAATCTCAGTGCACGGTCGTCATCCGACAACAGCAGGATGAAGGGCTTGTCCGGCTTGCCGTAGCGGCGCATCTGGCTTTTGAAGACGTCGACATCGATGTCCGGCGAGGCCAGCACGACGTCCCCCAACTTTCCGCCGAGGTCGCGGTCGCCGGTGATTGCCATCTGCCGCAGCGTTTCCATGGTGATCCAGGTGCCCATGGAATGGGCGACGATGTCGATCCGGCGCGCGCCGGACTGCTCCAGCATCCTTAGCGTCACCTCGAGCTGGTCGCGGGCGGCACTCGCGCTTTCCTTGTCATAGACGTAGCTGGTGGTCGAAGCGCCGGAAGCCCACGAAAACAGCACCGGCGTGCCGGGATAGCCGGCGTCATGCACGATCTGGGTCAGGCGGTAGACGGCAGCGTCGAAGCCGGTATTGTAGCCGTGGACGAACAGCATCACGCGACCGCCGCGCGCCGCGATATCGGCGCTCAACGCCTTGGAGAATTTGGGCGCGGTAGGGTAGCCGACAACTTCCGACGCCATGAAGTATTTTGACGGATCGTCCGACCTGCCACGGCTTTTCCGTTCGATTTGTCCTGCCTTATGGATGGCGGGCACGGTGACGTTGACACGGGCAAAATTCAGTGTCGCCGAGCGTTCGCCGTCGAATACCATGTTGGGGTCATCGGAGCGCTTGCGGGTGGTCGCGATGAAAATCGAGTGATTTCCGGCGATCTGGGATACCGCCGCCGGGACGACCGTGCTTCCCAACAGTTCTTCGGTGCGGTGGCCGCCGCAGCCGGCGAGTATCAGGGCAAGCGCTGCGGGGAACAGAATTTTCAAACGCAGTTTCATTCCAGTCAATTTCCGGCAGGGCGATGGTTTTATTCGATTTTTCGCGTGGGCCTGTCCCGACAGGCAAGTGCGGCGGAAGTAAGTCGGGGGCGATCGAAAGCCCGATAGTGGCGGAACGAGGCGCGGTTGGTGTTGCGCTAAAGCCAAATTGACGGCAGGAACGCCGGTATCAGCAACGGGGAGATCGTGATGGCCAGCTTTGTCGACAGCGTTTCGAAAGCCGCGACCGCGATCCGCGGTATTTTCCCGGAAACGCCGCTGCAGGAAAACGACTATCTGTCCAAGAAGTTCGGCGCGCGCATCCTTTTGAAACGGGAAGACCTCACGCCTGTCCGCTCCTACAAGATCCGGGGGGCCTTCAACTTTTTCCGCAAGACGCTTGCTGCGGGCAACCAGGCCGAATTGTTCGTGTGCGCTTCAGCCGGCAACCATGCGCAGGGTTTTGCGTTCGTTTGCCGCCATTTCGGCAAGAAGGGCGTCGTCTTCATGCCGGTGACGACACCGCAGCAGAAGATCGACAAGACCCGGCTGTTCGGCGGCGATTTCGTTGAGATCAGGCTGATCGGCGACTTTTTCGACGACTGCTACCGGGCAGCGCTGCTGTTCACAGAGGAGGCCGGCGCGCACATGGTGCCGCCCTTCGACCATCGCGACATCATCGAGGGGCAGGCAACGGTGGGCTACGAGATCGCGGCCCGCATGCCTGGCGACAAGCCGGACATGATGCTGCTGCCGGTCGGCGGCGGTGGGCTGGCGGCCGGGATCACCCGTTATTTCGGCGAACAGGGCCGCGATACGCGCTTCGTCTTTTGCGAGCCTGCCGGTGCGCCCAGCCTTCGCGAAAGCATTGCAGCGGGCAAGCGGGTCAAGCTTTCCAAGCTCGACAGTTTTGTCGACGGCGCTGCCGTCGGCGAGATCGGGCGTGAAAATTTTCGGCTGCTGAAGGGTTTTTCAGCCGATGCGGTGCACCTCATTCCCGAAAATCGGCTGTGTGCGACCATGATCGAGATGCTCAATATCGAGGGCGTGGTGCTGGAGCCCGCCGGCGCGCTGGCCATCGACGTGCTGAAGGATTTTCCGAGGAAGGAAATCAAGGGCAAGACCATCGTTTGCGTCGTTTCAGGCGGGAATTTCGATTTCGAACGGCTGCCTGACGTGAAGGAGAGGGCGCTGCGTTTCCAGCGGCTGAAGAAATATTTCATCATCCGCTTTCCGCAGCGTCCCGGCGCGCTGCGCGATTTTCTCGAAATGCTCGGTCCCGACGACGATATTGCCCGCTTCGAATATTTGAAGAAATCGGCGCGCAATTTCGGCTCCGTGCTGATCGGCATCGAGACGAAGGATCATCGCAATTTCGATCTTCTGGTGGCGAAATTCGACGCCGAAGGCGTGCAATATCAGGATATTACCGACAACGAGACACTGGCCGGGTTCATCGTGTGACCTGGGCTGCGGCTACCAATTCCCGGTATTCGGCATCGATGCCCAGGGTTCGGCCTTCTCTTTGGCTGGCCCTTTTTGCAAAAGCTCGATGGAAATACCGTCCGGCGATTTGATGAAGGCCATGTTGCCGTCGCGTGGCGGGCGGTTGATGGTGACGCCCTTGTCCATCAGGCGCTGGCATGTGGCGTAGATGTCATCGACCTCATAGGCGAGGTGGCCGAAATTGCGCCCGCCCGAATAGGCTTCGGGGTCCCAGTTGTAGGTCAGTTCGACCAGTGGCGCGCGTTCCGCAACGCCAGCTTGCTCGTCTTGCGGTGCGGCCAGGAAAATCAGCGTGAACCGGCCTTGCTCGCTTTCATGCCGGCGCACTTCCTTGAGGCCAAGCTTATCGCAGTAGAATTCGAGCGATGCGTCGATGTCGGCGATGCGGACCATGGTGTGCAGATAGCGCATGGGTTCTCCTCAATGCTTTTGAGACACTACGTCCGGTGCGCTGCCGCCGCAACCTTTGGCGACAGCCGTTGCTGACGGCAAGCAGCAATTGCGGGATAGCTGAGAAGAGCCGTGAAAAAAGCCCCTACAGGTCTTGCACTGACCGGAAATGACCGTGTTAATCTGCCAGTAAGAATCAGTTACAGTGTTTTTGACAATGGGGGGCATTCCGATGGGAGATAAAGCCTCTTTGATGAGGCTGGATGAGACCGTTGGCCAATCCTTGACACGGGACGAGGCCGGCGAGACTGCCGACTTCGTTGAAGTCTCGGGGGCCATAAAATGGTTCGACGTGGCCAAGGGTTACGGCTTCATCCTTCCTGACGATGGCGTTTCCGGCGATATTCTCATTCATGTGACCTGCCTGCGAAAAGACGGGTTTCAAACGGCGCTGGAAGGTTCGCGCGTCGTATGCCTGGTCAAGCAGGGCGACCGTGGGCTTCAGGCTTTCCGCGTCCTGTCGATGGACCTGTCGACGGCGGTCCACCCGGCCGAGATGCAGGAGCCGCGCACGCATGTCTCGGTGGTGCCGGAAAGCGGCCTGGAGCGCGCGCTGGTAAAGTGGTTCAATCGCACCAAGGGGTTCGGATTTCTCAGCCGGGGCGAGGGCACCGAAGACATTTTCGTCCATATGGAAACGTTGCGCCGCTACGGCGTCACCGAACTTCGTCCAGGACAGGTCGTGCTGGTTCGTTTCGGCCGCGGCGACAAAGGCCTTATGGCTGCCGAAATCCATCCCGATATGGGAACTTTGCCGGTTGCGCATTAGATCGCCGTGCGTCCTATCGGACGCACAAATGGCGATCTAACACTTTGATTGAGCATCGGAATAATCCGAAAACCGGATTCCATTTTTCGGTCCGATGCTCTAGGCTGCCGACCGGGCAGGAGTTACGGATGGCTTACAGAAAATCGCTGACGACTGGCGGCATCGCAGCAGCGCTGTTTGTAGCGGCCATCGCCTTTTTTCAGATTCAGCAAACGTTCGCCGACAATCAGGCGATGATCCTGCCGGTGGACCCGGTGCCGCTGGTTGCGGTGACGGATCAAGGCGAGCGTTCGTTCGCCATCGAGATCGCCGACGACCCGGCCGAGCGTTCCGCCGGCTTGATGTATCGCGAAACCATGGCGGACGATCACGGCATGCTGTTCGTTTTCGAGCGGACCCAGGATGCCACCTTCTGGATGAAGGACACGCCGATGCCGCTCGATCTTGTGTTTGTCGGTCAGGACGGGCTGGTCAAGGCGATCAGGCAGGGCGTGCCCCGGTCCGAAGCCGTGATTTCGCCCGGCGTACCGGTGCGCTTCGTGCTTGAGTTGAAGGCGGGAACCGCAGCCAGGGATGGCATAGAAGACGGGGACCTGCTCAAGCATCCGGCCATCGAGGCCGTATCCGGCAGCAGCGCTGAGCCTGCCGGCAATGGCGGTTGAAATGCAGTTCTTCGCGCATGACGGTTTCGACCTTGCCTATCTCGACCGTCAGCCGGCTTCGGGACGCGGCGATCCCGTATTGATGATCCATGGCTTTGCTTCCAGCCACTATGTCAACTGGATCGGGCCCGGCTGGTTCAAGACGCTGAACGACGCCGGCTACCGCGCCATCGCGCTGGACAATCGCGGCCATGGAGCCTCGACGAAAAGTTACGACGAGGCCGCCTACACGCCGAAAAAGATGGCTTCGGACACGGCCGCGCTGCTTTCCCATCTTGGCATCGAGCGTGCCCATGTCATGGGCTATTCGATGGGTGCGCGCATATCCGCCTTCATGGCGCTTTCTGACCCAGACAAGGTGGCGACGCTGGTGCTGGGCGGCCTTGGCATCGGCATGGTCGACGGCGTCGGCGATTGGGACCCGATTGCGGATGCCCTTGTCTCCGCCGATCCCGCGAGCATTACCCATGTGCGCGGAAAAATGTTTCGCGCCTTTGCCGACCAGACCCACAGCGACCGACGGGCCTTGGCGGCGTGTATCGTCGCTTCGCGCACGCTTTTGAGCGAAGACGAGGTGGCGCGCATCGCCCAGCCAACGTTGATTGCGGTCGGAACGAAGGACGACATAGCCGGTTCTCCCGGCGAACTGGCGGCGCTGATGCCGAATGCGGAAGCCTTTGCCATTGAGGGCCGCGACCATATGCTGTCGGTCGGCGACAAGAGCTTCAAGCAGCGCGTTCTGGCCTTCTACGCCGAAAACCCGCTCTGACCGAGCGAAGCCAGTGACCGTTCCATGTTGGCGCGGGCCTGTTGCTCGAAGCGGTCGCGGAATTGCCGCGTATGAAAGACATGCGGGCGGCCAAGAAAATTTTTCAATACTTCGGCGCGCCCGGCGATCCAGGCAGGCTCCGGCACCCAGCCATATTCTTGCCGGACCGCGTGTTCGTAGGCATCGAAAGCCTCGGGCGAGGCTCCAACGATCGCCAAATCCATGTCGAGAAAAAGGGCCGCGTCGTTGCGCGCGCCGGCCTGTGAAAAATGCGGCACTTGGTGGGTCGCGGTAGCCTCGATCATGGATGCGATTCGATCGAGGCGGCCGGCCTCAATGCGCCCGGCCAGTTTTTCGCGTGCGAGTGCCGCGCTGCGGGATTCATTGTCCTTGGCGCGGCTGTCGTAGACGGCGTCGTGAAACCAGATTGCGGCCTCGATTGCTTCCGGATCAGCCAAAATCTCCCGATATTCGCGTGCAAGGGCAAGCAGCGCCTCGATGTGGGAGAGGCCGTGATAATGGCGCTGTTCGGCACGGTAGAGCGCCGATAGCTCCTTTTTCAGGTTTGCGTCGATCAAGGACCCGTTTTCCATGGAGGGTTGAATTTGCGCGCGTTACATCCATTTGACACAGGCTTAAGGAAAATTGAGTTCACCCGTGCTATGATCTGTTTTACAGCTTGCTTCCAGTCTTATAGGCACGGCCCTGACATGGACAGGCCGGCAGGTGGAGACCGTCGATGAATGTGACCATTGCGCGTAGCGGCGCGCTGCAGCCAATCGATCCGATCTGGAGTTCCGTCCGCGAAGAAGCGATGGAAGCGGTGGCGCGCGATCCGTTGCTGTCCTCGTTCCTGTATTCCACCGTCATCAACCAGGACAGCCTGGAGGATGCGGTCATCCATCGGCTGGCCGAGCGGCTGGCGCATCAGGATGTCGGTTCCGATCTCATCCGCCAGACCTTCAAGGCCATGGTTCACGACGATTCCAGCTGGGCAACGACCGTGCGTGTCGACATCCAGGCCTATTACGACCGCGACCCGGCCTGCGACCGGTTCATCCTGCCGGTTCTCTACTTCAAGGGCTTTCACGCCATCCAGACGCACCGCCTGGCGCATTGGCTGTGGAATCACGGCCGCAAGGATTTTGCGCTTTATCTGCAAAGCCGGTCTTCCTCGGTGTTCCAGACCGACATCAACCCGGCTGCGCGCATCGGCAAGGGCGTCTTCCTCGACCACGCCACCGGCCTTGTCGTCGGCGAGACGGCGGTGATCGAGGACGATGTCTCGATCCTGCATGGCGTGACACTCGGCGGAACCGGCAAGGCCGGCGGCGACCGCCATCCCAAGATTCGTTACGGCGTCCTGATCGGGGCCGGTGCCAAGATCCTCGGCAATATCGAAATCGGCCATTGCTCGAAGATTGCAGCCGGTTCGGTCGTGCTTTCGGCCGTGCCGCACAACAAGACGGTGGCCGGCGTGCCGGCGCGCGTCGTGGGTGAAACCGGCTGCGACCAGCCTTCGCGGCAGATGGACCAGCTTTTGCCTTCGCAATCCCCGGACCAGACCATCAGCTTCGACATCTGAAGGCTTGCGGCTTTCAGCGGGCTTGCGTCTACCCAGCGGGTGCGAGGCGTGCCTTGCGGCCCGTCTTGCCTTTACATCGCCATTGTCGACGTGCCAGAAGCGCGCTCATACGAATATCAACTCCATGATCTAGATCGGAGAAGACTGTTGAAGCCCGAAGAAATCAGAAAGCTGAACGCCTATTTCAAGCGGATTTTTCAGAACCCGATGCTGGAAGTGAAGGCGCGCCCGCGCAAGGACGATTCGGCCGAAGTCTATGTCGGCGACGAGTTTCTCGGCATCGTCTTCAAGGACGAGGATGACGGCGACTATAATTTCTCGATGGCGATCCTCGACATCGACCTGGCTTGAGCCGAAAGTTTCGACCAGCCGCGCGCCAATCCCGGTGGGAGGTTAGCGGCCGGTCTTCAGAATACGCGCGGTTTGCGTCGCGATCGCGCTGTCCAACGCCTGCCAGTCCGCCAGAAGCTCCTGCGGAAACCGGTATGTCAGGCTCAGATTGTCTCCGACATGGACGTCGCGCTCGCAAGGCGCCAGCGATTGTTCCGCGCTCGGCCCGCTCAGGCAGCGCGCTACGAAGGGGGCTTTGCCCGGGCGCTGGGCTATGGCCAGGACTTCATTCAGATAGCCGGACTTTTCCTTAAAAGCATAGATCGTCGTGTGACCGGGGCCGGGCGTGCCGGGTTGCGCGATCAATGCGCTGTAGATCGGCGCGAAGCGGCCGCTCATGTCACGCGACATGACCTGCGTTTCGAACGACAGGAACAGAATATTCTTTCCCGCGCCCTCGCGGTTGAAGTCGCTTCTGGCGGCTTTGCTGTAGCCGTCCATGGCGGGATAGCGCAGATAGAGATCGAGCCGCGAGGCGACGCCGTCATGGCGGGCGCGCTCGAAGCGGATGGCATTGGCGGGAACCGCGAGCACGTTGTTGCCGATGACCACTTCATGGATCGTCGTGTCGTCGGTATAGCCGGCCATGGCAATGGAGCGTCCGAACCATTTGCCGCCGAGGCTGATCGCCACCGACAGAAGCGCCAGCACCGCAAAGACGTAAAACACTTTCGTCATCAGCGACGAATCGATGACGTTGAGTTCCTTGCTGTCGGCAAGTGCCGCCTGTTTCATCGAAAGTCCTCGGTCGTCGGTGTCGCCTGATCCATGACGGGCGACACGACCCTTGCGTGTTCCGCTTGTGACTGTGCTGCGTCATGGTAAACGGAGGGTAAAGATCAGGGTGGCAGGATTGATCCTGTGACAATCCTTCGCGCCCGTTCGACCCGAGGAGAAAGCATGCCTGTCTATGCGCTGGATGGAAAAAGCCCCCGCTTCGAGGATGAAGCAAGCAACTGGGTTGCGCCGGACGCGACCCTGATCGGCAATATCGAAATCGGCCGCAATGCCGGCTTCTGGTTCGGTGTCGTTATTCGCGGCGACAATGAACCGATCACCATCGGCGCGGACACCAATGTGCAGGAGCATACGGTCATGCACACCGACCCCGGTTTCCCGCTGACCATCGGCAGGGGCTGTACCATTGGCCACCGCGCCATGCTGCATGGCTGCACCATCGGCGACAACAGCCTGATCGGCATGGGCGCCATCGTTTTGAACGGAGCGAAGATCGGCAAGAATTGCCTGGTGGGCGCCGGCGCGCTGGTGACCGAAGGCAAGGAGTTTGCCGACAACTCGCTGATCGTCGGCGCACCGGCGCGGGCGGTGAGGGTGCTCGATGCGGATGCCGTCGCCGGCCTGCAGCACTCCGCCGCGCATTACGTCGCCAATGGCAGGCGATTCAAGGCTGGGCTGAAGCCGGTCTGAATAGTCTACGATCGAGGCCGTGGCTTTTCATTGCCGGAACGGAAAAGGGCCGCCCGAAGGCGGCCCGTTCCTGTCCGCGCCGAAGCGCGGGGAGCCAACTGACGTCCGGCTTACTCGCCGGCGGTGTTCAGCTTGTCCGAAATGTCGTTGAATTTTTCGCCGATGCTGTTGCCCAGGGCGCCAGCGCCGACCATGATCGCCAGTGCGATGAGGGCTGCGATGAGGCCGTATTCGATTGCGGTTGCGCCGGATTCGTCTTTGTAGAAGCGCGAGAGAAGCTTTGTCATGTCGGTGATCCTCTGACCCAGTTGGTGGCATTCATCTGTGACGGTTTCTTTTCGAACCGTGGCTCACATTACGAAGGATCGATTTCAGCCAGGTTAAAGAGAATGGTAAACGGAAAGTAGCGATGCGTTTGCTTAACAAATACAGAACACGGCGATGTAATTGCGTTCTATTGTGTATTTGAAGGTCGCCCGCTGTAGAATCCGCGAAAGGCCGGACCCGAAAAGAGCGCCCGCAAATGGCTGCGGGCAAGGCATTGGGAAGGCCGTATTGTTCGCCTGAAGGCGCAAGATAGCCGCTTGCGGCTCGCTCGCGGGCCAAGCGGCGGCATATGTCACAAAAAGGCGGAGCCGGCCCGGGGACGGGGCCGGCTCCTTGACCCGGTCGTTGGGGACGGGGAGGGTGGGGACTCGACCGGGTTTCTCGTCGCGTCCTAGTTAACGCTGGCGACCGCGTCGGCGCGGCCGTCGTTGATCGTTACCCAAACGCCGGAATTCGTCTGGGATTGACGCTTCAGATAGGTGTAGTCGGTCGCGGTCCAGGCCAGCACTTTCGGCTCGAGATTGTCGAGGATGAACTCGCCCAGGCTGGTGCGCACGGTCAGCACGGCATGGCCGTCGCCGTTTGGCTGGCGGACCACCGTAATCAGAAGGTCGCCGGCGGGCATGCCCGCGTTCATCAGTTCCCGGCGCTTTTCCAGCACATAGTCTTCACAGTCGCCGGCCCCGGTGTCCGGATAGGACCAGACTTCTTCCTTGCCCCACATTTCCATGTCGGTGAGCGGCGTGACCTTGACGTTGACCGAATTATTGACGGAAACGATCGTTGCCCACAATTTGCGGGTCAGTTCCGTAGGAGCTTGCCTTGGCGTCATGGTGCGGCATTCGCGCGGCAGTTTCTGGCAGAACTCATAATGGCCGACCGGCTGTGTCGTGCGGCCGCCGGTGTGCATGAAGCTTGCGCCCGCATAGGCGGTTCCCCAACCGCCAAACTGCAGGGCTATTGCCAGAAGCAACAGCTTGCCCCTCTTTTTCAGCATTTTCTTGTCTCCCCGTTTGAAGAGACAATGACACAGGCGGATTTATTCGGCGCAAAAGTGCGCAGTAGACATTAAGTAAAACGCGGGGAAACTAAGAATAAAATACGTATAAAATTTTATCCAACTCGTTCATGTCGATGAAAATTATCGGCGAGGATCACGGATGGCCAAGCCGCGCGGGGAAGGTGCGGGTATTAAAAAAGCCGGCCACATGGGCCGGCCTTTAGGCGGTGTTGATTTCAATCAGGAATGGGGGGTGTTGAACTCGGTGTCGAGCGTGTCCGCGTGCTGGACGACGGCGAACTCGATGGCGACGCCGTCCTCGAAATGGCGAACGACCTGGCCGCGCATGGTTCCGAGCGTGACCTGCATGCCAAGTGCCGGCTTGACGTCGATTTCGATGGCGGCACCCGAAAGCGAGAGGTCGACGATGCGGCATTGATAGTGGCGGCCATCGACGAGTTGCAGCACGCTCATCGGGTTGCGCGGCGCGACGCGTTCATGGCGGCGGTCTTCCGGCAGATCCAGCTCATGCTTGTTGGCGAGCCAGGTCAATTGGGCGGCAAGCTTGTCTTTCTTGCGGTCGGACGCGATGACGGTCATGGCGAAGCCGTCCTGCAAGGTGCGCGTTACCACGCCTTCCACGCGCCCGATATGATCGATATAGGCAATGACTTTTTCGCCCGGCTGGCCGATGCGGTCCGTGCGCAAGGCCACGTTGCCGGGCGACATGTCGACCACCTGGCACGGATGTTCAGTGCGGTCTTCAAGCATGAACCGCCCGTATATCTTGACGCGGACGCGCTGAAAGTTACGCCTCTCAGCCCCTGACGGCGCTATTTCGACCGCCGTTGACCTCATGATTGCCTACACCCCATTGGCATTTCCGCCTGGCCGCAGAAATTTCAATCTATAGGTACGTCAACAAAGGTTAACAAAGGTGAAAAAGCGGGCGGGCGGTTCCTGAAACCCGATGCCGCAAATCTGCCCGCTACGGCATGGCTGAGTTCGGTGGCGCGCGGGCTATTCCTCGCGCCCGCCGTCCAGGACGACGAGGTGGCGGATGCGCCGGGCGCGGCCGAATTCCGTGATCGTATTAGGCGAATCAAGTTTGGACGGCGCCAGAGGCGGCACCGGGATTGCCGGCCGGTTCTTCAGGAACATCGGCTCCTTTTCCGGGTCGACGACGCGGATGGCGTCAACGAGCGCGTCCACGATGGGGTCGGCGCCGAGCCAGAACGGCTTTTCCGCCGCAGTTATCACGCCAAGGCAGCGTGGGTTCTCGACGCCCCCGTCCAACGGCAGCATGAGCAGTTCGAAATAAACGGAACGGCCGTTCTGGCTCAAGCCTTCATAGGTGAAGACGACCACGGATTTCTGGCTAAAAACACCATGTACCAGCCGGGCAATGAGGCGCTGGTCCTTTTCGCGCCAAAGCGAGGGAAAGGAGAAGCCCTTGAGTTCGCGGCCGTAGGTCGCGCAAAGCCTGGTTCCCGCCAGCCGGAAGACGGCTTCGCCGCGCGTATCCTTTTCCAGAATGAACGTGTCCGCCAGCAGCGCCTTTATGTCGGCGGGTTCGACCTCGGTGCGCTTCGGCGCCGGGCGGCCGTCGCGCAGGCGGTTCCAATATTGGAACAGGGCGATCGATCCGTTCAGTTTCATTCGTGTTCCATTCCGCGCATTCTGCCATCCGGTGTCCCATCGGCGGACAGAAGGGCGCTTTCCTGCGACCTACATGCTTCGCGATGCAGGATGCATGCCAGCGCCGTTCGGACTTGTTCACGGCTCGGGATCGTTAAGGTTAACAGATGGTTTACGTTGCCGCCGACGGCATGGCGTGAGACATTGAAATCACTCCATTTAGCGCTCGCCCGGACCTTTTGGGCGGCCGCACTCCAGTCAAGAGTTTGGGGAGAAGGGGACTCGACCCGCCGTTCAAGGGAAACCTTGGACGGCTTTTTTTTGATTCGCGGCAGCCGATTCGGCGCTTGCGATTCGGGCGCCGCAACTCGGCACCCGCAAATCGGGTTTGGTGGATCGGCACGACATGGTTACATGTCGGCGATGGAATCGGACCGGATATCGATGAGCGAACAATCCTCTCCCGAAGCAGCGAAGACACCGCAAAGGCCGGGCCGGGTGCCGCCGGTCGGTGGCCGCGAACCCATGTTCAACGTCCCGGCCGTGGTTTTGACGATCATCGGCGCCTGCATCGTGGTGTATCTGCTGCAGACCTATGTTCTCGACACCGCCCAGAACTGGACCCTGCTCTACGACGCGGCATTTTGGCCCGCGCTCTATACCGGGCAGTACGGCTTCGACTGGTTCATGCTTTCGCGTCCCTTCACCTACACGTTTCTCCATGGCAGCCTGGCCCACGTTGCCGTCAACATGGTGTGGCTGGCAGCCTTCGGCCCGCCTCTAGCCAACCGTTTCGGCGCGCTGCGGTTCGCCGTTTTCTTTGCCGCTACGGGTTTGGCGGCAGCATGGCTGTTCTGGGCCATTCACCCCTATATGGAGGCACCGCTGGTCGGCGCATCCGGCGCGATATCGGGCATGATGGGCGCTGCGGCGCGTTTCGGCTTCCAAATGGACCGCACGGCCGGCAAGTCCGCTTTTGCCGGGGACCCGTTGCCGTTTGCCAGCGTATTGCGTTCGCGTGCCGTGCTGACATTCTTGGCGGTCTGGATGGGGATCAACCTCGTTACCGGCCTTATTGGGCTTGGCGCCGGAGGGTCGGACCAGATCGCATGGGAGGCGCATATCGGCGGGTTTGCGGTCGGTTTCTTCGCCTTGCGATTTTTCGACCGCCGGCCCCACCAGGCGACGTGATTTGGGTGCCCGTCGCGGAGATCGAGATACTTGAAATGGAACTGATCCCGGCGCACCATGTTCACTGGAACGTGAAGACGGGGCGCGGACACAGTATCACACAGAGGAGGTCGCCATGACGGTCAAGTCAATTCTTGAAAGCAAAGGCTACGACGTACTGACGCTCGGCCCGAACGAAAAGCTTTCCGAGGCCATTCGCATCCTCGCCGAACATCGGGTGGGCGCGCTGGTCATCACCAACGGCGATCGCAAGATCGTGGGCATTCTTTCCGAGCGCGACATCGTGCGGGTGGTTGCCAAGCAAGGCGCGGCAGCGCTGGACCTGGCCGTTCGCGAGGCGATGACGCCGAAAGTAAAGATCTGCAACGAGAACCATACGGTCAACGAGATCATGGAGATCATGACCTCCGGCCGGTTCAGGCATCTGCCGGTCGAACGCGATGGCATGCTTTACGGCATCGTCTCCATCGGCGACGTGGTCAAGCGCCGCATCGAGGATGCCGAGCGCGAGGCGGAGGAGATCAGGGCCTATATCGCGACGGCGTAAGGGCTGGAACCTCTCTTTGCAAGGGTCGGTGCGTGACGCCGACCTTGCCTCTGATTGCCGTTTGCACTAGCGAAGGCTGATGTGTTTCCTGTTGCGAAAATCGCAACATTCCAGAGCAGATCAGGCCCGCCATGACCCTTATCGATACCCGCACACCCGATCCCAAGCGATTTATACCCGGCGCCACCGGCGATTGGGAAATCATCATCGGGCTGGAAGTCCATGCGCAGGTGACTTCGGAAGCGAAGCTGTTTTCCGGCGCATCGACCAAGTTCGGTTCGGCGCCTAACGCCAACGTCTCGCTGGTCGATGCGGCGATGCCGGGCATGCTGCCGGTCATCAACGAGGAATGCGTCAAGCAGGCAATCCGCACCGGGCTCGGGCTGAAGGCGCAGATCAACCACAAGTCGGTGTTCGACCGGAAGAATTATTTTTATCCGGACCTGCCGCAGGGCTATCAGATTTCCCAGTTCAAGCAGCCGATCGTCGGCGAGGGCATCGTCATCGTTTCGGTCGGCCCCGACCGTGAGGGCAAGTTCGAGGATATCGAGGTCGGCATCGAGCGGCTGCATCTGGAGCAGGATGCCGGCAAGTCGATGCATGACCAGCATCCGACCATGTCCTATGTCGATCTGAACCGGTCGGGCGTGGCGCTGATGGAGATTGTCTCCAAGCCCGACATGCGTTCGCCCGACGAGGCCAAGGCGTTTCTGACCAAGCTTCGCACCATCGTGCGCTACCTCGGCACCTGCGACGGCAATATGGACGAGGGCTCGATGCGCGCCGACGTCAACGTCTCGGTGCGCAAGCCGGGCGGTGAATTCGGCACGCGCTGCGAGATCAAGAACGTCAATTCCATCCGCTTTGTGGGGCAGTCCATCGACTACGAGGCACGTCGCCAGATCGCCATTCTGGAAGATGGCGGCAAGATCGATCAGGAAACGCGCCTGTTCGACGCCGTAAAGAGCGAGACGCGATCGATGCGCTCCAAGGAAGAGGCGCACGACTACCGCTATTTCCCGGACCCCGACCTGCTGCCGCTGGAATTCGACCAGGCCTATGTCGATGCGCTAGCCAAGGACTTGCCGGAACTGCCGGATGAGAAGAAGGCGCGGCTGGTCGAGAAGCTCGGCCTGTCGGCCTATGATGCTTCCATTCTGGTCTCGGAAAAGGCGATTGCCGATTATTTCGAGAAGGTCGCGTTGGCGCGCGACGGCAAGCTTGCCGCCAACTGGGTCATCAACGATCTTCTGGGCGCGCTGAACAAGGCCGGCAAGGACATCGAGGATGCGCCGGTTTCGCCCGAGCAACTCGGCGCAGTCATCGACCTGATCGTCGAAGGCACCATTTCCGGCAAGATCGCCAAGGATCTGTTCGAGATCGTGCTGAATGAAGGCGGCGATCCGCGCGAACTGGTCGAAAGTCGCGGCATGAAGCAGGTCACCGACACTGGCGCCATCGAGAAGGCCGTGGACGAGGTGATCGCCGCCAATCCCGACAAGGTCGAGCAGGCCCGCGCCAAGCCGACCATGGCGGGCTGGTTCGTCGGGCAGGTGATGAAGGCGACCGGCGGCAAGGCCAACCCGCAGGCGGTCAACGACCTCGTCAAGGCCAAGCTGGGCATCGAATAAAGATGTTCGTTCGCACCGCCGGCGAGCGCGACCTTGATGTGGTGCGCGATCTGCTGACCCTGACGTGGCACGCGACCTACGATGGTATTTATGGCGTTGAAAAGGTGAATGACATTACCGGCGAGTGGCATTCTACTGCATCGCTCAAGGCGCGGCTGACCCGGCCGAACTCGGAGTTTCTGGTTGCCGACGACGGCAAACGGCTCGGCGGCATGGCTTTTGCTGCGGCGACCGACGATCCGGTGATCGTGATGCTTCACCAGCTTTATGTGCATCCTGACTTTCAGGGCAGGGGGATCGGCAGGGCTTTGCTGGACGAAGTCGAGGAAAGCTTTCCCGAAGCGAAAGTGCTTCGGCTGGAAGTGGAAGAGGCCAATGGAGCCGCTATCGCTTTCTACCGGGCGAACGGGTTTCTGCCGGCCGGCAGCACGTCTGATTGCGGTGGCGGTTCAGGCCTTCCGGCGCTGGTGCTGGAAAAGAAACTTTCCTGAAGGCCAAGCGACCGTTTTGTCCTGTGGTTCGCGCCCAGCCTTTGCCGTGCGAGCGCGTAAAACCCTTGCCTTCGCGGCTTGCTGACGCCATAAGCAGGCAACGTGAATTCGCCGCCGCGAGGACAGGCATGAAGTTACTTTTGCAATTTTTCACCTGGTGGAACAACCAGACCTGGGGCACGCGCTTCCATACGTGGAAGCACGGCCAGCGGGTCGGGCAGGATGCCGCCGGCAACGTCTATTACGAGGGCGGTATCAATTCGGATGGGCAGACGCGCCGCTGGGTTATCTACAAGGGCTATTCGGAAGCCTCGGCTATTCCGCCCGGCTGGCATGGCTGGATGCATCATCGCGTCGACGTTGCGCCGCCCAGCGAAGACTACAAGCCGCATGATTGGGAAAAGCCGCATGAGCCCAATTTTACGGGCAGCGCTGCCGCCTACCGGCCCAAGGGCTCTTTGCTGGGCAACCAGCGGCGCCCGCAGGTTACCGGCGACTACGATGCCTGGACGCCGGGTGGTTGAGGTATCGGTCTTTTATCGCCACAATTGACGTTTAGGCGCTTGCTGAACGGCCAGCGGCGGATAGCCTTGGCCGCACGGAATCACCCCGGACGCAAACCACCGGTATCTGCATGAATTCTCTTTGCCGACTCCTGACGAACGGACTGGTGGCGGTCGCTGCGATCCCGGTTCTGTCTTCCGCCGTATGCGCCCAGGAAACGGTTTCCCCGGCACCGGCTGCCCCTGCCGCTGCCGCACGCGTTGCCAACCCCGTGGCCGAGTTTGCCGGGCTGGACAAGATCACGGGCCGGATCATCAGCTTCGACGTCTATATCAATGAAACGGTCCAGTTCGGCGCGCTGCAGGTGACGCCGCGCGTCTGCTATTCGCGACCGGAAGCGGAAGAGCCGAAGACAGATTCCTTCGTGGAGGTCGACGAGATCACGCTCGATCGGAAAATACGCCGAATCTTTACCGGCTGGATGTTCGCCGAAAGCCCCGGCCTGAATGCGGTGGAACACCCCGTCTATGACGTGTGGCTGAAAGCCTGCAAGCAGAAGTCCGCCGTGCCGGCACCGGATAATGCGAAGGCGCCTGCGGCCAAGGGAAAACCCGCCAAAGCTGCGGCCACGCAGCCGCCGGCAGATACCAACGCAAATTAGGCGCTGGATACCGAGGCTTCGATTCGAGCCTCTATACTTCAGGGGAAAAAAACGGCTTCGCTCTTCAGGGCCTCGGCCAGCATCTTTTCGTATTTTCCGCGCGGCACGTCGATTGCACCGAAATGCTTCAGGTGCTCGGTGGTAAACTGCGTGTCGAGCAGCGCGAAGCCGCGCTCGTTGAGGCGCGCGACCAGATGGACGAGGCAGATCTTTGAGGCGTCCGTTGCCTTGGAAAACATGCTTTCGCCGAAAAAGACGCGGCCGAGCGACAGGCCGTAAAGCCCGCCTACCAGTTTTTCGTCCTGCCAGGCCTCGACGGAATGACAGCGTCCCATGCGGTGAAGCTGGACATAAGCCTCGCGGATCGGCTGGTTGATCCAGGTCGAACGGCGTTCTTCCCGCTCTTGCGCGCAAGCCTCGATCGTCGCCTCGAAATCGAAATCGAAGCGGATGTCGAACGGAGCCTTGCGCAGCGTCTTCCGCAAGCTTCTTGGAACGTGGAATGCGTCGAGCGGGATGATGCCGCGTGTTTCCGGCCGGACCCAGAATATCTCCGGGTCCGTGGCGCTTTCGGCCATGGGAAAAACGCCCGACGCATAGGCCTTGAGCAGAAGGTCGGTCGGGATGCGGTTGCCCGGCGCGTAGGGACGTGTCATCGCGCCGCGCCGCAATCAGTCGGTCTTGGCGGCCAGATATTTTTCCAGCCAGTGAATGTCGTAGTCGCCATTGGCGATGTCGGGATTGCCGACGAGATCGCGAAACAGCGGCAGCGTCGTGTTGATGCCGTCCACCACGAATTCGTCCAGCGCGCGCCTGAGCCGCATCATGCACTCGACCCGGTTGCGGCCATGCACGATCAGTTTGCCGATAAGCGAATCGTAATAGGGCGGGATCCGGTAGCCCGAATAGACGCCCGAATCGACACGGATGCCGAGGCCGCCGGGCGTATGGAAATGCGTGATGGTGCCGGGCGAGGGGACGAAGGTGCGCGCATCCTCGGCATTGATGCGGCATTCGATGGCGTGGCCCTGGAAGCGGATGTCTTCCTGCTTGACGGAAAGCCCGTTGCCGGAGGCCACGCGAATCTGCTCGTGCACCAGATCGATGCCGGTGATTGCCTCGGTCACGGGGTGCTCGACCTGCAGGCGCGTGTTCATCTCGATGAAGTAGAATTCGCCGTTCTCGTAGAGAAATTCGATGGTTCCGGCGCCGGAATAGCCGAGATCGGCGATCGCCTTGGCGCAAATGCCGCCAATACGGGCGCGTTCTTCGGCGTTTAGGGCTGGCGAGGGGGCTTCTTCCCAAACTTTCTGGTGGCGGCGTTGCAAGGAGCAATCGCGCTCGCCAAAGTGCACGCCGTTGCCAAAACCGTCGCCGAACACCTGGACTTCGATATGGCGCGGCTTTTCGAGATATTTTTCGATATAGACGGCCTCGTTGCCGAAGGCGGCACCGGCTTCCTTACTGGCCGTCTGGAGGGCCTCGATCAGATCGTCTTCCGAATGGGCGACCTTCATGCCGCGACCGCCGCCGCCTGCCGTCGCCTTGATGATGACGGGATAGCCGATGTCGGCCGCAATGCGCTTGGCGTCGACTTCCTCGCTGACCGCGCCGTCCGAACCGGGCACGACCGGGATGCCAAGCCGCTTTGCGGTGCGCTTGGCCTCGATCTTGTCGCCCATGATGCGGATATGGTCGCCGGAGGGGCCGATGAAGGTAATGTTGTGGGCCGCCAGGATATCCGCGAATTTCGCGTTCTCGGACAGGAAGCCGTAGCCGGGATGCACAGCATCCGCGCCGGTGATCTCGCAAGCGGCGACGATCTGGTGGATGTTGAGGTAGCTGTCGCGCGATGGCGGCGGGCCGATGCACACGCTTTCGTCGGCGAGCCGCACATGCATGGCGTCGGCATCGGCCGTCGAATGGACCACGACCGTCTGGATGCCGAGTTCCTTGCAGGCGCGCAGCACCCGGAGGGCGATTTCGCCGCGATTGGCGATGAGGATTTTCTGGAACATGTTTTGCGCCTGTTCCCGGGCTTACTCGACGACCACGAGCGGCATGCCGTATTCAACCGGCTGGGCATCCTCGATAAGGATCGCCTTGACCGTTCCGGAACGCGGCGAGGGTATCTGGTTCATCGTCTTCATCGCTTCGATGATCAGCAGCGTCTGGCCCTCCTTGACCGACTGGCCGACTTCGATGAAAGCCTTGGCATCGGGCGAAGGGGAAAGATAGGCGGTGCCGACCATGGGCGAGGTAACCGCGTTCTTCGAGGGCTCCGCCACGGCGGCCGGTGCGATGCCTGCCGCTGCCACCGGTGCCGGCGGCGCGTAAGACTGCGGCGCGGCAATGGCATGAACCGCCGACTGCCGGGACACCCGAACCTTGAGATCGCCAAGCTCGACTTCGATTTCGGTGAGGTTGGTATCGTTCAGGATGCCCGCGAGGTCACGCACCAACTGCTGGTCAACACCGGATTTCTTTGTCGTCATAGGAGAACTTTCTTTTGTCATTTCTCAGGTCCGGGCATCAGATACGGGCAGCCAGCGCCTGAAGGGCCAGCGTATAGCCGAGTGATCCGAAACCGCAAATCATGCCCACGGCATGGGGCGCGACCAGGGATTTGTGGCGGAAGGATTCCCGCGCATGAATGTTGGACAGGTGCACCTCTACAACGGGCGTCGGGGCAACTGCGGCGATGGCATCGTGAATGGCGATGGACGTGTGGGTATAAGCCCCGGCATTGATGACGACGCCGCCGGCAGCCTTAGCCGCCTCCTGTATCCATCCCACCAGATCGCCCTCGTGGTTGGATTGGCGGAAGTCGATCTCGATCCCCAGCGTTGCAGCGGCTTGCCTGCATTCAGCGGCAATGTCGTCGAGCGTCTTCGATCCATAGATCCCCGGCTCGCGCTTGCCGAGCATGTTCAGATTGGGACCGTTCAGAACGAAAACCGTTTTCAAAAATGTCGACCTTTCCCGGCACCGCAGTCGATAGCGCGCCGAGCCCTATCCTCTATCAAGTCCTACCTCTATAACGGGCATAGACCGCTGCGAGAAGAGCGCAAGTACGTTCTTGCGCTGTCCACAGCGGCCACAATTGCCTGCCATGCGGCGAAAATGGGTCTCAGAGCGCGGCTTTGGCAGCCGCAATCTTCTCCGCCAGTACATCCTGGCCCAAAGCGCCGAATACCACCTCGTTGCCGACGACATAGGACGGGGTGCCGGTAATGGCGAGTTTGTTGGCCAGATCGTAGGTGCTGGAGATGGCTTCGAGGATCGTCGGGTCCTTCATGCCCTCTTGCAATTTGGCTTCGTCCGCCCCGAGCGACAGGGCGATCTTGATCGCGGCCGCTTCCGTGGCGCGGCCCTGGCCGCCGAGAAGGGCGCTGTGGAATTCACCGTACTTCTCCGGCATCATCTTGTGGAACGCCATCGAAACGACGCTGGCCTTTTGCGAGTCAGGCCCAAGGATGGGGAATTCCTTCAGCACGAAGCGCAGGTCGGGATCGGCCTTGGTCAGCGCCTGCATGTCCTCCATGGCGCGCTTGCAGAAACCGCAATTGTAGTCGTAGAACTCGACGATGGTGACCTTGCCCTTCGGGTTGCCGACGACGCCGTCGAACGCCGAATTGAAGATTGCGTCCTTGGCGTCCTTGATAACGCCCAGATGAGCGATCTGCTGCTCTTCCTTCTGTTTCGCCTCAAGCGCGTCCTGCACTTCCAGCAGCACTTCCGGGTTCTTCAGCAGGTAATCGCGCACGATGGCTTCGATCTCCATACGGTCGACCTTGGTGGCCGCAGGTGCGGCATCTACCGTCTTGGCCGCTGTTTCGGCATTGGCCGGTTGAAGCCCGCCAGCGGCGAAGCCGACTGCCAGCAAGGCGCAAGCGATTGCCACCGTGGTTCCGAGCAGAGTTGCTCTTTTCATCTCTTTATCCTTTGCGCCTGTTTCCTCGCGGCGATGCTCGCCGCAGAAGGGTTCAATTCTTCTTGCCGGATGGCCGGTAATTTATAATGTCCTGCGCGCGAAGCCATCCCGGCTCGCCCCGCTTGAATTTCTGCTGGGAGCGCGCCGCGAAGATTTTCGCGTTCTGGTAGGAACCGGAATAGTAGTGGCTCTCGGCGGTGGCCAGGTCCGCATTCGCTATGTCGCCAAGTTCGCCATAGGCCTGCGCCAGATAGCGATAGCCGGCCGAGTTCTCGCTATCGCGTTGCAGGCCAGCCTTTATCCTGGAAATGGCGTCCTTCGTTGAGGCTTTTGTCCCCGTCGCCAACAGCGCCTGTCCGTCGGAGATGAGCAACAGTCCAGATTTGGCCGGGTCGAGGCTGACGGCCTTTCCATAAGCGACCGAGGCGTCCTTCGGCTTGTTGATCTTCATCAGGATGTCGCCGCGCAATTCCTGGAAATAGGGGTTTTTCGGCTGGGTCTTGATCAAGGCGTCGGTCTTGGTCAAAGCCGAACGCGGGTTGCCGAACAGATAGGTCGATTGCGCATCGCCGTAGCGTTTTGCGAGGCTGTCGTCGGTCTGGCGCAGCAGGCGCGAAGCCGCCGCCTGACCCTTGGTATAGACGGCGATCTTGACGCGCATCATGTCGTGGCGCTGCTGAAGCGCTGCCGGATCGACCTGATCGTAGTAGGGGCTTTTCTGGATAAGGGTCTGCAGGTTGGAGATGCGGTCCTGCGGCATCGGGTGGCTGATCCGGTAGGGGTCGATCTGCGCGCCTGACAGCGACAGGGCGCTCTGGAAGCGCTCGAAGGTCTTGAGCATGCCCTTGCCGGACTGGCCGGTGGCGTTGAGGTAGGTTATCGCCGAACGGTCGGCGGTCATTTCCTCGCCGCGCTGATAGGTGAGCAAGGTGCGGCGCGCTACCTCGCCGCCGCCCGTGGCAAGGCCCATGCCGGCGCCTGCAAGGCCTCTGTTGTCGGTTGCGGCACCCGCCACCATCGCGCCTGCGCCGAGCAATCCGGCGACGATGGCCATGGTCTTGGCACGTTCGAGCTGGTCGCGCAGGCGCTGCTGGTGCCCGCCTGCGATGTGGCCGACCTCATGCGCGATGACGCCGATGATTTCATTGGGCGTTTCGGCCTGCATCAGCGCGCCGGTATTGATGAACAGCCGGCGTCCGGCAACGAACGCGTTGAAGCTGGTATCGTTGACCAGGATGATCTGGATGCCGGCGTTGGACAGGCCGGCCGCCTTGAAGATAGGCCGTGCATAGTCGCGCACCAGCGCCTCGATCTCGGCGTCGCGGACCACCGGCACGTTCTGTGCAAAGGCGGTAACCGCGCTGGCGACAGCCATTACCGCGCCCAGCGACAGCGTGGCGAAGGCGCGCATGGTCCCGGCGAAGGTCAAAGTCGGGCGTGACAGGCTCAGCATGATGCGTCCACTGGTAGCCGAGGCGGCCCCGGAATAAAAGGCAGCGCGAAAAACTTCATCAACTTGTGAACCTCACACCAATCGGGCATTTGTGCGGCCAGAGGCTACATGGCCAACAAAGATCGAGCAGAATGGGATCGAGCAGAATGGTTGTTTCGCTTTCGCGGCGCGGTGAGGTCGAACCGTTTCACGCCATGGATATTCTGGCGGAGGCGAACCGGCTGAAGGCGGCGGGCGCGCCCGTCATTTCCATGGCCGTCGGCCAGCCTTCCGATCCCGCACCGGCCAGAGTGCGCGAGGCAGCGCGGCTTGCGCTGGCGAATGGGCGCATCGGCTATACCGACGCGCTTGGCCTGGCCACGTTGCGCAAAGCCATCGCCGGCCACTACACCGATCATTATGGCATCGCCGTCGAGCCGGGGCGGATCGCGGTGACAACCGGCTCGTCGGCGGCCTTCAATCTGGCTTTCCTGGCCATGTTCGACGCGGGCGACCGCGTCGCCATCGCGGCACCGGGCTATCCCGCCTATCGCAACATCATGGCGGCGCTCGGCATCGAAATCGTCGAGATCGAGCTGGAGGGGGAAGCCTATCTCCACGCCGAGCACTTGAAGGCGGCGCATCGCGATAAGCCGCTGAAGGGCGTGCTGTTCGCCAGCCCGGCGAACCCGACCGGTGCCGTTATTCCGGCCGCCGAACTGGCCGCCCTGGTGGAGACGGCAAACGACTTGGGCATCGCGGTGATTTCTGACGAGATTTATCACCGGCTGGCCTTCGACGCGCCCGACACCTCGGCGCTCGCCTATGGCGCGGACGTGACGGTCATCAATTCGTTTTCCAAATATTACTGCATGACCGGCTGGCGCATCGGCTGGATGGTGTTGCCGGAGAAGCTGGTACGGCCGGTGGAGCGCATCGCGCAAAGCCTCTACATCTCCGCTCCGGAATTGTCACAGGTAGCTGCCACCGAGGCGTTCAATGCGACCGTGGAACTGGACGCAATCAAGGCGCGCTATGCCTGGAACCGCGAACTGTTGGCGAAACGCCTGCCGGAACTCGGTTTTCCGTTGGCCGCACCGATGGACGGGGCGTTCTACGCCTTCTGCGATGTTACCAGGCTTACCAATGACAGCATGGCGTTCGCCAGGCGCATGCTGGCCGAGGCGCATGTCGCGGCGACGCCCGGCCGCGACTTCGATCCGCGTCATGGCCATCGCACCATGCGTTTTTCCTATGCCGGCAGCCATGACGATATGGTCGAGGCATTGGATCGCATCGAGCGCTGGTTGAGATAGCGCCATGTCCGAACCGGAATTCGAACTCGGGCAGGCGCTTGTCGACATCGCAGCCGAAATGGCCGAGCGCACCGACCGGGGCGAGGTCGCCAGCTATATTCCACAACTGGGCAAGGTCGATCCCCAAAAATTCGGCATCGCGGTCGCCACCAATGACGGCCGCGTGCTGAGCGCGGGCGACGCTGACGAAGCATTTTCGATCCAGAGCATCTCCAAGGTGTTCACGCTGACGCTGGCGCTCGGCCATATCGGCGACGCCTTGTGGAAGCGGGTAGGGCGCGAACCGTCGGGCAATCCGTTCAACTCGATCGTGCAGTTGGAGCACGAGAACGGCATTCCGAGAAACCCGCTCATCAATGCGGGTGCTATCGTCGTTTCCGATATCCTGCTTGCCGGGCATGAGCCGCGCGAGGCGATCGGCGAGATTTTGCGCTTCATCCGCTTCCTCGCCGACGACGAAACCATCGTCATCGACCGCGAAGTGGCGGCTTCCGAGCGCGCGACCGGCTTTCGCAACTTTGCGCTGGCCAACTACATGAAGTCGTTCGGCAATCTCAACCATGCGCCGGAACTGGCGCTGGGCGTCTATTTCCACCACTGCGCCATCGCCATGAGTTGCCGGCAACTGGCGTTTGCCGGGCGGTTTCTTGCCAATGACGGCAAGCTGTCGGGGCATACGGTGGTGTCGGGCGAGCGCGCTCGGCGCATCAGCGCGATGATGCTGACCTGCGGCCATTATGACGGCTCGGGCGATTTCGCCTTCCGCGTCGGCATTCCCGCCAAGAGCGGCGTCGGCGGCGGCATATTGGGCATCGTGCCCGGCCTCGCCTCACTCGCCGTCTGGTCTCCCGGCCTCAACGCCAACGGCAATTCGCGTCTGGGTTCGATCGCGCTCGAAAAGCTGGCGAAGCGGATGAACTGGTCGATCTTCGCCCCGTAGGGATCGCCGTTTCGGCTGCAATTGTCGGTCGTTTTTGGCTGCCTTGCGCTGATGCAGCCAATGTCTTTCCGACCCGTTCAGTAGCAAAAAAAACCCCGCGCTGTCTTTCGACAGTGCGGGGTTTTTGTCAGGTGTTCGGCTTAA
This sequence comes from Mesorhizobium sp. A623, assembly GCF_054489405.1. Taxonomy (NCBI): domain Bacteria; kingdom Pseudomonadati; phylum Pseudomonadota; class Alphaproteobacteria; order Hyphomicrobiales; family Phyllobacteriaceae; genus Mesorhizobium; species Mesorhizobium sp. A623. The sequence continues at coordinate 58,835 of NZ_JBTMXB010000019.1, forward strand.
CTAGCTGGAATCCTAGAAGAAACCCTTGCGCTGCCACCAACCGGCGCGCTTCGGCTTTCCCTCGGTTTCTTCTTCAGCCTCAACTGGCTTGGTCTTTTCAGCCGGCTTGGCCTTTTCTGTAGGCTTGGCTACCGGTGCCGCAGCAGGTTCGGTCACAGCTTCCGCTGCAGCCGCCGCCGGCTTGCGGCGCGGCGCGCGGGGCTTGGCCGGCTTCTTCTCGGCCGGAGCCGCCGCCACTTCTTCAGCCACCGGCTCGGCAGGTGCTTCTACCGGCGCTTCGGCAACGGCCTCGGAAACCTCTTCCGCAGCGGCTGCCTTCTTCGGCTTGGCTACGCGGCGCGGCTTCTTCGGCTTTTCTTCCGGCTGTACTTCGGTCGGTGCAGCCACCGGCTCTTCAGCCGCTGGAGCTTCGGAGATGGCATCGCCTTCGGTTGCGACCGGGGCTGCATCGCCTTCGGCGTTGGCTTCGGCAGTCTGCTCGCCTTCGTCCGGGCGATTGCGCTTTCCGCCGCGCTTGCCGCGCCGACGCTTCTTGCCCTGTGCGTCGTCGGACGCTTCGGTCACGTCGTTGGTCGAGGCTTCTGTCGCATCGGCAACAACGCCGTTGCCGTCTGTTCCTGCAACGGCGGGTTCGCCGTTCTCGGAGGTGGCGTCGTCCGCAGCCGATTCTTGGCCGTTTTCGCCGTTGCCATTGTCGCCATGCTCGGTATCGCCGTGTTCGCGATCCTTGCCGCCACGACGCCGACGCCGACGCCGACGCTTGCGGTCACGGCCTTCGCCGTCTTCGCTTGGCCGGGCATGCTGCTGCTGGGTCTGGCGGGGCGTTTCCTCGGCTGCGGCTTCGGAAGTTTCTTCGTCCTCTTCCTCGACGATTTCCGGCTCTTCCGGCTCGTCATAGACGGGAAGGGCGCGCGCTTCGACGAAGCCGACCGGCTTTTCCGCAACCGGGCCGCGTGCGATCGCGTAGAGCTGAGCGCCGACCGTGTCGTCCGCTTCGATGGTGATCGTCAGGCCGAACCGGCTTTCCAGTTCGACCAGCGTGCCGCGCTTGTGATTGAGCACGTAAAGCGCTGTTGCCGCCGGGGTGCGCACGGTGATGTGGCACTTGGAATCCTTGAGCAGGAATTCCTCGATCGCACGCACCACGGCCAGCGCCACCGACGAGTCCGAGCGCACATGGCCGGTGCCGCCGCAATGCGGGCAGGGCTTCATGGTCGATTCCAGCACCGAGGCGCGGATGCGCTGGCGCGACATCTCCATCAGGCCGAAATGCGAGATGCGGCCGACCTGGATACGGGCGCGGTCGTTCTTGAGGTGATCCTTCAACCGCTTTTCGACAGCGCGGTTGTTGCGGTTCTCCTCCATGTCGATGAAGTCGATGACGATGAGGCCGGCAAGATCGCGCAGCCGCAACTGGCGCGCCACTTCCTCGGCCGCTTCCAGATTGGTGTGGAGCGCCGTTTCCTCGATCGAATGCTCCTTGGTGGAACGCCCGGAGTTGACGTCGATCGCGACCAGCGCCTCGGTCTGGTTGATGATGAGGTAGCCGCCGCTCTTCAGCGTCACCTGCGGCTGCAGCATGCGGTCGAGTTGCGCCTCGATGCCGCTGCGCACGAAGATCGGCGTCGTGTCGCGGTAAGGCTGCACCACCTTCGCATGGCTGGGCATCAGCATGCGCATGAAGTCCTTGGCCTCGCGATAGCCGTCCTCGCCAGAGACGAGCACCTCGTCGATTTCCTTGTTGTAGAGGTCGCGCACCGACCGCTTGATCAGCGAGCCTTCCTCATAAACGAGGGAAGGGGCCGTCGACTGGAGTGTCAGGTTGCGCACATTCTCCCACAGGCGCATCAAATATTCGTAGTCGCGCTTGATCTCGGCCTTGGTGCGGCTCTCGCCTGCGGTACGCAGGATAACGCCCATCCCCTGCGGCACCTCCAGATCGGCGACGACTTCCTTGAGCCGCTTGCGGTCCTGCGCGTTGGTGATCTTGCGCGAAATGCCGCCGCCGCGCGCGGTGTTCGGCATCAGCACCGAATAGCGGCCGGCAAGCGACAGGTACGTGGTGATGGCGGCACCCTTGTTGCCGCGTTCTTCCTTGACCACCTGCACCAACAGGATTTGGCGGCGCTTGATGACTTCCTGGATCTGGTATTGGCGGCGCGCCGGCTTGCGGCGGTTGCGCACCTCTTCCAGCGCGTCTTCCGCGCCTACCGATTCGATCTCGTGGTCGTCGTGGCTGGCGTGGTGGACTTCCTCCAGCATGCCGCGATCGTTGTCGTCGGAGGTCGCCTCCGTGGGCTCGCCAGCCGGCGCTGCTTCGGAAATCACGTCGGCGTCGACGCTGGCCGCAATCGAGGAGCCGCCTTCGTCGGGCGATTCGGTCTCAGTAGCGGCGGCGGCAGGCTCTTCGGTTTCAGCAGCGGCAGCGGGCTCTTCGCCATTTTCAGGGGGAGCGGCTTCCTCGGTGTCGAGAGCCTGTACGACGCCACGATCCTCGGTCTCGTCGCCGTCTTCGCCGGCGCCGTTTTCATCGTCGTTTTCGCTGGCTGCACCGGCTTCAGGGTGATGTCCGGCGCGCTCGCGGCCCTTGCCGCCACGGCGGCGTCCACGACGGCCGCGGTCATTGCGGCCTTCGCTCTCTGTTTCTTCGTTCTCCTCGTCTTCGGCTTCCTGCGCTTCGGCGCGCAACAGCGCCTGACGGTCGGCTACGGGGATCTGGTAGTAATCGGGGTGAATTTCGCTGAAGGCGAGGAAACCGTGCCGGTTTCCGCCATATTCGACGAAGGCTGCCTGAAGGGAAGGTTCTACGCGCGTTACGCGAGCGAGGTAGATGTTTCCTTTAAGCTGCTTCTTGTCCTGCGATTCAAAGTCGAATTCTTCAATACGGTTGCCGCGAACCACGACGACGCGTGTTTCCTCCGGGTGGGAGGCGTCTATTAGCATCTTGTTGGGCATTGTTTTGTGTCCTTCCGGCAGCCGCCAGCAGCCGCCAGCCGGGCAAGGCCCGCCGCCGTGGAACTGGATTTGTGTGCATGCCGGATAATTGTGTGTCCGCTGGCCGCAGCCTGAGCGCAATGGCGGTACCGCCCGCAGCCAAAATGGCGCGGTTCAATGCGGACCTTTCCAAAGTTGCGTCTAAAGCCATCGTCGCCAGCATAACGTTTTTGAACCAAAGCCCGGAAAACCCGGACCAGCTTGTTTGCTCGTACAGAGCCGGCGCGGGACAAACCCATGCCGTTTTCCTCACGCAGACGATTCCCCCGCCACGGGCACACGCCTGCGAAATCCGTCGCAATCACCCAGCCTTTATCGCTTTATGCGAGGGCCGCCCTTGGTTTCGCCTTCGACAGGAAGTTGCGTGGAAGGGCGGTTCCAGGATTGCAGTGATCCACCATCGCTTTTATGGTCAGGCGGGGTGGAAGGCAACCCTATTTCCAATGCCGGCAAAAAGGCGCATCGGCTGCGTTGTCGCGGAAAAAGGGTTGGTTAACCTTCTCTGGATACCAATCGTTAATCAGCTTCGGGCTGACCCGCGATGGCGAACCGCCTTCAAGAAAAAACGTCCTGTCGAAAGCGGCTGATACCGAGATGGAGCTTAAAGCGGTCACGAGCAAGAGGGTCTGCGCTGCCCGCCGTTTCGGCAGCGTCGTGCTTTTCTTGTTGATGAGCGTCGTTCTTCTTGCTCTTTCGCCGCCAGCCAGCGCCGCGGATGCGCCGCTGCGGGCGTTGTCCTTCAAGATGGCGGGCGATGCCACCCATATGCGCATCGTCATGAATTTCGACCGCGAGCCGGACATAAGGTGGTTTTTGCTGCGTGGCCCCAACCGCATGGTGGTCGACCTGCCTGCCACGCATTTTTCGATCAATCCCAAGGATTTGAAGGCGAGGGGATTGGTCAAGCATGTGCGCTACGGTGCGCTCGATGGCACGGCCTCGCGGCTTGTGCTGACCGGTAAGGGGCCGTTCGCAATCGACAAACTCGAGGTGCTCAAGAATGACGATGCAACCGGCTACCGCCTGGTCGCGGATCTGTCGGCGGCATCCGAACGGGAATTCGACGAAGCGCTTGCGGTGCAGGCGCAAACCACAGGCTCGACCGTTTCGACCGACAAGAGCAGCCGGGTCGGCGCTCCGGTCGCGCCTGCCCCTTCGCATCGCTTCACCATCGTCATCGATCCGGGCCATGGCGGCATAGACGGCGGAGCCGAAAGTGCCGGCGGTACGATCGAGAAAAACGTCACCCTGGCCTTCGCAACGGAATTGCGGGACAAACTTGCGGCCACCGGCAAGTACGATTTGTTCATGACCCGCGACAAGGATGAATTCCTGCGCCTCGACGACCGGGTGCGCATCGCCCGCCAGCATGAGGCCGATTTGTTCATTTCGGTTCATGCGGATACCATCAATTTGAAGGGTATCCGGGGCGCGACGGTCTATACCGTCTCCGACAAGGCGTCCGACGCGGAAGCGCAGGCGCTTGCCGACCGCGAAAACCTTTCCGACCAGCTCGCCGGCATCGAGATCAAGAACGACAGCCCCGAAGTGACCGACATCCTGATCGACCTGATCCGGCGCGAGACACATTCTTTTTCGATGCGTTTTGCCAACACGCTGGTCGGGCAGATGTCGAGCAGCGTCGGCCTGATCAACAATCCGCACCGCTACGCCGGGTTCAGGGTGCTCAAGGCCCCGGACGTTCCATCGGTTCTCGTCGAACTGGGCTATTTGTCGAACGCCGAGGATGAGGCGCAACTGCTCGATCCGGATTGGCGCGACAAGGCGACCGCAAGCATTGCCAACGCCATCAAGATTTTCGCGTCCGCCAAAACCGCGGCGGGAGGCTGAGATGCCTCTCCGTCCTGAGAGACGTTGCCCGCACACAACACAGGCCGTGTTTATTTCCAGCGCCGGAAACCGATTTTATCGATCGCCGCATTTTGTCCACATCCTGGCGACATGGGTTCGCGATTGCGGATCGGCTCCGTTCCAGAACCTTGCGCGCGAGGCTGGTTTGTTTAGGAAAATGCCGGACCATGGACTGGAGCGGGCATGATTCGTCTTATCGGCTATTTTTTCGGCATAGGCACGACGCTGGCGCTGCTCGTTGCGGCGGGCGCGGCCATCTATGTCGGCCATCTGACGAAAGACCTGCCGGATTATGAGGTTCTGGCCAAGTACGAGCCGCCGGTAACGACGCGCATCCACGCTTCCGATGGCGCGCTGATGGCCGAATATGCGCATGAGCGCCGGCTCTATCTGCCGATCCAGGCTATTCCAGACCGGGTGAAGGCCGCCTTCATGTCGGCGGAAGACAAGAATTTCTATACCCATCCGGGCGTCGATATCATGGGCATTGGCCGCGCCGCGTTGCGCTACGCCACCGGTGGCCCGATGCAGGGTGGTTCGACCATCACGCAACAGGTCGCGAAAAACTTCCTGCTGACCAACGAACGCTCCATCGACCGCAAGATCAAGGAAGCGATCCTGTCGTTCCGCATCGAGCAGGCCTATTCGAAGGATCGTATCCTCGAACTTTACCTGAACGAGATTTACTTCGGGCTTGGGGCCTATGGCATCGCCGGGGCCGCGCTCACCTATTTCGACAAGTCGGTGAATGAACTGACCCTGGCCGAAACCGCCTATCTGGCGGCGCTGCCGAAAGGGCCTTCGAACTATCACCCCTTCAGGCATGCCGACCGTGCTGTCGAGCGCCGCAACTGGGTCATCGATCAGATGGTCGAGAACGGTTACGCCACCCACGAGGAGGGTGACAAGGCCAAGGCCGAGCCGCTTGGCGTCACGCCGCGCCACGGTGGGACTTATCTGTTTGCCGGCGAGTATTTTACCGAAGAGGTACGCCGCGAGATCATTGCGCGTTATGGCGAGGCAGCGCTGTACGAAGGCGGGCTGTCGGTGCGCACCACGCTCGACCCCAAGCTTCAGCTCATTGCGCGCAGGTCGATGCAGAACGGCTTGATCAAATACGACATGCTGCGCGGCTATCGCGGCCCGGTGACCACGATCGATATGTCGGGCGATTGGGGTGTGCCGCTGGGTGAAGTAAAGGGGCTGGAAGACGTGCCCGAATGGTCGCTGGCCGTTGTGCTCGACAGTTCGGCAACCGGCCTGACGATCGGCTTGCAGCCTGACAGGCAGGCATCGGGAGAGCTGGTCAAGGAGCGCGCGGAAGGCACTGTTTCCAAAGAAGATATGAGCTTTGCCATGCGCCATATCGTCGACGGCAAATCGCTCAAGGCAAAATCGCCGGCAGAGGTGCTGAAGGCGGGCGACGTTGTTTTCGTGCAGAAGAAAGAGGGCGCCGAGGGCGCGTATCTTCTGCGCCAGGTGCCGAAAGTGGAAGGCGGCCTGGTCGCCATGGACCCACATACGGGCCGCGTGCTGGCCATGGTCGGCGGCTTTTCCTATTCACGCTCGGAGTTCAACCGTGCCACGCAGGCGATGCGCCAGCCTGGTTCGTCGTTCAAGCCGATCGTCTATTCGGCGGCGCTCGACAATGGCTATACGCCGGCCTCCGTCATCATGGACGGGCCGATCACCATCAAGAGCGGCAATACGGTGTGGACGCCGAAGAACTATGACGGCCGGGTTGCCGGGCCGGCAACCTTGCGCTCGGGCATCGAGCGTTCGCGCAATCTTATGACGGTTCGCCTAGCCAACGACATGGGCATGAAGCTTGTCGTGGAATATGCGGAGCGCTTCGGCGTCTATGACCATCTCGCGCCCTACCTGCCGATGGCGCTCGGTTCGGGCGAGACGACGGTGATGCGCATGGTTTCGGCCTATTCGATCATGGCCAATGGCGGCAAGTCGATCAAGCCGTCGCTGATCGACCGCATTCAGGACCGTTACGGCAAGACGGTGTTCAAGCAAGACGGTCGCGGCTGCGAAGGCTGCAACGCCGCCGCCTGGGACAACCAGCCGGAGCCGGAACTGATCGACAATTCCGAGCAGGTGCTCGATCCGATGACGGCCTACCAGATCACGTCGATGATGGAAGGCGTCGTGCAGCGCGGCACCGGCGCCACCATCAACGAGCTTGGTCGCCACATCGCGGGTAAGACGGGAACGACCAATGACGAGAAGGACGCCTGGTTCATCGGCTACACCCCCAATCTCGTGGTCGGCCTGTATTTCGGCTACGACCAACCGAAGGGGCTCGGCCATGGCGCGACCGGCGGCGGCCTTGCGGCTCCGGTGTTCAAGGATTTCATGCGCGTGGCGCTTGAAGGCAAGCCGAACATCGACTTCAAGGTGCCAGAAGGCATGAAGTTGATCGCCATCAACCGCAAGACCGGCATGCGGGCTGGCGAGGGCGAGGCGGGCACCATCATGGAGGCGTTCAAGCCCGGCACCGGCCCGGCCGACAGCTATTGGGTGATCGGCATGGGCGACGACGGTTCCAACGGTGTCGGCGGCGAGCTTTCGCCGAGCGCCAACCAGGCGATCCAGTCGGGCGGCGGCGGTCTTTATTGACTTTGGCGCGATGAATGGGTGGGCTCGCCTTTCGGCGGGTCCATTTGGCTTTACAGGCGATGACCGCGTCCGTATGTATCGCGCCGACTGAAGTTCAATCTCACGCAATCAAGGTAGACCAGCCAGCCATGCGCGCGGAAACGCTGAATATTGTCGACGAAATCAGGCAGGCCATAACCCTGCTGAGGAGGCATCTTTGACTGGGATCAGGCCATAAAGCGGCTTGAGTACCTGAATGTCCTGGCCGAGGACGCCAGCCTCTGGAACGATCCGCAGGAAGCGCAAAAGCTCATGCGCGAGCGTCAGGAGCTTGAAGACGGCATCACGGCGGTAACGCATTTCACGCAGGCGCTGGATGACAATATCAGCCTGATCGAAATGGGCGAGGAAGAGGGCGACGAAAGCATCGTTGCCGAGGCGGAAGCCTCGCTTCGCGCCATGCAGGGCGAGGCCAAGGCGCGCCAGGTCGAGACCTTGCTGTCCGGCGAAGCCGATGGCAACGACGCCTATTTGGAAGTCCATGCCGGGGCGGGCGGCACCGAAAGCCAGGACTGGGCCTCGATGCTGCTGCGCATGTACACGCGCTGGGCCGAGCGCCGCCGCTTCAAGGTCGAGGTGCTGGAAGTGCATGACGGCGAAGAAGCCGGCATCAAGTCCGCGACCGTGCTGATCCGGGGGCACAATGCCTATGGCTGGCTGAAGACCGAATCCGGGGTTCACCGGCTGGTGCGCATATCGCCCTACGATTCGAACGCGCGCCGGCATACGTCCTTTTCCAGTATCTGGGTTTACCCGGTAGTCGACGACAAGATCGACATTGCCGTCTCCGAGTCCGATGTTCGCATCGACACCTATCGGGCGTCCGGCTCGGGCGGCCAGCACATCAACACCACCGATTCGGCTGTGCGCATCACCCATATCGCCACCGGCATCGCGGTTGCGTGCCAGGCAGAGCGTTCACAGCACAAGAACAAGGCCAAGGCCTGGGAAATGCTGCGCTCGCGCCTTTACGAAGAAGAGCTGAAAAAGCGCGAGGCAAGCGCGAACGCAACGGAGGCGTCGAAGAGCGACATCGGCTGGGGCCATCAGATACGCTCCTACGTGCTGCAGCCCTACCAGTTGGTCAAGGATCTGCGCACGGGCGTCGAAAGCTCCAGCCCGTCCGGCGTGCTGGACGGCGACCTCGACGAGTTCATGGAAGCGTCGCTGTCGCAGCGAATCGAGGGCGGCGCGGGCGAAGCCGTGGCCGACCTGGACTGATTTTGGGCCGGATTCGGCCCGTTGCGTTCCATATTTGGCCGCATTTCATGCTACAAGTCGCCAGGAAGGGTGACCGGTGCGCTTTTTACGCGGCCGCAATTTGAGAGGGACTTAATCCATGAAGAAGACCGTGATCGCCATTATGGCGACCGCTTTCCTTGCAAGCGCCTGCACCACCGATCCCTATACGGGCGACCAGAAAATTTCCAACACGGTCGGCGGCGCCGGCCTCGGTGCGTTGGCAGGTGCGGCACTCGGCACGCTTGCAGGCGGCAACGACCGTCGCAATGCGCTGATCGGCGCGGGCATCGGAGCCTTGGCCGGCGGCGCCATCGGCGCGACCATGGACCAGAACGAAGCCGAATTGCGCCGGCAGCTTGAGGGCACTGGTGTCAGCGTCACGCGTAACGGCGACCAGATCATCCTCAACATGCCGTCCGACATCACCTTCGCCTCGGACCAGGATTCGGTGAAGGCGGGCTTCTACCCGACCTTGAACTCGGTGGCCCTGGTGCTGAAGAAATTCAAGCAGACTACGGTGGACGTGTTCGGCCACACCGATTCGACCGGAAGCGACCAGCACAATTTCGACCTGTCGCAGCGCCGCGCGCTTTCCGTCGCCAACTATCTGGCCGGGCAGGGCGTCGACCAGCGGCGCTTCGCCGTCACCGGCTTCGGCGAAACCCGTCCGGTAGCTTCCAATGCGACGACTGACGGCCGCGCGCAGAATCGCCGCGTCGAGATCCAGCTTTCGCCGCTGACTTGAAGGTGAGGGGGAGGGCGCGCGCCACTCGATTGCGCGTCTCTGCCCTGTTATCAAACACGAAAACGGCTCCGCGGGGGGCCGTTTTCATGTTCGGCTAAAGCATGTCTCCCGAAAGTGGGCACCGGTTTCGGGGCAAAGACATGCGACAAAACAACGACCTAAGGCACGGCAAGCGAATCTGAAAGATCGCGACGGGCTTTAGGTTTTCCTGACCCGCTTGGCTGTTCCTATCCCGAGCCATGGATTCCCGACACGCTCCGCTCCCTACGGTCGGGAATGACGGATTTTCTTTGCGTCTACGCCAATCTCCAACGCCGGCGGTTGGGGAACGCTCCTCGCAACTCGTCATTCCCGGCCGCGTGAGCGACCGCAGGGAGCGGAGCGTGTCGGGAATCCATGCCATGGACTCGAATGCGGCATAGTCGTTGAAGGATAGCCGAGAGCGTCGGATCGAAAAGCGAATACCAGCTTTCGGAAAATCCGCTGCTGAACCAAAGAGATAGAGCGGAGGCCCGAATTTACCCAGGCGTCCGCTACTCGAGATCAGACCTTGGCGACGATGCGCATGAAGGCCGGCACATCTTCGCCGAAACCTACCGTGCCGTCATTATCTTCCTGATGATGGCGGGGGGAGCGGTCGTTGTCGCGCCGCGGCGGGCGCGTGTCGCCGCGTTCGGCGGTTCGCTCGGGCCTCGCCTTGCGCTCCGTATTTTCGCTGCGGATCGCTTCCTTGCGCTCGTGTCGCACGCTGGCTTCAGCGCCGGGCGCTTCTTCGACAACCGGCTGACGCTCGGGCTTGGCCGCTTCTACCGTGCTATCGCCATGCTTTGCATGACGCTCGCCGCGCGGCTTGCGATCACGCTTGTTGCTGTCGTCGTCCTTGCGGCCGGCGCGGCGTGGTGCACCACGGCCCCGGCGGGGCGCGTCGTCCTCGGTATCGCTGGCCACCACTGTCGAAAGGTCGCCATCGTGCCATTCGATCTTCTGGTTGATCAGCTTTTCGATCGCATCGATGTATTTCGTGTCGGATTTGGTCGCGATGGTGAAGGATTTGCCGGAGCGACCGGCACGGCCGGTGCGGCCGATCCGGTGGACATAATCTTCCGCATGGATCGGCACATCGTAGTTGAAGACATGGCTGACGTCGGGAATATCGAGCCCGCGCGCCGCGACGTCGGAGGCAACCAGAAGCTTCAGCTTGCCGTCGCGGAAAGCGGCCAGCATCTGCATGCGCGCGCGCTGGTCCATGTCGCCATGCAGGGCACCCGCATCGAATTCGTGCTTGGTCAGCGAGCGGAACAGTTCGGCGACCTCAACCTTGCGATTGCAGAAGATGATCGCGTTCTTGAGGCTTTCGCTTTCGGCGTTGATGAGATCGCGCAGCACCTGCCGCTTGTCCCATGATTTCGAACCGGATTTCACCAGGCGTTGTGTGATGTTGATCGCGGTGCTGGCGGCTTTGGAAACCTCGACGCGCACGGGCGCGTGCAGGAATTTCTCCGTCAGCTTGGTGATTTCGGGGGGCATCGTCGCCGAAAAGAACAAGGTCTGCCGGGTGAACGGAATCATCTCGCAGATACGTTCGATGTCGGGAATGAAGCCCATGTCGAGCATGCGGTCGGCCTCGTCGATGACGAGGATTTCAACGCCGTTCAACAGAAGCTTGCCGCGCTCGCGGTGGTCGAGCAGGCGTCCCGGCGTCGCGATCAGCACATCCGCGCCGCGCTCCAGCTTTCTTTCCTGGTCATCGAAGGAAACGCCGCCGATCAAAAGCGCGATGTTCAGCTTGTGGTTCTTGCCATAGCGAATGAAGTTCTCTTCGACCTGGGCGGCCAGTTCGCGCGTCGGCTCAAGGATGAGCGTGCGCGGCATACGGGCGCGGGCGCGGCCTTTTTCGAGGCGGGTAATCATGGGCAGCACGAACGCCGCCGTCTTGCCGGTTCCCGTCTGGGCAATGCCCAGCACATCCTTGCCCAGCAAGGCATGCGGAATGGCTCCGGCCTGGATCGGCGTCGGCTGCGTATAGCCGGCATCGGTGACTGCGGAAAGGACCTTGGGCGAGAGGCCAAGGTCTGCAAAACTCAACGCTTCTTCAGCGGGGTGGCTGTCTGAGGACAATGGTGACGGTCTTTGGCTGGTTCGGGGAGCGCGACCTTGGTCGCGGCTAGCGCCTCGCGCTTGCTATAACATCCAACGCGATAGGCGCAAGTCCACGATTTGTCAACACAAACGGGCCGGAATGCCGCAATTGTGCTTGCGTAACCTTAATCGCGGCGATTGGGCGTTCGAGCCATGCCGTCTGGCCACACCGTCTGGCGCTCAGTAGCGAAACTGTTCCGACAGGATGCGCTCGTTCCACGAATGGCTTGGATCAAACAGAAGCGTAGCCGTCATTGTCACCGATTCGCGCACGGTCACCGATGTGGCGCCCTTTACCTCGGTGTGGTCGGCTGCGGCGTTGACCGGTCGCTTTTCCGCTTCCAGAATGTCGAAGCGCACGACCGCCTTGTCCGAGAGCAGCGCGCCGCGCCAGTTGCGCGGGCGAAAGGGGCTGACCGGCGTCAGCGCCAGCAGCGGCGCGTCCAGCGGCAGGATCGGGCCATGGGCGGAAAGGTTATAGGCGGTGGAGCCGGCCGGCGTGGCGATCATCACGCCGTCGCAACTCAGTTCCTCCAGCCGCACCTGATCGTCCACGGTGATGCGTATCTTGGCGGTCTGGTAGGATTGCCGCCACAAGGCGACTTCGTTGATCGCAAGCGCCGAGATCGTCTCGCCGCATGCGGTCGCCGCCTGCATTTCCAGCGGGCGGATCGTTTCCGGCAGCGCTGCCTCGATGCGCTCCGGCAGGCCGCCCGAGCGGAACTCGTTCATCAGGAAGCCGATGGTTCCCCTGTTCATGCCATAGACCCGCTTGCCGGTGCCCATGGTGTCGCGCAGCGTCTGCAGCAGAAAGCCGTCGCCGCCCAATGCCACGACGATATCGGCCTCTTCGAGCGATGCCTGTCCATAGCGTTTGGACAGGCTGGCAAGCGCGGCCTTGGCGTCGGCGGTATCGGATGAAACAAAGGCGAAACGGCTGGCGATTTTGCTTATGGCTCCATGATGGCGGCGATCTGGACCGCTTCGAAACGGGGTAGCATGGCGCAAGCGCGCTGCAAAGGGATGGCCGGCTAGCGCGATTTCGAGGTCGATACGGCCGCGCCGCGTCAAATCGTTAAAAATGCCTTCATCTCTCATAAAGCAGGGGAACTTATGCTAAGGTCGATGGGTCGCGTGGGGCTGACCAGACGAGATTGATCATTGCCCCTGTTGCGTATGCTTATCGTTTTCCTGATGCTCGGAACCTTCGCTGTCGTCTTTGCCCAATTGGTGCGCCAATCGGACGAGACGAGTACGAGGCCAACCGACTTCCGCTGCGGCGACGGGGCCGGTACGGTTTGCCTGACGCAGCGTATGCCGTAGGTTTGAATGCGGATATGCCGCGGCGTGGAAGCCACCGCATGTCTTACTCCGAAACCGGTTCTTACTTTCGGAAGACATGCTAAGTCAGGTCAATGCATAGGCTTCCTTGTGCGCTCTCGCCGCGCTATGTATGCGGCTAACTAATCAAGAGCGCACGCAAATCATGGCGGTTTTACAAGAACACCCGGACGAAAGCCACTGGGCAGCACTCGCTGCGCAATCGACGGACCGCATCCAGCGAGCCGCTGTCGGGACGGAATTGGTGTGGATCAAGTCTATCGACGTGAAGACGCTGCACCTGGGGCACTATCTGCAGAGCCTGCTTTCGATCGGCCTGCCTGGAACCGTCTTTCGGCCCGCGACGCTGGAGCGCGGCGAAGACGCAGCGAAGGGAGAGGCGGCAAGGATGGCCGCGTTCGCGAAAGCGGGCTTTCCGGTACCTGACGTTCTCTATCAGGAAAAAAGCAAACTGATTCTGAGCGATTGCGGCGATTCGATACAGGAGCGCCTGAGTGCCTTGCGGCAGGCCGGTGAGGAAGCCGGGCACGACGCGTTGCTTATTGCGATAGCCGAGAGCATGGGCCGCGTCCATGCCGCAGGCCTCATCCATGGGCGGCCTCATCCCCGCGATATGTTCCTGCGGGATAATGCGGTCGGTTATCTGGATTTTGAGCAAACGCCGCTTCGGGTCATGAAACTGGATCGCGCCCAGGCGCGCGACGCGTTGTTCATATTCGCGTTCATCTGCGACATGGCAATGCGTGGCGATACCGCGGACCGCGCCTTCGCCGCATGGTCGGCCAATGCACCGGCTGACGCCAAAAAGCAGCTTTCGCGCGCCATTGCGCAAATGAAGCCGCTGATTATCGTTGGCTCCTGGATTGCCAGGATAAAACTCGGTGCCGATCTGCGCCGTTTCCTGGCCGGCACGAAATTCCTGCTGATGATGCTGCAAATCGAACTCTAACAATGCAGCGGCCAGCCGGGCCCGTTCTCTCAGAGTCGGACTCGAAAAGGCTTCAACTACATCCATATCTTGCAAGGCGTCTGGTGAGCATGCGGATATGGGCGA